>DKWG01000014.1:56033-89484 GCA_002491605.1 Ruminococcus sp. UBA7158
TCCATTAATCTTGACAAGTTTCATCCCACCCTTGAAGAGCTGCGTGAGTGGTATAAAAAAAGCGGACTTCCGCTTAAAAGGTTCTTCAACACAAGCGGTCTCCTCTATAAAAGTCTCAATTTAAAGGAAAAGCTCCCCGATATGAGCGAGGAGGAAATGCTTAAACTTTTAAGCACAGACGGAATGCTCGTTAAGCGCCCGATACTTGTGACCGATACTGATGTTCTGGTCGGATTCAAGGAAGCTGAATGGCAAAGCGTTTTGCAGACAGAAAAGTAATACTGCTTTGCAAAATTCACCGAAATTTCAAAACAGTCCTGCACCCCTAACGGCGCAGGACTGTTTTTTATCATAACACAGCTATAACCATGTCACTTTTTCTTCAAATACCTCTCTTCTTCGCTGAAAACGCAGCCGCAGTATTTTTGCATATAATATCCGAGCTCTCTTGCCCTTTTTTGCCCTTCCCTGAAATACGGTCTGAAGTCACGGTACAAAAATTCAACGCCGTATTTATTCGCCTTTTCCTCAGCAGTCTTAATAATAAGCTCGTGGTTTTGATACGGGCTTATTAAAAGGGATGTTGAAAAGCTGTCGAAGCCGTTGTCATGGGCATACCTTGCCGCATAGTCAAGGCGGATATCATAGCACTTAGGGCATCTGTCCTCCAAATCCGGGTATACAAGCCTGACAAACTCTCTTAATCCGTAGTCATCGGTCACAAAAAGCGGCATATCAATCGATTCAGCGTGCTGAATGAGCGTATCACGTCTTGCTTTGTACTCCTGATAGGGATGAATATTGGGGTTGTACCAAAGCCCCGAAACGTCTATACCCTCACCTCTGAGTGTTTCTATGCACATCAGCGAGCAGGGTGCGCAGCATATATGAAGCAGTGTTTTCATTAACTATCATTCCTTTTATCTCGGTTTTTTAAATCGCATCAAAAAATTATCAGACTTTAACAATTCATTTTCAACGTTTTACATATCCATATTGTAGCACGGCAGCGTATTTTTGTCCACACACAAGCATATAATTAATTTGAAAATCACATTTAAAAGGATGGACAACCGAATATGAAAAAGAACTCAAAGCTTATGCCCGTCGTTTTCGCACTTATACCTGTTGCGGTCGGCGGACTGTCTGCACTTTTAGCAGGAGGCAATCTTTCAAGCGATTATAAAACTCCTCCTCTCAACCCTCCTGACTGGGTATTTCCCGTTGTGTGGAACATTTTATATATCATGATAGGTATAGCAAGCTACATCATATATAAAGAATCGGAATGCAAGTTCAACGATGCACTTAAGACCTATTGGTATCAGCTTTTCGTCAACTTCTGCTGGCCGATAGTATTCTTCAGATTCCACTATTTTACCGCAGCGGCTATCGTACTGGGCGTTTTAATTCTTCTGATAATTGCAAACATCATCGAGTTTTACAAGCTCAATAAAACCGCAGGACTTTTGCTTGTGCCATACCTTGCGTGGTGCTTATTTGCCCTGTATCTCAATGTCGGAGTTGCCGTTTTGAATAAATAATTGCCATTTTGACCTTATTCAAAGCAAATCATCATTGACAAAACGGGATTACGGCTGTACAATAATATTGAAAAGTGTGTTTTTACACGGGTAAAATGTATTGAAAAGTGTATTTATTTACGCCTGAAATATATTGAAAAGTGTATAAATTGCGCTTGCATTTTATATGAAAAGTGTGATACGATGTATGTTCAAAACTGCATCTTAAGCTTATCAATAGCACGCTTTTCAATCCTTGAAACATAGCTTCTTGAAATTCCGAGCAAAGCCGCTGCCTCTCTTTGTGTCAGCGGCTTTGCTGCGTTTAAGCCGTATCTCAGCACTATTATAAGCCTTTCCCTGTCGTCAAGAACTCCGTCGATTGCTTTGTATAGCTTTTGCGAATCCAAAACCAGATCCACCTCGTCGCAGATATCGTTGTCGGCGGCTATTATGTCCATAAGCGTGAGCTGGTTGCCGTCCTTGTCGGTGTCTATAGGCTCATCAAAATGAACCTCCTGCGAGGTCTTTTTGATGTTTCTTAAATACATGAGTATTTCGTTTTCAATACATCTCGACCCATATGCCGCAAATCGGTTTCCCTTGTCGCACTTAAAGGTAGACACCGCTTTTATCAGTCCTATTGTTCCGATAGAAATAAGCTCCTCCTGTTCCTCGCCGGTCAGGTAATACTTTTTTGCAATATGGGCAACAAGCCTCATATTGTGAAGAATCAGCTTATCCTTGGCGCTTTGGTCGCCTTCGGTGCTGAGCTTAAACAGCCTTGCTTCCTCCTGCGCCCCCAATGGCTTCGGAAAGGCATTTTTATCCTCGATATGTAAAGCAAACCACAAAAGCTTGTCAAAAATCGCCGTAAGCATCTGAAAAAGCATATATAATCACTTTCCCCTCGTAAAAATATCGTGTCTATACCGTTATCAACCTGCCATACAAACTGAAGTATTTCCGAATATGAAATTAAAGCTCCCGTGGTATTATCATATGAACGAACTGCTTGGATTAATTCCGTCTCAGGCGAAGTCGCTTTTTTATGTTCAGTTTTTAGCCCTTAATTATTGACTAACAAGCCGCAAACATATATAATCAATGTGTACTCCATTGAACAGCTAAAGGAAAATGTGATATGAAACCACTTTTTATAGTTTTTGAAGGCACAGACGGCTCAGGCAAGGGCACGCAGATAAGCCTTCTTTCAAAACGGCTTGAAGCAAACGGCGCAAGGATTTTTGTCACCGCAGAGCCGACTCAGTTTGCCACAGGTGGGCTTGTCCGAGACACATTAGGCGGCATGACAAAAAGAACTCCCGCCGAGCTTGCCACTCTGTTTTTAGCCGACAGAGCAGTGCACTGCTCCAATCCCGTTGTCGGAATAAAAAAACTGCTTGACAGCGGCGTAACTGTCATCTGCGACAGGTATTACTATTCGTCCTTTGCATATCAGGGCATGGATACAAGCCTTAAGTGGGTTATGGATTCAAACCTCAACTGTCCTGACATTTTAAAACCTGACCTGTGCATATATCTCGACGTTGACCCCAAGGTTTGCGACCAAAGAATTCAATCGGGACGGGCTTCGAGGGAGATTTATGAAAAGCTTGAATCCCTTGAGCGCATACGTCAAAAGTACTTAGAGGTCTTTAAGCTTCTGCCCGACCACAATATTAAAATTTTAGACGCTTCGGGAACGCCTGAGGAAATATCTACGGCGGTTTATGAAGCAGTAAAAAGCTTGGATAAATAAAAAATAAGCGAAGGCTGAGAGAATACACTCTCCTGCTTTCGCTTATTTTTAATTCAATCAATATTTTTCAGTCAAACCTTGATGTACTCATCTCTGCCTGCTCCGACCGAGACATACTCTACTCTCGCTCCGACTGCCTGCTCGATATACTTGATATATTCCTTGGCGGCTTCGGGCAGCTCGTCATAGCTGCGGCACTTTGAAACGTCACCGAATCCCGGAAGATATTCAACCACCGGCTTTGCACGGTTTAATCTGTCGCCTGTCGGGAAGTCATGAATAATCTCGCCGTCAACCTCATATGCAACGCATACCGGAACCTTATCCATGTACGATAAAACGTCCAGCTTGGTCAAGGCGATGCTGTCGGCACCCTGAACCATAACGCCGTATCTTGAAGCAACAACGTCAAAAGGACCTACCCTTCTGGGTCTGCCTGTCGCCGCGCCGTACTCTCCGCCTGCTTCACGCAGGCGCTCAGCCTCCTCGCCGAACATCTCAGCAGTAAAAGGTCCCTCGCCGACGCAGGTGGAATATGCCTTCATGATTCCTATCGTGTTGTCAAGCTTAAGTCCCGGGATTCCAGAGCCGATGGGTGCATACGCTGCAATTGTGGACGATGATGAGGTGTACGGATAAATTCCGAAGTCGATATCCCTTAACGCTCCCAGCTGGGCTTCAAACATTATGTTTTCGGAGCTTTCAGCGGCGTCGTAGAGATACTTTGACACATCCGTAACGTATGGCTTGATGATGTCGCCGTAGGTCTTGAGCCAGTCGAGCATTTCTTTAGCTGAAATAGGCTCCTTACCATAACCCTTAGTGGTTATGTTTTTCCACTCGATGATGTCATTAACCTTTTCCTCAAGGGTTTCAGGGCTGAACAAGTCCTCCATCCTGATGGACTTTTTCATGTACTTATCGGCATAGACCGGCGCAATTCCACGCCTTGTCGAGCCGTATTTTTTATCGGCTAAGCGGTCTTCCTCCATGATGTCCTGCATTCTGTGATACGGCAGGCAGATAACAGCCTTTTCGCTGATTTTCAGATTGTCGGGGGTTATTGCTATGCCCTTTTCTCTGAGTGCGGCGATTTCGTTGGTCAGATGCTCAATGTCGACAACCATTCCGTTTCCCATGACGTTGACGGTTGTCTCACGGAGAATTCCGGACGGCAGAAGGTTTAAAATGAACTTGCCCTTGTCGTTTATAACGGTGTGACCGGCGTTGTTTCCTCCCTGATAGCGGCATATAACATCATAATCCGCAGAAAGAAGGTCAACCATTCTTCCCTTTCCTTCATCGCCCCAGTTAATTCCAACTATTGCTGTAAGCATATTTATATTCTTTCCTTTCTTAACAAAGTCAAACGTTTATCTGCGCCGCAACGCTTTCGCCAAGCACATCCTTATTCTCATCCAGAACCTTTTTAACAACCTCGAGATACTCTTCTGTCTGCTCCTTAGCCCTGCCTGTAAACGAGCTTTCTTTGATAATTTTATCTATCTCCTCACGGGTCAAACCAAATTCGGGGTCGTTTGCTATCCTGTCCAGCAGGTCGTTGTCTGCGCCTTCAAGCTTAATCGCCTTACCTGCGGCTACAGAGTGGCGGCGGATGGCTTCGTGAAGCGTCTGCCTGTCCTTGCCGTTTTTAACGCAGTCCATAAGGATATTTTCCGTTGCCATAAAGGGAAGCTCCTCTAAAAGATGCTTTTCTATGACCTTGGGATAAACTGTAACTCCCCTTATGATGTTGATGTATAGATTGAGTATGCCGTCAACGGCTAAAAACGCCTCCGGTATGCTTATTCTGCGGTTTGCCGAGTCGTCTAAGGTGCGCTCAAGCCACTGCGTTCCTGCTGTCATGGCGGGATTTATAGTGTCGGCGATGACAAATCTTGCCAAGGACGATATTCGCTCGCTTCTCATGGGGTTTCGCTTATATGCCATTGCGCTTGAGCCGACCTGTCCCGATTCAAACGGTTCGTCAAACTCCTTCATGTGAGACAAAAGCCTTATATCGCCGGAGAACTTCTGCGCACTCTGGGCAATTCCCGATAGGACGCTAAGGGTGAAGTAGTCGACCTTTCTTGTATATGTCTGACCGCTTACGGCGTATGAGGCTTCAAAGCCGAGCTTATTAGCTATCTTTTTCTCAAGCGACTTAACCTTTTCGTGATCTCCCCCGAAAAGCTCTAAAAAGCTTGCGCCTGTGCCGGTTGTTCCCCTGCACCCCAACAGCTTTAAGTTGTCAAGGACGAACTGAAGATGCTCAAGATCCATCATCAGATCCTGCATCCAAAGTGTCGCACGCTTTCCGACGGTCGTAGGCTGTGCCGCCTGGAAATGAGTGTATGCAAGTGTCGGAAGGTCTTTATATTTTTCGGCGAAGTCGGCAAGCGCCGATATAGCCGCCAGCAAAAGCCTTTTAATTAGCTTTAAAGCGTCACGCTGCAAGATTATATCTGTGTTGTCCCCGACATAGCAGCTTGTCGCGCCGAGGTGAATAATAGGCTTAGCCTTCGGGCAGGCGCAGCCATAGGCATAGATATGCGACATAACATCGTGGCGAACCTCTTTTTCCCGCTTTGCCGCCAGCTCATAGTCGATATCATAAATATGAGCCTTCATTTCGTCTATCTGCTCTTGGGTTATGTCAAGCCCCAGCTCCATTTCGCTCTCAGCCAAGGCTATCCAGAGCTTGCGCCATGTTGAAAACTTTCTGTCGTCGGAGAATATTTTTTGCATATCACGGCTCGCATAGCGCTTGCACAGTGGGTTTTCATAAATATCGTGCATTCTTATGACCATTCCTTTTCAAAAATTTGTTATCTGAATATATTTCAAAGACTTTTCTTTTCGGCTGACTCTAAAGCCGCTTTGACAAATCCGACAAACAGCGGATGCGCCCTGTTCGGTCTTGACTTGAACTCAGGGTGATACTGAACGCCGACATAGAAGTCCCTGTCGGTAAGCTCAACCGTTTCAACAAGTCGCTTGTCGGGCGACAGTCCGGAAAGTGTCAGACCGTTCTTGGTTAAAATCTCACGGTAGTCGTTGTTGAATTCATATCTGTGGCGGTGTCTTTCGGATATTTCGGTTCTGCCGTAGCAGCGCTCCATTGTTGTTCCCTTTTCAATTATGCAGGGGTATGCGCCGAGCCTTAGGGTTCCGCCCTTGTCAATATCTGTATACTGTCCCGGCATGAAGTCTATAACCTTATTTTTGCACTGCTCGTCGAACTCGCCGGAATGAGCATCCGAAATTCCTGCAACGTCTCTTGCGTACTCAATAACGGCTATCTGCATTCCGAGGCATATTCCGAAGTAGGGCTTATTATGCGTTCTTGCATACTTAGCCGCAAGAATCATGCCCTCAATTCCCCTTCCGCCGAAGCCGCCGGGAACTATTATGCCGTCAACACCTGAAAGCTCGCTGTCGGCAGTTTCTTCTGTTAAGCTTTCTGAATCTATCCAGTGTATTCTGATGTGGGCGTTTAAGGTGTAGCCTGCGTGGCGCAAAGCCTCGGCAACAGATAAATAAGCGTCATGCAGCTTGACATACTTTCCGACAAGACCGATATGGACCTCTTTTTCCCTCGACTTAATTCTTTTAACCATCTCGCACCACTCCGAAAGCTCCGGTTCCGGTGCGTTTATGCCAAGCTCTCTTAAAACAACCGATGAAAAGTTTGACTTTTCAAGCATCAAGGGAGCTTCATAAAGGCAGGGCAGGGTTATGTTTTCTATAACACAGTCCGGCTTGACGTTGCCAAAAAGCGATATCTTTTTGAATATCGACTCCTCAAGAGGTCTGTCACAGCGCAAAACTATGATATTGGGGTTTATACCCATGCTCAAAAGCTCTTTGACAGAGTGCTGGGTCGGCTTGGATTTATGCTCGTCCGAGCCGCTTAAAAACGGCACAAGGGTTACATGGATAAACAGACTGTTTTCACGTCCGACCTCTAAAGATATCTGCCTTACCGCCTCTAAAAACGGCTGGGATTCGATATCGCCTATCGTTCCGCCGATTTCTGTTATGACAACGTCGGCGTCAGTAGTCTTGCCGACACGGTATACAAAATCTTTAATCTCATTTGTTATATGCGGTATAACCTGAACTGTTGAGCCTAAATACTCTCCCCTGCGTTCCTTGTTCAAAACGTTCCAGTATACCTTGCCGGTGGTGAGGTTTGAATACTTGTTTAAGTCCTCATCGATAAATCTTTCGTAGTGACCGAGGTCGAGGTCGGTTTCTGCGCCGTCCTCAGTGACGTATACCTCGCCGTGCTGATACGGGCTCATTGTTCCCGGGTCGACATTTATGTACGGGTCTAATTTCTGCGCCGCAACCTTCAGCCCCCTTGCCTTTAAAAGTCTGCCCAGAGAAGCTGCGGTTATTCCCTTTCCAAGTCCCGAAACAACTCCGCCTGTCACAAAAATATATTTTGTCATAACGCTTTGTCCCCCTTTATGATATATTTATGCAATTGTATAAAGTGTCACTCGTAAGTTGAAAGTATGCCGTTTGCGACCTCAAGACGTGTCACGCATCTGTCCATAGCCTGCTTTTCAATATAGCGGTGGGCGTCCTTTTCCGTCATCTTAAGACGGTCTATGAGCAAAAGCTTTGCTCGGTTTATCGTTCGTATCTGAGCCATTTTTTCTTCTACCGACACGTTTTTCTCGCTGTAACGCCTGAGTCTTTCGCTCGTTCCCGAAAGCAGCAGCATCGACTGCGAAAAGACCTGCGCTGTTGTCGGCTTGGATAAAACTATAACTCCGAGAGGAGCAACCCTTGCGCTGATGTCGTGGTAGTGCTCCGCTCTAACAAGCAGTAATACTCCTGTTCGACTGCTCTCGCAGATATCAAGGGCTAATCTTGTTCCGAAATCCTCGGGCAACGGAGTGTTGACAACAACTATGTCAAAGCTGTTTTCCAAAAGCCGTCTTCTTGCGTCGGCTTCGTTTAGGACAACATCAACAGGGCAGTATAGGCTTTCAGGGAGAAGCTTAATAAGCGTTTGATTGAATTTTTCAGCCGATGAAACTATCAAAACGCTGTATACACGCTCTTTAAAATCCACAAAAGCACCTCCCCCGTTAACGCTATGAAATCCATGTTCCGAAAGTCCTGCGGCATCACCGGCGATTTCTTAATTCACCATGCAAAAATCAATCCGTATAACAATCAATAATCCTTTTGGGCAGACATTCATTTATAAATCCGCTGACTGCCGCCGCTGTTTTTGCTTCAGCAAGCGATTTCGGCAGGGCGATACATTTATCCCTCTCGTTTTGCGGCAGAGTATAGAAATTGATATCTGCGGACTCGGGAAGCTCGATTTTGTTCCTGATGCCATATAATCCTGCTCTTATCATCAGCGCATGGGCTAAGTAGGGGTTGCACATAGGGTCGGGCGAGCGAAGCTCCAATCTTTTGAACTTGCCGACAGCCGCAGGAACTCTTATCAGCGCCGAGCGGTTTTCTTTTGACCAAGAAATATACTTTGGCGCTTTAAGCTCGCCGAAGCGCTTATAGGAGTCATCAACAGGGTTTAAAAATACAGTCATATCATTTATATTGGCAAGAATCCCTGCTATAAGCATTGGCATTAATTCACCGCCGCCGATAAGCCTTGCAGACATATTCATGTGCATACCGTTTCCGGGGTGGCCGTCAAGCGGCTTGGGTGAAAAGTCGGCAAATAAACCGTTTCTTGCGGCAATTGTGCTGACGACTGAGCGGAATGTCACCGCATTGTCGGCAGATGTAAGCGGGTCGGAGTATTTAAAGTCAATCTCGTTCTGACCGGGTCCCTGCTCATGGTGGGAGCTTTCCGGCTTTATACCCATTCTCTCAAGGGTAAGACAAATCTCACGTCTGACGTTTTCGCCCTTGTCGTCCGGGGCGATGTCCATATATCCTGCGTTGTCATACGGAGCCTTGGTCGGCTCGCCGTTTTCATCGCGTTTAAAAAGATAGAATTCCATTTCTGTTCCGAAGGAAAACGAAACGCCCTCTCTTTTAGCGTCCTCAACCGCATTTTTAAGTATTGCCCTTGCATCCGCTTCAAACGGCGTGCCATCGGGGTGCTTAATTGAGCAAAACATTCTTACAACCCTTCCGTGCTCGGGACGCCACGGCAGAACCGTTATCGTCGACGAATCGGGGTGCAAAAATAAGTCCGAGCTGCTTTCGTCCCCGAAGCCTGAAATTGCGGAGGCGTCAAAGGCTATGCCTGTGTCAAAGGCACGCTCAACCTCGTCAGGCATTATTGAGATGTTTTTCTGCCTTCCGAAAACGTCCGTAAAGGCAAGCCTGATAAACTTAACGTCTTCCTCTGCAATATACTGCATTATTTCGTCCTTTGAATATTCCATTTATGACCATACCTTTCTCACAAAGTCAAGTTTTTGCCGGCTTTGAAATTCCGCCGTGCGGCGTATACGATTTCATTAAAATCAGTTTCTGACTTTTGTTGCCTTTCCGCCATGCAAAAAAGTAGAAAGGCGCTCATTCAAACAAAGGATTCGCCATGCGGCTTCCGCCGAAAAACGATAATATCCCTTTAGTTGAATGAACGCCTTTGCTCATCGATTTTATATTTTAGCACACGCAGACTGCCTTGTCAATCGACAAAATGCCGATTTTTTCAATTTCAGCTCATATCAATTATATAAAAGGACAATCAAAATAAAGCCGGGAGTCCGCAACGGGACATCGGCTTTGGGCGGCGGTATTTATATCGGTTCTCTATATCTGCATTAGGTATAATGAGAGGGTCGGATATTATTCCGACCCTCGCACAGTCATATAAATCAACTTAAAGCTTTACTCATCAACAGAAACCGAATTCTGAACACTCTCAGCTCCTGCGTTTGCAACTGAGCTTACGGCTCTTCCGCCGAGCATTCCGCCGATGACGCTTGTTATGTCAATACCAGTCGACTCTTTAACGCCTTCGATGATCTGGCTCGCTGAACCCATAACGTCCTTGACGAGCTTAGTTGCGTTTCCGTCGCCGTACATAACGATCTTATCAGTCTGCGCCAAAGGACCTGCGGCGTTCTTAACAACCTCGGGCAAGGCGGCGAGATACATTTCAATAATAGAAGCTTCGCCCATCTTCTTCTGAGCCTGAGCCTTCTTCTCAATGGCCTCTGCCTCAGCCATACCCTTGGCTCTGATACCTTCAGCCTCCTGCTCCATTGCAAAGCGCAGAGCTTCAGCCTCAGCCTTTCTTGCCTCAGCCTCCTGCATAGCTTCATACTTCTTGGCCTCTGCATCTCTCTGACGGCGAATGAGGTCTGCCTCGGCTTCCTTTTCAGCCTTATACTTCATAGCGTCAGCCTGCTTCTTGATTTCAGCGTCGAGCTTTCTTTCCTGAATTGCGATTTCACGCTCGGCAAGCTCGGTTTCCTTTTCACGGCGGGCAATATCAGCGTTAGCCTTGGTTATTTCTATTGTCTTTCTCTGGCTTTCCTGCTGGATTGAATACGCAGCGTCTGCTTCTGCTTTCTTGGTGTCGGCAGCGATTCTCACCTGAGCCTGCTGAATGGCAAGCTCGGCGTTCTGCTCGGCAATCCTCTTATCTGCCTGAACCTTAACTGCGTTGGCTTCCTCCTGAGCGTGGGCTGAAGCTATTGCAATGTCACGCTGAGCGTTTGCCTTGGCAATCTGAGCGTTCTTTCTTATCTGCTCAACGTTGTCAATACCCATATTCTCGATAGTGCCGGCGTTGTCCTTAAAGTTCTGAATATTAAAGTTTACAACCTCTATACCCAACTTCTCCATGTCGGGAACAACGTTTTCGGTAATCTTCTTGGCAACGCCCTGTCTGTCCTGAACCATTTCCTTAAGACCGACCGAGCCGACGATTTCACGCATATTTCCTTCCAAGACCTGAGTTACCAAGCTGACAAGATCCGCCTGACGCAGACCTAAAAGCGATTCGGAAGCACGCTTTAAAAGCTCGGGGTTTGATGAGATCTTGATGTTGGCGACGCCGTCAACGCTTACGTTGATGAATTCGTTGGTGGGTACAGCCTCGGAGGTTTTAACGTCAACCTGCATAACTCTCAAGCTGAGCTTATCGACTCTTTCAAAGAACGGTATTCTCCAGCCTGCTTTACCGATTAAAATACGCTTTTTGCCCAGACCCGAAATTATGTACGCTGTGTCCGGCGGAGCTTTTAAGTATCCGCAGAACAAAAGTACAAGCAACGCTGCAACAACAGCAATAATTACAATTCCTAAAATTTCCATGTCAATTCCCTTTCTTAATTAGTAACTTATAAACGGTTGGCGACTGATGATGTGTGTGCGGTGTTAAGCAAATCTTACCTGAATCAACCTCCTTTTTTGAATCCGGAAGCTCATCCTTATACTGATTAGCGTTTAAAAGGCGGCTGCAAGGCTTATATAAAAAGCGATTTTTAGTGACGCCTTTGCTTAAAATCAGTGTTATGACAGATTGCTTTATATTTGGGTATGAAAAAGACTTCTATCATAACCGGATGATAAAAGTCTTGTATAATCCCTTTAGGTGAAGCCTATTGGTATCGGACGCACCGAGCTTAAAAATTAAGCTGTTATGACGATGAGTCCACACGTTCAACGTGTTAACTACTCCCTTTATGTCAATAATTATAGCACCGATTTGTCATATTGTCAAGTGCTCGCACACGAATCTACGATTTTGACAAATATAGGGAGCAAAACTATGCAATTTGACAGATTGTAAAATCATGTGTCGAAGCTGCGCAATTATAGCTCAGCAAGCTGCATTGCAATGCTCCTAAATACACCTATCACGGTGAATCCGAACGCATAGCTTTTCATAAAGACTGAGGGCACATGATATCACAGCTTAGAAATAACAACAGTTGTGCTGTAGCTGCAAATTGTATATTCCTCTACCGACGAGTAATCGTACTCTAAAACAACCCTGTACGTCTTATCAGAGTAAAGACTGAGCTCAACTGCCGTGCTGTTGACTCCTCCGAAGCTCTGAGTGTAGTATTTAATGCCGTTTTGGTCTACCACAGACACGGTAACATATGTGCTTTTATTTGTCGGGAAGCTTCTTATAGTCATGCGGTAATCGGCACTTTCGGCTGTGAACTCTTTCGAAGTGTATTCAAACCGATCTTCACCGTTCCATTCTCCTGCATGAGACATCTGCAATACATCCGACCGATTAACCGAGCCGTCAAAGCCTCCGCTGACGTATATCGCTGTCATGAGAAGAGACGACATAATTATAACTGCCGAAACAACCGCAGCTGCGCAGCCGAGCTTTGAACGCTTAGAGGACCTGATCCTGTCATCGAGCATATCGGAAAGCTCATTTTCCGCTACGATTTGTGCATTTTTCGGGTGCTTTTTAACAATCTCCTGAATCTTTGAGGGTCTGAGCAGGACAAGTGTCAAAATAACGTAAGGAGCAGCACTTATACACTGACTGACGTCGTAGCTTCCGATTTCTGCAGATATAGAGCCGCCCTGAAGTATTCCCGAGGTGAACGCCGCACATATGTCTAAGAAGCCGTGGATAAATACCATCGCCCAGATATTTCGGCATCTGTAGTAAACAGCGGTAAGCGCCATTCCCATTGCAGAGACGGCGAACACCTGAACGATTACGCCCTCAAGATCGGAGCCGAGAGCGTTTGTAAGGTGCATTAAGCCGAATATCAAGCCGGTTGCTATAACAGAAGTCCACACTCCTGCCGGATCGTTTGCGTGCTTTTCGTAAAAAAGATTTGAAACGACTCCTCGGAAGAATATCTCCTCCGCCAAGCCCACAAGCATCATAGTTATAAAGTAAACGGCTATTTTCCAGCCCGGCTCAAACTGTGGGTTGGGGTTTGTCGCAAATGCCTGTAAGCCCGTTACGGCAAGCGAAAACAGCGAAATTACTATAAAATACAGTCCTACAAACAGCCCGCCGAAAAATCCGCTGCCGCGCTCGTTAAACATACCGTCGAGCTTGAATAAGTATACAAGCCCTATGCCTGCCAGCGCCACAAAGCACTCGACCGTTCCCTGATACACAAAGTCTCCGTTGCTCATGAAAAATGACGGCGCAAACATCACCAGCAATGTAGCCGTAATCATCATTGATAGTTCAAATACAACGTCTGTTAGTATTCCCGCCAAAAGCGGATGCTTTCGTCCGAATGAAGCCATATGGTCCTGCCTTTCTATGCTAAATAACTCATTTTCTTAGCTTTAAGAGCCGCCGAGCAACCTCACCCGACGGCTCTTTTTTTAATTCTTGAGTTAGTCTTCAAGCGTTTTTTGAAGATTATCTAATACCTTTTCCATCTTCGCCGTCCGAATCTTTTCATCCTTTTCGGCAGCAATATCTCGAAGAGCATCAAGTACGAATCTTATGAACGCCTTGAATTGGCTATCTGTTTGTACCATGTTTAATACTCCTTTCAATTCTTTCAACGTAAAACTTAACACACAAATCTGATTACTCTTATGCGTATGCGGTGTGGTGTATAAAAGAAATTGCCCGATAAGCTCCGTAAACATTATAACACGTCATTGCCATATTCGTCAAGCATTCAAATCAATATTCATTACTGTATATTCACATAAACGCCAGCATAGACTGTTCAATCTTCGCAAGCTTTTCATTTGCCCTTTCGAGCTTGAGCTTTTCCGACTCGATAAGCTGCTCGGGAGCCTTTGCCAGGAAGCCCTCGTTTCCTAACTTCTTTGAAATTATCTCGATGTCCTTCAATACCGATGCCTTTTCCTTATTCAGCCTTGCAAGCTCCTTATCCTTGTCGATAATCTCGCTCATTGGGATGAAAAGTCTTGCGCAGTCGGTAACAACGGTGCAGGCGTCGGGGATGTCAACGCTTTCGGATATCTCAACGCTTGAAGCAGAAGCAAGTCTTTCAAAGAACATTATGCCCTTATTGAATACATCCGATTCTAAAGTCTCGATAAACAGCTCCGCTTTCTTAGACGGCGGGACGTTCATCTCAGCCCTGCGGTTTCTTATTGCCTTGATGGCAGTTATAATCTTTTCAAAGTCGGATTCCTCCGAAGTGTAGGAAAGACTGTCCTCATAAACAGGGAACTTTTCAAGCATCAATGGAGTTTCGCCCTTGAGTGCCTGCCAGATTTCCTCAGTTATAAACGGCATGAAGGGGTGCAGAAGCTTTAAGATTCTCAAGATAGCCCAAACCAAAACCTGCTGAGCGGTCTTGGCGGTTTCGCCGCCTGCTAAAATCCTCGGCTTTGTCAGCTCGATGTACCAGTCGCAGTAAACGTCCCAGATGAAGTCATAAAGCTTTGAAACAGCAACGCCGAGCTCGAATTTATCAAGGTTGTCGCCGACTTCCTTTGCCAGGGTGTTGAGCTTTGAAACAAGCCACTTGTCCTCAAGGGCTAAAGCATCGGGAAGCTCGCCTGTGATCTCCATATCATTGGGGAGGTTCATCATTATAAATCTTGTTGCGTTCCAGAGCTTGTTTGCAAAGTTGCGGCTTGATTTAACCTTTTCATCGGAATATCTCATGTCGTTTCCGGGGGAGTTGCCCGAAGCGAGCATGAACCTTAGAGCGTCAGCTCCGTATTGATCGATAATTTCAAGCGGATCTATACCGTTGCCCAAGGACTTTGACATCTTTCTGCCCTGAGAGTCCCTCACCAGTCCGTGAATCAAAACGGTGTCAAACGGCTTTTCATGCATATGCTCCATGCCCGCAACGATCATTCTTGAGACCCAGAAGGTTATAATGTCGTAGCCGGTAACAAGGGTTGATGTGGGATAGAAGTAGTCAAGGTCTTCGGTTTTATCAGGCCAGCCCAGAGTTGAGAACGGCCATAGCGCCGAGCTGAACCATGTATCCAACGTGTCAGGGTCTTGGCGCATTTGTTTGCCGCACTTTGGACAAACTGCGCTTTCGTCCTTGGTTACAACCATCTCGCCGCAGTCGTCACAGTAAAACGCCGGAATTCTGTGACCCCACCACAGCTGACGGGATATGCACCAGTCTCTTATATCCTCCATCCAGTTGAAGTAGTTCTTTTCAAATCTTTCGGGGACGAACTTAATATCTCCGCTTCGAACAGCTTCAATAGCAGGCTTAGCTAAGTCTGCCATCTTGACAAACCACTGCAAGGATACTCTTGGCTCTATTGTTGTTCCGCAGCGGTAGCAGGTGCCGACATTGTGGGAATGCTCCTCAATCTTAACTAAGAAGCCGCCTTCCTCCAAGTCCCTGACAATAGCCTTTCTCGCCTCAAAGCGGTCAAGTCCTGCATACTTGGGGTAATCCTCGGTTATCTTAGCGTCGTCTGTCATAACGTTTATAACCGGCAGATTGTGCCTTAAGCCCACCTCAAAGTCGTTGGGGTCGTGGGCAGGAGTTATCTTAACAACGCCTGTTCCGAATTCCATGTCGACATATGGGTCGGCAACAACAGGTATTTCACGTCCGACAAGCGGCAAAGTAACTGTCTTGCCGATAAACGCCTTATATCTTTCATCCTTGGGGTTGACAGCAACAGCCGTATCGCCCAAGAGTGTCTCGGGACGGGTTGTTGCAAGCTCCAGCCAGCCTGAGCCGTCTGTAAGCGGATATCTCAAGTGCCAGAAGTGACCTGCCTGGTCCTCATATTCAACCTCGGCATTAGATATAGATGTTAAGCAATGAGGACACCAGTTTATGATCCTCTCGCCACGGTAAATAAGTCCTTTTTCGTAGTACTTGCAGAATACCTCTTTAACCGCCTTTGAACATCCCTCGTCCATGGTGAAGCGTTCTCTCGACCAGTCGCATGACGAACCCATCTTTTTGAGCTGTGATATGATTCTTCCGCCGTACTGCTCCTTCCATGCCCACGCACGCTCTAAAAAGCCGTCTCTGCCTAAATCGTCCTTGGTTATGCCCTCTTTGCGCATCGCCTCAACGATTTTAGCCTCGGTTGCTATAGACGCATGGTCCGTTCCCGGAAGCCAAAGGGTTGCATAGCCCGACATTCTCTTGTATCTTATCAAAATGTCCTGCAAAGTGTTGTCCAAAGCGTGACCCATATGAAGCTGACCGGTTATATTCGGTGGGGGGATAACTATTGTGTAGGGCTTCTTTTCGGGGTCCGGGCAAGCCTTGAAGCAGTCGTTTTCAAGCCAGTATTTATAGATCTTATCCTCTACTTCCTTTGGCTCATAAAGCTTTCCTAATTCTTTTTTCATAATAAAACTGTACCTTCTTTCTTTTTCAAGCGAAACTATTTGGAGCAATAAAAAATCGCCCCAAAGTCTTATTACTTTGAGACGAGTATTTTCATTCTACCCGCGGTACCACTCAAATTGCAAACGCACTTAAAGACGCCGGAAGACACCCGGAAGCCCAAAGCCGCATTTGCCGCCTTGAAACGTTTAACGCACGCCATGCGGACAGGTTCTACTAAAGCAAACCGGCACTCTTTAAAGCACATCGCTTTGCTCTTTCTTCCCGTCGGCTCGGAAGCTACACGAAAAAGGATAATCAAACAGCGGCTTTCACCAAACGCCGCCTCTCTGAAGCTTATATTTTATCCTCCGCTCTTCGTCACAGCCATTAATTTATACTATGATATCACAGCGCTTTGAGATTGTCAACATGGAAAATCGGCAAAAACAGCATATTTATTAAGCGTTTGCAAGAACGGGCATTAGTAAAACTACATAAATCCGCCGCATAAGATGCAATATCATTTATGCGGCGGTTAATATTATGTGAGCTTACATTTCCGGTCCGTCAAAGCCTTCCTTCTCGGACTGCCGCTTTGATTTAATAACGACACACAAAACAAATACAGCAATTATTACAACAGAGATAAGAACAATCAGACCTATCTTGCCGAAATTCAGCTTTTTCTCACCGCTCTTTTCCATAATCTCGCCGAAGGTCTTTGAAAATGCCGTATTTGAATCCTTAACGTTTGCCTTGCTTCCGTCGGCGTTGTATACCGTTGAGCTTATCTCCAAACCGTTTTCATTGTATTCATATGTAACATAGCCCTCCAATGAACCGTCGGGACTGTGAATGTCCTTTCTTTTAAGAGAGTTATCAGAGCTATATGTATATATCTCATAGTATGCCATTTCACCGTCAAGCTCGTAGCTGGTGGTCTTTTTTATCAAGCCGTTAGTGTCATATTCATATACATATGTATCGGTTTTCTTGCCGTCAGCATCGTAAAAGGTGTCCGATACAGACTTTCCGTCGTCATTTCTTTCTGTTACCTCGGCATAGTAATCGACCTTGCCGTCTGCATACCATGTCTTTTTTACAGCATATCCTTCTTCGTTGAATTCAACTGAGTAATTTATCTTTCCTGTATAGTCATAGTAGGAATCCTTAAAAACGCTGCCGTTCTCATAGTATTCAGTGGTATAATTCATTGTTCCGTCAAGGAAGTAAAACGTTTCCTTCTCAATATATCCGTTGTCGAAATAGCTTTCGATCAGTGAATATTCTGTCATTACGTCGTCGGAATTATACCAAACCATCTTTAAAGCGCTGTTATCTGCATTTCTTTCCTCAATGACATAATAGCTGTCTATCTCGTTTTCAGGGGTGTAGGTTGTACACTTTGTACGTATACCGTCTGAGTTGTAATTAATCTCGTTATAGTAACCGTCCTCAAAGTATTCATATACTATAACACCGCTCATGCTGCTGTCGGCGTTATAGCAGTATATCTCGCTGAGAGACTCGTCTTCATTGCGGTAAATGTATTTATAGCTGTAGTCCTCACTATATACTATATCGCAAATTTTTATGTCATCTGCGCCGTATAAAACAGCGTCCGAATAGCTTCCGTCTTCAAAATACTCTGTAGCCTGAATATAGCTGTTTACCGAGCCGTCCTCATTGTAAAATGTCTGAGTTTTTATTCTTTCGCTGCTGTCATATTCAATTATGCTCTCAACAACCTGCGACTGTGTATAATACACAGTTTTAATTATCTTGCCGTTGAAGCCGTATTCGTCGACAAAATCTATTGTGCCGTCATCCCTGTAATATACCTGCTGATTCTCCTTGTCGCCGGTCGAAGCCAACGCTGCCGCTTCATGGCTTTCCCTGTCGGCTAAGCCCGTCACCTTGACATCGCAGGTATTTGCGCAGCCTGAAATAACAAGCGACGCTGCAAAAGCAATTGCAAATAAACTGATTTTCTTCATATAATCCCATCCGTTTTTTAATTTAATATACTGTAAAAACGCAGTTCGTTTTTACAAAACAAATTATACCGCCGTACCGATGCTTTGTCAATTATTATCATCGATTATGTTAACATACAGGCTTGATACAATGAACGTCAGCGATAAAATTAATTACCCGAATAAATGAATTATTCAGCCGTGTCCAAGGCATAATATACCAAGAACAGATGTTGTTTTCTGCAAGTAAAAATCAACATCACACTTCATCGTTTGAAAGGATTTGAGCATTATGAAAGCACTCAAGGGTTTTACGATATTCACTGCCGGCGGACTATGCTACGGCATTGTCGAGATTCTTTGGCGTGGGTCAACGCACATTTCAATGTTTATAGTAGGCGGACTTTGCTTTTACATCATCGGTCAGTTAGACGAGCACCGGCACTCATTCTGCTTGATAGGTCAGGCGGCAATATCAAGCCTTGTCATCACCGCCATGGAGTTCAGCTCGGGAGTCATCATAAATATAGCGCTTGATTTAAACGTATGGGACTATTCAAGACTTCCCATGAACGTCTTAGGACAGATCTGCCTGCCGTTTTCAATACTGTGGCTTTTACTGTCTGTGCCGGCGATATATTTTGAGGACTTTTTAAGGCACTGTCTTTTCGGCGAGCCTATGAAAAAAATTAGCCTGCTTCCAAGACTCAAAAGCCGCTCGACAGCCGAAATCTGAATACAAAAAGCCCGAACAAAAGGAGAATTTCCTGTTCGGGCTTAAACTGCTTTTATATTGTATTAGATAACAAAGTTGCCGTTTTCAAAAATCTGAACAGCCTTGCCGTCGTGAGTGTAGCCGACAATTGACATATCGGGTGCGCCTATCATGAAGTCAACGTGAATCATGGAATCATTAAGACCCATTTCGTCAAAGTCCTTGTCCTCAAGCGTCTCATAGCCGTCGACGCAGTCTCTGAAGCCTCTGCCGAGTGCTATATGACAGCTTGCATTCTCATCGAACAATGTTTCATAATAGAGGATATTCTGATTGTTTATCGGTGAGTCGCAGGAAATGAGCGCAAGCTCGCCTATCATGGCAGCGCCTTCGTCCATGGTTACCATCTTCTCCAGTACTTCTCTGCCCTTTTCTGCGCCGTAGTCAACAACCTTGCCGTCCTTGAACTCAAACCAGAAGTTTTCAATGAGCTGTCCCTGATAGGAGAGCGGCTTTGTTGAAACAACCTTGCCCTCTGCTCTGCCCTTTTGAGGACTTGTGAACACCTCAATAGTAGGCATATTGGGATTGAACACATGACCGTTTAAGTCAGTCTCAGCACCGCCGCACCAACGGCTCTTAGGCATGAGCCAGCACTTAAAATCAGTACCGTTTGAGGACTTATATTCAAGATAATCAAACTTATCGGCGTTGAGAACCTTGCAGCGCTCCTCGAAGTCCTTATTCACCTGTGCCCAAACCTCTATCGGGTCGTTGTCGTCGGTGACGTAAACAGATTCAAGAATTGCCTGCCAGAGCTTTTCAACAGCCTGACCCTTGCTCAGGCCCGGGAATACCTTTTTAGCCCATGCAACACCGGGAACGGCTGCAATTGTCCACTGATGGCGGTTTTCCATAGCGTCTGAATACTTTTTAGTGATAAGATATCTCTTCTGTCCGACCTTCTGAACCTTGCTCATGTTTATGCCCTTCAAGCCGTCCGGGTCGTCAGAAACGATATGGATGCGGCAAGGAAGCTCATCAGCCATCCACTTCAGCTTTTCCTCCTGCCAATTAAGAATAGTCGACATTGTCTTGACCGACTCATGTCTTACTCTTACCTTGTAAGTAGCATCGCAGCTCCACTCGATATTGACAATCTTTGCGCCTGCCTTGTATGCTTCATCCATAACCAAAGCTACGAAATCAGCCTGATCAACGCTTGCATAAATGTTGACTGTTTGACCCTTTTGAACGTTTGCGCCTACTCTGACTATGAGCTTGGCGTATTTTTTGATTGTTGCCTTTTTCATAATTATGACCCTTCCCTTTCTCCTTTAAGCCAAGCAGTCTGTCGGCTCTTCGGAACGTATTTTATCACATGGTTAATAAAAACATCATTTTAAGACGCAGTGTACAATATACCTGTGTAAGCGCCGAAAAACAACGCAAAATCTAATATATGCCGCAAAAAGCGGCTGCCAAGTGGTATTGTATCACATCCGACCTTCAAATACAATAGCCGCTATTAATAATCTTGACATTTCCCGAAGCAAAGTGTATCATATAAGACGATTGTTAACATTTAATTCGCAAATTAATAAAATAAAAAATCAAAATCATCGCTATAATCCGATGAGAAAGGCTAAATTGTATGACCGACAGAGAGCTGATCAAGAAAGCATTTTCAAGCTCGGTGCTTTTTCAGGGCTTGCCGATTGATAAAAGCTGGTTTTATAAAGAGTTTTCCAGAAACGATAAGATAAGCGAGCATCAAAACGGCATTGACTGCCTGGGACTTATCATAAAGGGAAGCGCCGAGGTCTCTCCGGGCGACGGCTCAGCCGTTTCGAGGATAGGCGCAGGCGCAGAGTTTGGAATATGTAATATCTTTATAAACGAAAATATGCCCACGGAAATAACCGCCAAAACCGCCTGTAAAGCTGCATTTATGCCGAAAGACGTATTCGCCTCGCTTTTGTCGCAGGACAACGTTTTGATGTATCGATATGTCAGGCTGTGCAACGAAAAGATGATTTACCTCGCCGAAAAGCTGCGGCTTATGTCAATACAGGGCTGCAAGGAGCGGCTTGAGTTTTGGCTCAGGCAAAACAGCGCAAACGGCGAAGTGACGGTTAAGCTTTCCAAGGACGACTTAGCTAAACGGCTGGGTATATCAAGGGCAAGCTTATTTCGGGCACTTTCACAGCTCGAGCTGAGCGGCATAATCAGCTGCTACGGAGCAACAATAGTCTTAAACAACGCAAACTGAAAGGAAAACGTAAGTCTATGAAAAAATTTTTGTCAATATTTTTATCAGTTATAATGATGCTCTCGCTGGTTTCCTGCGGTGATAATCCGAGCGAGCCTAACTCCGTTCAGACCGACAACACTCAAGATTCTGCCGATCTTCCTACTGACGATGAAAACGCAGGCGCTGACCAAGGCGAGTTTGTTCCTGTAGACACCACAGTCGCATCCTTAAAGGGCCCGACAACCATGGGTATGGTCTCTTTGATGGACAAGAGTGAAAGCTCTTTAACCGAAGGAAAATATAACGTCAGCATCTACGGAACAGCCGACGAGCTTGTCCCCCTCATAGTCTCGGGAAAGGTCGACATCGCAAACGTTCCCTGCAACTTAGCTTCTGTTCTGTATCAGAAGACCGAGGGCAAGATAAGCGTTTTGGGAATAAACACTCTCGGGGTATTGTATATCGTTGAAACAGGTGATACAATTAAGAGCGTTGAGGATTTAAGGGGCAAAACCATTTATTCAACCGGCAAGGGCACAACTCCCGAATACGTTTTGAATTACATTTTAAAGAGCGCAGGAATTGACCCGAGCACAGATGTAACCGTTGAATTTAAATCTGAGGCGACAGAGGTTGCAGCTATGCTTGAAAACGCCGAGAACGCAGTAGCCGTTCTGCCCCAGCCCTATGTAACCGTTGCAATGACTAAAAACGATAAAATCAGAATTGCGCTCGACTTAACAGACGAATGGGAAAAGATAGACGGCACACAGCTTGTAACAGGCGTTACAATCGTAAGAAACGAATTTCTTGAAAACAACAAGGATGCAGTTTTAAAGTTTATGGACGAATATGCCGAGTCCGTCAAGTTCGTAAATGAGAATAACGACGAAGCTGCTGCACTCGTCGGAAAATACGACATAGTAGCCGAGGGCGTAGCTAAAAAGGCTCTGCCGTACTGCAACATCGTATCCGTAACCGGAGACGAAATGAAGCAAAGCATTGAAAACTACCTGAATGTTCTGTTTGAAAGCGATCCTAAATCTGTTGGAGGAAAACTTCCGGATGAAGCCTTCTACTACATCGAAAAATAAGAAAACCATCTTAAATATTTCTGCTGTTGCCTTCTGGATTTTGGTCTGGGAGGCTTTAGCGGTTTTTATTAACTCCGAGCTGATTATAGCGTCGCCGATTCAGGTTGTTAAAAAGCTTGCTTCGATGGTTGGCGATTTATCCGTGTGGAGGTCTACCCTTTTCTCGCTATCAAGAATAGCCTTGGGCTTTGTATCCGCGCTCGTTTTAGGTGCAGCGGCGGCGATATGCTCGGCGAGATTTAAAGCAGTTAAGGCGCTGTTAGCACCGATTACGGCAGTCATTAAGTCAACTCCGGTAGCTTCATTCGTTATACTCGCAATCATTTGGTTCGGAAGCAAAAACCTCAGCATTTTCATATCCTTTTTGATGGTCTTCCCGGTTATATACTTAAATCTTCTCAGCGGCATAGAAAATCTCGATAAAAATCTATCCGAAATGGCGGATGTTTATAAAATCAGCGCCGTAAAAAGATTTATATATATACATACGGTTCAGATTATGCCCTTTTTAATCTCCGCCTGTTCCTTAGGGCTCGGTCTGTGCTGGAAAAGCGGCGTTGCGGCTGAGGTTATAGGCATATCGACGGGTTCGATAGGCGAGCGGCTGTACCAAGCCAAGCTTTACTTTGAAACAAGCGAGCTTCTGGCTTGGACTGTGATTATAATCGCTGTGAGTGTCTCGATAGAAAAGCTTGTTATATTCTTGCTTAAAAGCGTCTACGCAAGGATTGAAAAGAGCTACAGCCGTGAATATGTTCAAAAGCTTTTGGGCGCCGAGCCGACATCTAATACTCGCCGTCCGATTACACCGTGCGCAATAAAAACAGAAAACGTAAGCAAGGCCTTCGGTGAGCAGACGGTAATAAACGGTCTGACGTTAACGATACTGCCAAGGGACAAGCTGAGCATTCGGGGACATTCGGGAGCCGGCAAAACAACTTTGCTAAGAATCATCATGGGTCTTGAAGCACCGGACAAGGGAACGGTAACAGGAAACAACGGCAATGCTTTCGGCGTTGTCTTTCAGGAGGACAGGCTTATAGAAAGCCTGAACCCCGTAGCTAACATTTGTGTTGCCGGATGCCAAAGCGTTGCCGAGGCCGTTTCATTGCTCAATAGCTTCGGACTTACGGATGAAATAATATATAAGCCCTGCAAGGAGCTTTCCGGCGGAGAAAAACGCCGTGCGGCAATAGCAAGGGCGCTGTTATGCGATTGCAATACAATCATAATGGACGAGCCGTTCAAGGGCATCGACAAGGACACACTTTACAGTCAGGTTCTGCCTGCTGTCAAAAATGCGCTTGACGGCAAGACGCTGATTTTAGTCACCCACGACGAAGCCGAAGCCGCATTCCTATGCGATAAGGAATATTGCTTTGAGGCATAAACTAACCCGATCCGAATAATCCGGCTCCAAAGGATTACTCAGATCGGGTTTAATCTATATGTCAATATAAAGCGAAGCGTTCATTTCCGTCGGACTTAATTTAAGCCCGTATCGTCAGTGATTGTACTTTCTGTCCAAGCTTCTGTACTTGACCGCCCTTGCGACATGGTTGCGGTCTATTACCTCGCTGCCGTCCATATCAGCAACTGTTCTTGCGACCTTTAAAATCTTGTCGTATGCTCTTGCGGAAAGACCCAGCTTGTCAAAAACCTCTCTTAAAAGGTCGTCCGCCGATGACGTCATCGGGCAAACCTCATGCAAAAGGTTTGAAGTCAGCCTCGCATTGCAGGTTATCTCTGTTCCCTTGTAACGCTTGTTTTGAATTTCCCTCGCACGCTGCACCCTTTCTCTGATAGCTGAGCTTGGCTCCTCCTTTTGAACAGACGATATGCTGCTGTATTCAACAGGTGCGACCTCAATGTGCAAGTCGAATCTGTCCATAAGCGGTCCTGAGATTCTTGAAAGATACTTTGACACCTGCGCCTTAGAGCACACGCACTTTTTCTTAATATGTCCGTAGTATCCGCAGGGACACGGATTCATTGCGCCTACAAGCATTATGCTGCAGGGATATGTAACCGTGCCGGACGCCCTGGATATAGTTACCTTGCAGTCCTCAATAGGCTGACGCAGAATTTCAAGCGTTGTCCTGTCAAACTCGGCAAGCTCGTCTAAGAACAAAAGCCCGTTGTGTGCCAATGATATCTCACCCGGTCTGGGAATTGAGCCTCCGCCGACAAGTCCTGCCGATGAAATTGTGTGATGCGGTGAACGAAACGGTCTTTTTGTAACCAGCGGAGAGTTTTTGTCAATCTGACCTGCTATTGAGTATATGTTTGTCGTCTGTATAGACTCCTCAAAGCTCATTTTCGGCAATATCGAAGGCAGTCTTTTGGCAAGCATACTCTTGCCTGAGCCGGGCGAGCCTATCATCAAAACATTGTGTCCGCCGCAAGCCGCCACTTCAAGCGCCTTTTTAGCAAACTGCTGACCTTTTACATCTGCAAAGTCCAATAAATCCTCAAAATCGCATTCAGCCGGACGATATTTTTCCGTGGCGCAAATGGTCAATTCGCCGCACAGACAGCTCTTTAATTCCTTCAGGGTTTTGACGCCGTATACCTGTATTCCGTCGACAACCGAGGCCTCATACGCATTATCATTCGGCACATATATGCGCTCGATTCCTGCATTCTTAGCAAAAATAGTCATGGGAAGAACTCCGCTGATAGGTCTTATATCTCCTCCGAGCGAAAGCTCTCCGATAAAGCAGCTGTTTTGTGTGCTGTCCTCAGGAATGAGCATGGCTGCACTCATAATCGCAATTGCAATGGGAAGGTCGTTCGCCGACCCGCTTTTCCTGACGTCCGCCGGAGCTAAATTGACAACGACGCTTGCAATCGGAAACTTTATGCCTGCCGAACGAAAAGCAGATTTGATCCTTTCCCTCGATTCCTTTACCGATACGTCGGCAAGACCGACTATATCAAACCTTTCCATTCCCCTGCTTATTTCAACCTCAACGTCCACTCCGAAAGCGTTCATGCCGAAAAGACCGATGCTTTGTATCTTTGAAAACACTTAAATTCACCCCTGCCCCGACTGTTCTTTTGCCGAGAAAATCAATTTAACAGTCAGTCTTGTATATTAATGCTATTATACATTAATATTTGCGATTATTCAACATAAAAAGCCGATTTTTCGGAAATAACTAATTGATAAGCACCGTTTTTAAATCTTAGAAATAATCCGTTTCACATTTTTTCGGCTGAAGCATCAGGCTTGACAATAAGATTTCTAAGGAATCGATTTTATCCCTGCATTCGTCTGATGTCGTCAAGCACCTCAAACCACTCTGAATCTACAACACGTTTTCTTTTTCTCAGGTCATTTAGTTTATCGACATCACGCTCGGAGGATATCATTTGCTTTAGCTTGAGCGAATATTTTTCCAGTGCTTCTGCCTCTTGAGTATATCTTTTTATAAGTTCCTTCAATTTCTATTCTCCTTCATCAATATCAGAACATATGTTCTAACATTAATAATAACATATATTCACAAAATGTCAACAGAAATCAGGGCAAATTATTGGACAGTTGCTATTGAAATCAGGAAAAAACTATGTTATACTGATTTTCAGCGTTTTGTGCTTCAAATGCCGAAAGCAGATAACCCATTCGAATTTAACGATGTATAAAGCAAGGAAAAGGTATAATGGACAAATCTAAAATAGACAGAATCAATTATTTATCAAGAAAAGCAAGAGGAATAGGTCTTACCGACGAAGAGAGAGCCGAGCGTGAGGTATTAAGAAATGAATACCGTGCGGCTGTTGTCGGAAATTTAAAGGATTCGCTCGATTTAATAGATATTAAAGAGCAGGACGGCAGCATATCTCCCCTTAAAAAGAGAGGAAGCTGAGCCGCTTCAAAAAAATGACCGAAGGGTCATATCGAAAGGAATGAAGAAAATGCCGCCCAGACAAAAGCATAAGCTTTTGATACTTCAAAAAATCCTCATGGAGCAGTCAGACGAAAATCACAAGCTCAGCGGACAGGATTTAATAAAAAAACTTGAAGGCTATGGAATAAACGCTGAGCGCAAGACTATATATGATGATATAGCGACTCTTCAGGAAGCCGGTGTAGACGTCGTCACGGAACGGGTCGGGCATTCAAACAACTATTATATTTCATCCCGTCTTTTTCAGGACGAAGAGCTGTTAGTCTTGGCTGACGCCGTTGCATCATCCAAGTTTTTAACTCAGAAAAAGTCAAACGAGCTTATAAAAAAGCTCCAGCAGCTCACCAGCAGGTATAAGGGGCAGCAGCTGAAAAGGTCTATACACGTTGAAAACAGAGTAAAAACCTATAATGAGTCAATCTACTACTCAATAAACGCAATACACGAGGCTATATACCAAGACAAAAAGATAACCTTTAAATACACCGAGTACCGACTCGACAAGAAAAAGCACCACCGCCATCACGGCGAGGTGTATGTCGTTTCTCCTTACAGGCTTGTCTGGGAAAACGACTGCTATTACCTTGTGTGCTACTGCCAAAAGCACGATGAAATCTGCCGCTACCGTGTCGACAGGATGGACAAAGTAGAGGTTTCAAAGGAAAGCCGCAGAGTTTTAAGCCGGGGCGAAGAGGAAATAACTCAGGAGCTTATGGGAACATACAGTATGTACGGCGGAACAAAGGAAAACGTCGCCATTGAGATGTCCAACAAGCTGATAAACGTTGTCATAGACCGCTTCGGCGAAAGCGTAAGGCTTCGCAGAACCTCTGAGGATAAATTCTTAGTCAACGTAACCGTTCAAATCAGTCCGACATTCTGGGGCTGGCTTTTCGGCTTCGGAACTGACGCCGAAGTCCTCTCGCCGGAATGGGTGAGAAACGAAGCTCGAAATAAGCTCTCTGATATGATGTGTCTGTACACTGAAAACACAGACTCAGACAGCTGAGCAAAAAACCATTTAACAGTAATGACGCACTCCGAAAGCAAAGAAAGGAAAAAATACTCATATGATTTCATGGCTTACATCAACATACATCGGCAAGCTTGTCGCAACCTTTATAATATCAATGCTGCCCATCGTCGAGCTGAGAGGAGGAATCCCCTATGGCGTAGGCTTCGGGCTGAAGCCGCTTGAAGCATTTATCGCCGCAGTATTGGGAAATATGCTTCCTATACCGTTTGTACTGCTTTTACTGAACGGAATACTGAGCTGGATGAAGCGTCAGGAAAACTTCCTCGGAAAAATCGCCGAGTGGCTTGAAAACAAGGCGTATAAAAATAAGGGCACAATCGATAAATATAAAGCTCTCGGTCTTTTAATATTAGTTGCAATCCCCCTCCCGGGAACGGGCGCGTGGACGGGTTCTTTGGTGGCAGTGGTACTCGGCATAAAAAATAAGCTGGCGTTTCCGATAATATTCTTGGGCGTTATTATAGCCGGTGTAATTATGCTCGGTGTTTCATACGGATTTGCGGCGATAATATAGAAATGTAAAGATATAAAACATACAACAACTGAAAATCGACTCGGAATCGCTTAATGATTCCGAGTCGATTTTAATTTTCATTTTCCCTGCTTTAAGTCTAAATAACTCATGACTTCCAAACAGATTTTATAATATTCCCAAGCTTAGGCGAAGTTCCGTAAAGCAGCACACCTACACGGTATATCTTAGCGGCAATGAATCCGACTCCGATTGTGGAGCCTATAAGTATTGCAACCGATATAAGAATTTCATACCATGGCACTGTGCTCATACAAATGCGTGTAAACATTGCCATCGGAGAGGTGAACGGAATAAACGAGCAGACCTTCATAATGGTGTTGTCGATATTTCCGCTTCCCATAGACGCCATAACAACGATAAAAGCAATTATGAACAAAAACGTTATCGGAAGCACCGATGTGTTTATGTCCTCAAGCTTTGAAGCTGTTGAGCCGATGGCTCCGTATAAAAACGCATATATTAAGAATCCGAGAATAAAGAATAAGAGCATATATGCAAATAGGCTTACGGGTATATTGAATATGGAATCAATAATGATATTGTCTCCCCATGCGGACTTGTTGACGTTGTAGAACACCAGTGCCGTGCCGAAAACAGCTATCAGCTGCATCAGTCCTGCGAGACATGAGGCTATAACCTTTCCGAACATCATACTTGTCGGATTTGCGCTTGTAATCAATACCTCCATAGCCCTCGAGCTTTTTTCTACTGCAACATTGGTTGCAACCATCTGACCGTACAAAAGAATAACCATGTAAAGAGCAAAAATCATGATGTATGTATAGAAAAAGTTCTGCATCTGATCCTTGCCGAGGGTAACGGCATTGCATTGAATCTGCGCCGATAAAATCTTTTCTGCCTGCTCAGGCGACATTCCGCCTTGAACCATTGCCGTAACCCTATATACCTCTTGCAGCACTGAATTTGCTGTGTGCATATTAGCATCGTACATGGAAAGGTTGTTCACATAGTAAGTATACGAGTCTAAGCTGTCCATAACAAACGCACACTGAACGTCACCGGATACGACCTTGGCTTTAACGTCCTCAAGTGAGCCGTCGGCAAGCATTATTGCGTAATCGGGAAACGCTTCGCCGAAATACTGCCCCACCATGCTTGAAAGCTCAGGGTCGTCGGCGTAAACAAGCATACCGGGAAGTACGTCCGGTACTGCTTCTTCATCAGACTTAAACATCGCCGAAATATTCGGGATGAACATTGCTATAGTGATAGCGATAACAAGAAAAACTGTCACTCCGACGAATACCTTGTTCTTAAGATATCCGCTGAGTTCAAATTTGAGTATCTTTCCAAACTGATTCATAAAATCCTCCTACCCTTCCTTAAGCCTGCTCTTCGGCATACTCAATAAAAATATCGTTGAGCGACGGCTCAAAAACTCTTATCTCATCTATATCATAGTTTTCAACAAGACGCTTCATAATCGATTGCTTATCATCGGGACGTGAAAGCCTGATAATCAAATCCTTGTTATCCGAAACGGCGCAGGATGAACCGAAATCTGCTCGTATCTTTTCGGGGCAAACCGAGCTGACAATCAGCTTGTTTCTCGGATAATTTCTCTTTACGTCGTGTAAATCGCCGCTTAAAACAACTCTGCCTGCGTTGATAATCGCTATGCTGTCGCAGAATTCCTCAATATAGCTCATCTGATGGCTTGAAAACAGCACTATCTTGCCCTTGGCTATCTGCTCCTTGACAACATCCTTTAAAAGCATGGCGTTGACAGGGTCAAGTCCGGAAAACGGTTCGTCAAGTATAACAATGTCCGGGTCGTGAGCGAGTGCAGTTATCAGCTGGATTTTTTGCTGATTGCCCTTTGAAAGTGTGTCAAGACGCTTGTTTCTGTGCTCACCCATGTCAAGACGGTCAAGCCAGTAATCAACCGATTTAACCGCCGAGCGATGGCTCATTCCCTTCAGTTCCGCAAAATATGTGAGCTGGTCTATAATAAGCTTCTTGGGATACATTCCTCTTTCCTCAGGGAGATAGCCGAAGCCAACCTTGGCATAGTCTATTTTCTCTCCGTCAAGCAATATTTCTCCGCCGTTTGCAGGGAAAACGTTCATCAGTATTCTTATGGTCGTTGTCTTACCTGCGCCGTTTCTGCCGAGCAGTCCGAAAGCCTTTCCGCCCTCGGCGGCAAAGGAAATGCCCTTCAGCACCTGCTTTTCGCCGAAGGATTTATCGATGTTTTTAAGTTCTAACCGCATAATTATTACCGTGCCTTTCTGCAAAAGCTGAACATTTTTCGCATATTACAGACAAGCTTGAGCTGCTGAGCGGTGACATTAGCCATTGCTGAATATATCGATAAAATTGTAAAGCTGACTTTGCAAAGTCAGTATATCACTCCATATAGTATTTGTCAAGCGTACTTTGCATTTTTTATCTTGAAATAATAAAAAAATCTCCCCGTGAGCGTAAACGGGGAGACGAAAACATGAACAGAGACATCTTTAATATCAGTATTTGCCAAGAAGCTCTTACCCATAATACAAAACAGAGTGCCGAAAAATTGCACTCTGTTTTAATAATCTCAGCTTTTTATAATTGTCATGAATCTCTCATTTTTCTCAAGCAGCTTAAACACCGCAACGCCGAGTATGCTGACACACACAAACTCACCTGCAGCGACCTCTAAGCACGAAATGAAGAACGGCAGCGAAAGAGCCTTGTTAAGCTCAAATCCAACTATAATGCCGTTTGTTATAACCGGCGCAAGCGACGCTACATATATGTTCGGGGATATGTATATAAGCAGCACGGCTAAAACAGTGGCAAGAGTGCCGAACGTTATATCCCAGATGAGCATCGGGCTGAAAAGGTTGGCTATAAAGCACCCTATCGTAAGAGATATGCCGTAGTCCTTTTTGTAAAAGCACAAAAGCATAAGCATTTCCGCCACACGGAACTGAATGTTTCCGTAGGAAATAAAGCTCAAGGACAGGGTTAGCGCAACATAAACAGCTGCGACCATAGACAGTCTGACAATACGTTTGATTGATAAGTTTTTCATATTCACTTCTCCTTGTTTTTTGTACCGTTATACCTTTTGTCAGGAAACGGCAATATGCTCGGGTGGTTATCAAGGAACACCCTGCCTGACATATTATATATCCTTTGTCCGGTGAAGTCAATAGCGGTTTATAATATAAATCTGCGCAGAGAAAAACATCTCTGCGCAGACATTCTTAGAAAATATCAGTTACCGAAGCCGAGCTTCGCCCAATCTTTACTCGTAATCAACAACATCAACCCAAGAAAGCAGGAACTCTCTTTCGTGCTCGTTGCCCTTTACGGACTGAGAAGCAGCTACAATCGGCATCCACTTCTGAACATACTGTCTTGCTGTGTCGCTCTTCTTGCAGAACAATTCAAGGTATTTATTTGCAAGCTCTGTGTCGCCAGAAAGGCAGAACAGCAAATATGTGCGTGCGGCGTCAGCCGAAGCGTTGCCCTGGGTTGCATGGGACCAGTCTAAAATGTAAGCTGTGCCGTCGTCGGTAATAATGATATTTGACGGGTTGAAGTCTCCGTGGCAGAGCTTATTGTGCTTGGGCATTGACTCAAGACGTGTTCTAAGCTCATATCTTGTTGTGGCGTCAAGCTTTGCCTCGCCTATCTTGCGATTCATCTTGTCCTTGAGCTTGTTGAGGTTGGGGCAGGTATGAGACTGGACTTTAATCTGAAGGTCAACAAACATCTCAAGGTACTTGTCGACGTTGTCGGGATCTTCATCCATGATTGCAGCCAATGTCTTTCCGCTGATGAACTGTGAAACTATAGCCCACTTGCCGTCAACGGTGCAGACCTCAATAATCTTAGGAATATTAAGACCTGTCTCCTCAACTCTTGCCTGATTGAGAGCTTCGTTTAAGATGTCGGCCTTGGAAAATTCAGAATCGAATACTTTAACGCATTTGTCGCCGTCACGATAAAGGGTCTTTGATTTTCTGACTGCTATAACATTGTCGAGATTCATAATATAACCGTTCCTTTCTTAAGCTAATTGCAGGCTTTTGCTCAAAGCAAGACCAAAAGCCTGCTGATTCTATTTAACTTACTTGCTTCTCTTTCTTGAATGAGACACCTTTGAAGCGTCAGCATTTGCGCTGAGCATTTCGTTTTCCGGCTGAGGCATAGCTACTTCCTTGAAATGCTTGCCATAGTAAGCGTTGAGATACATCTGCTTTATCTCACTCATGAGAGGATATCTCGGGTTAGCGCCTGTGCACTGGTCGTCGAATGCCTGCTCTACCATGTCGTCAAGTCTGTTAAGGAAGTCTGCTTCGTCTATTCCGTAATCCTTTATAGTCTCCTTGATTCCGACTCTTGCCTTGAGCTTGTTTATTGCTGCGATGAGATTTTCAAGCTTCTCCTCGTCAGTGTTTCCGCCAAGACCCAAAGCGTCAGCCACTTCGGCATATCTTGCCAATGTGTGAGGATGGTCATACTGAGAGAAGGTTCCCATCTTAACAGGCACTTCAGCCGAGTTGAATCTCAAAACCTCTTCAATCATCAAAGCGTTGGCAACGCCGTGAGGCAGATGGTGGAATGCGCCGAGCTTATGAGCCATAGAGTGGCATACGCCCAAGAACGCATTTGCAAATGCCATACCTGCCATTGTTGCGGCATTTGCCATCTTCTCACGAGCCTCAACGTCAGTCTGACCGTTGTCATATGCGTTGGGAAGATACTTGAATATAGTCTTTAAAGCCTGAATTGCAAGACCGTCGGTATAATCCGTTGCCATAACTGAAGCATATGCTTCAAGAGCGTGGGTAACGGCGTCAATACCGGAGGCTGAGGTTAAGCCCTTAGGAGCTGACATATGGAAGTCAGTGTCGATAATAGCCATGTTGGGTAAGAGCTCATAATCGGCAAGAGGATACTTGATGCCGCTTGTCTCATCGGTGATAACGGCAAACGGTGTTACCTCAGAGCCTGTACCTGCCGATGTCGGGATTGCGATGAAGTAAGCCTTTTCGCCCATCTTGGGGAAGGTGTAAACACGCTTTCTGATGTCGATAAAGCGCATTGCCATGTCCATAAAATCAGCTTCCGGATGCTCATAAAGAACCCACATAATCTTTCCTGCGTCCATTGCCGAGCCGCCGCCGAGGGCTATAATGCAATCGGGCTGGAATGAGCGCATTCTCTCAGCGCCTGCCTTGGCAGACGAAAGTGTCGGGTCAGGCTCAACGTCTGCAAATGTTGTATGAGCAATTCCAAGCTCGTCGAGCTTATCCGTTATCGGCTTTGTGTAGCCGTTTTTGTATAAGAAGCTGTCGGTTACAATGAAAGCCTTCTTCTTGCCCATGACATTTTTGAGCTCGTCAAGAGCAACAGGCAGACAGCCCTTCTTTATATAAACCTTTTCCGGCGCACGGAACCAGAGCATATTCTCTCT
>DKWG01000042.1 GCA_002491605.1 Ruminococcus sp. UBA7158
TTATTATACCATATCTCGTTTGGCATTTCTCTTTTTTGTTGGGTCTTATCATTTTAGCACATACATATCGGCAATTTTTTTAGAAAAAGCAGCCTAACATTTTTCGTTTCGTACCCAAATCCAATACCTTTTCATGTTTGCTAAATAATTAAGGTTATCATATACTGTCTTTTCAAAAACACCACCGCAAGCCTCTATTGTCCTCGCACTTGCCGTATTATCCTCAAGGCAGGTTATCATGACCCTATCAAGTCCCTCGGAACGACACACATCTAATGCCTTCAAAATCATCAGCTTTGCGTATCCTTTCCTCCTTTTTGACGGTCTGACACAGTACCCTATGTGTCCACCGAAGTCGACAAGATAGCCCTTTAATACGAGGCGCACTTGAATAAGCCCCAAAAGCATTTCATCATAAAACAGCCCATATTGCAAGCATGGTACGCAGCTTGGATTGTCCCTTTTTTCTGCTTCTTTTACACTTTCGAGCCAGTCTGCGGTGCTGCTGTTAATGAGAGCGCCTGTGCCGTCCATACTGCTGCCGCTTTTAATGAATTCATCTTTAAACTCATTAATTTGCTCGATGTCGCCGATGTTTAGCTTTCTAAAAACAAGGTCCGGCACTTTATCAATCCTCCCAAGAAAAACGAGTCAGCTTTCCCTCTCTCGACAAATCTGGAAAATCCCACTGCCTTAAAATCTCATATGCCGCTATGGCGACAGCATTGGATAAATTCAGGCTTCTTAGCTCAGGACGCATTGGAAGGCGGACGCAGGCATCCTTATTATCATGCAGTAGCTCCTCGGGAAGTCCTTTATCCTCCCTGCCGAAAAGAATATAGCAGTCGTCCTCATACTTAACGTCGCTGTAAACATTCTTGCCCTTGGTTGTAAAGTAATAGTACTTTGCACCTGCTGTTTTCCCGAAAAAGTCCGAAAGACTGTCATAATATGTGATATCGAGCTTGTCCCAATAGTCAAGACCCGCTCTTTTAAGGTTTTTATCTGTCACCTCAAAGCCCATCGGCTTAACAAGGTGAAGCCTTGCACCTGTTACGGCGCAGGTTCTGGATATATTACCTGTATTCTGAGGAATCTGCGGTTCAACCAGCACTATATTTAAATTCAAATCAAGTCCTTCTTTCAGTTTAAAACTATGAAATCGTTGCACAAACGAAAATATACACCTATGACATCGTTAACGGCGACAGTGTCGGTACTCATTCATCAAATCGCCGAATAGTCCATATAGCACTGATTTGAAATCAGCATCGGCAGGCATTTTTCAAGCATTACGCCCTCTCTTGCATCCGTTCCGTAGCCGAATGTAGTCTTTATTGCATACTCCAAGAAGGACGTCGCACGGCACATTGCTATCGGAAGGCTGTCGCCCAAAATCAGTCCACCTGTCAGAACAGACGCAAACAAGTCCCCCGTTCCGGGGTAATGCTTCGGGATTTTTTCATAGACTACACGCCAGAATGCGTTATTTTGACTGTCGTACCCAACATTGCAGTTCTTGCCGTCTGCCATTGTGACGCTTGTTATGACAACGGTTTTGGGTCCCTTTCCCGACAGCCTGACAAGCATGCTCTTAACCTCGCTCAAGGTCAGCTGTGAAACAGGATAATCAACGCCCAACAAAATAGACGCTTCGGTCAGGTTAGGAGTAATGATATCAGCGGCACTCACCAGCTCGGACATCCTTTTGCAAAGCTCAGACGTATACGTTTTATAAAGTCTTCCCGAATCGCCCATAACAGGGTCGACGATTTTTAATGCATTGGGGTAAGACTTAAAGAATTCCAGACAGCCGTCAACCTGTTGTGTCGACGCCAAAAAGCCTGAATATATACAGTCGAAATCAACGCCCTGAGCCTTATAGTGGCTGAGCGCAGGGTGTATATAGTCAGTCATGTCCTTTAAAACCACCTCGCCGAAGCCGTTTGTATGAGACGATAAAACAGCTGTCGGAACAGCGGCAACCTGTATTCCCATAACCGACAATGCCGGCATTATAACCGAAAGCGAGCATCTGCCCACGCCCGAAAGGTCATGTATTGCCGCAACTTTTTTTAAATTCTGCATCAGAAAAATCCTTTCACCTAAGATGAACCGCCGCTCACTTTTAAGCTTTTCCAAGCTTTTTAAGGCTTGAACGAGTCAAAAAGCCAAGCCGACGTTTTTTCCAATGAATTATATCACTTTTTTTGCAAGAAAACAAGCACCGTTGGGTTTATTTTTTGAAAAAGCGTGCAGAATAACAACATATTTTTGATAAGGAGAGATCTACAATGAGTATGAACATTCCAGCTATGTGCAAAAGCATCGCGGTAGGCGTTGTAACAGGTGCAGCCGTTTATGCGGTAACAAATGCTACAAAGAGTGAAAAAAGACATTTAAAGTCGGATACATTAAGAGCTGTGCGCTCTGTAAGCGCAATGCTTGAAGGGCTTGGGTCGATGTTTATGTAAAGGAATAAGGAGCGCAGTTTGCGCTCCTTATTTCGTAGAAACTGTTTTTTTATATAACGATACTCTGTTCACAAAACGCCTTAATCTCTTCCTGCAGCTGTCTGAACACATTTGCAATCAAAAAGCCGTCGGCTATAGCATGATTCATTCTGACGCTTACAGGCATTACCAATCTGTCGTTTTCTTCACGATACTTTCCCCAATTGACAATCGGAGCAAAGAAAAGATATCCGTCGGGAAGTTCAATATTCAGCGAATCATAGGAGAGCCAAGGAATATAAGAAGCGTCAAACCAATTCGGATGATTTTCCATATCTAATCCGTATTCCCTTGTCTGTTTTGCTTGCTCAATGTCCTCTTGTGCGTTACGATAGAAAGTGCCGTAATTTTCACTGTAGGTTGTATATACAGGAGTGCAGGTTTGTGTATCCTCATGAAATACATATTGTGTGGGATTAATAACGTCATAGCAAATCAGCTCATCCGTTTGCCAAATATATCCCATTCTATAATCGTCACGAGAATTCAGAACCTTTGAAAGGATATACAAAAAATTGATATAAAATTTTGTCTCCGTTTTCTTAGAGCAGTCGACAAGCTCGGTCACATCAATTCTTGCAGTCATCGACGTAGAGCATTTACAGTCCTGCGAAAAATGACGGAATACTCCCTTTCGATAAAACTTGTCCTTATCGATAACCCTATAGCCCATAGCTTACTTACCTTATCTTCTTTCCCTTGCCCGACGATTTAGGCTGCTCAACAGGCACCTCAGTCTCGGGAGTGTCCTTGAACACAGCCTCTGAGCCGTCGTCGTTGTCGGCATAGGAAAGCTCGGGAGCTTCCTCTCCTCTTGCTTCGTACCACGGCTGAATTACATATTTTCTTATGATCGGGAAGCAGTTAAACGCATATAAAAGACCCAAAAACGATGGTAAAACCACAAGCATAAAAGCTGAAAACGGAAACAGAATCAAAGTCAGTATCAAAAGCGCCGCCGTTACAGCAAGATTTATAACGCTTATTTTCGGAACGATTGCAATCAGGAAGAACGAGTTTTTGATAATCTTCCAAAGGCTTAAATTAGTCGAAACGATCAGCAGGTAAATATAGAAGTGCATCATCAAAAACAGCACAGTGCAGACAATGCAGATGGCAAACGGAATAAAGAACATAGAATTTGACGTGCTCATCTGATAATATAGCGGATAGGCTATGCTCATCGCAACATAGAACGTCATATCAATGACGCCCATAACAGCGCCCTGCTTGAAGTTTTGACGAAAAGCCTTCCAAAAGTCGTGCCACAAAAAAATCGGTCTTTCGCAGGATATATTTCTTATAACCTTTGTGAAGCCGCATACGCACGGACCGACGAATATACCTGTCAGGACAAAGAGCACATAGTACAAAATAACATAAGCATAGCTGCTCGGTTCCATATAATACTCAGCAAGCATTATCCCTGCAAACGGCAGGAAAGCAAGTATAAACAAGAAGTTGAGCATAATAAGTCTTGAGAAGTGAGAAAAATACAGCTCGAAAAATCTGACAAACGGCAGCTTTTCCTCCGGATTCTTTGAAATTCCGGGCCCCACCTTTTCGTAGTTTGAGAACAATCCCATTTTAAACATCCTTTCTTTTACTGCGGTTAAATCCAACCCATCAGGTCAAACAAACGCAAAACCAAGCAGTTTAATGCGCTTAAAACTCCGCAGGACACTAAATATATCAAAAACTTTAAGATATAATCCCTGAATTCATTTGCCAAACCGAGCCTGTTTTCATTCGTCAGAGACAGCGAGAAGTACCTTTGTGACATGGCGACCGATTCGCACGACTGCATGATGAGTATTCCCGACGACAGCACCGCAAACGGTAAAAACAGCGCCATACGAATTAAAATGTCGTCACAGGAATAAATAGAGCTGACAAGTACTCCCAGACCCAAGCCCTTGAAGCAGACAAGCATGATTTCAAAAGGATGAGAAACCGCACCGAAGCCCATCAAAAATGCAGCGGTCACAAACACCGCCGAGCCTGCAAAGTAATTTAAAAAGGTTTCCATCCAGCTGTCAAAGTCTGTGTATATGTCCGACGAATATATGCCTGCAAGTGCTTCAGAACCGATTTTAAGACTCGCAACAGCTCCCAAAACAATTCCGACAATCAAAAACAGCACCAGCAATATGTCGGTTCTGAATACCTTATTACTTATCGACGCTTCGCCGCTATTGCCTTTATTCATATACATTTACCGTCCTTTCGCACATATCAAGCCTGCACTTAAGCGTTTAGCTTGTCTACAAAATACTATGTCCGCAAAGGATACAATATGAATAAAACACTCCTATAAGCAAAGCGAAATCATTTTCTCAGCTTTTAAATTCAGTGTAACACATTTTTAAATGAATATCAATAAAAATATTAAAATAATGCCTGCGCACAGCTAAGGGAGACGCTTGTGCACAGGCAGGATTATCAGATTATACGCCGTCGCCGTAAACGCAGTTACTGTTCGGGCTCAGTCAAAGCCGGCTTTTCAATGTTCATGCTTTCGTAGAGATAGTCAAGCTGAGATTCAAGCTCATCAATTCTCTTCTGCTGCTCCGACGATGCCGATTTCAAAGTCTTGTTGGTGTTAATAATATCCTGAGAGCTGAGACCGAAGCAGCACATAACAATGAGCAGTATACATATCAGGTAAATCATTGCGGCAGCGACACCGGAGTCGCTGAAAATCGTCTTTTCGTCTACCCTTCTTGCATTTTTGAATACTGCTGTATACGCCTTCAATACAATCGGCAGGAACAATGCCATTATAAAAATATCAACCGGAAGCTGTATCATATTCTTGACAGCTCTTGCGGGAAGCATTGCAAAAAAGCCCTTTCCCATCATGCTTGAAACAGCCCAGGTTGTCAGCCAGAGGTTGCACACGATTACAACGCTGGTTTTTGCCGCAACGATACGGGGAACAAACCACTTTCCGGATACCGAATTGTATAAAAACAATCCGTATATGAGCGCACCGGTGGCTTCAATCAGGGTAAATCTTATGTCAAACGCTCCTGTCGGCTTAATTATAAAGCCCAAAAGGTCGGTTATAAACCCTGCTATAAAGCCTACTGTCGGTCCGTAGAGCATTCCGATTGCAGCAAGTGCCACAAATGCAAAGGAAATCTTCAAGGACTCTGTGACTTCAATTGATACGGTGAGCTTAAGCACTATATCAAGCGCTATAAGCATTGCAGTGACGCTCAGACAGCGCAGCGACTTAAGCTCTTTTGCCGAGCGGACGAATAAATTAAAAAAGCTTTTCATAATTGACCTCCTACATAAATAAATAACGACTGAAAACTGACCCGTCAGCCGAATGAGCCGACAAATCGTTTTCCTGCTGCTTAATATGCATGGATTGTCAATATAGAAAAGCCTTTGAATGCATGTTAAGCGGGATGCGAAAACCGAACCGCAACAGCCAAAAAGCCTTTTTGCTGTTTTCGTCTGCCGGACAACTCCCCGTCCCGACAGCACTATACGCTCGGAATTCTACTCTTACCAAAAAAGTGCCTGAATAATCTATCAAAATCCCGAAATACAGTTAATGCCGGATTTCGGGATATCCGATACAAAGAAACTAATACTCAACAGATAATACTGCGTATTTCAACACCGAGGGTTGACGGATTAAAGGGAAAGATCACCCAAGAGCTTGTGGAGATGCTCGTCGTAGTTTTTCTTCATTCCCAATGCTTCAACGATATCGTAGTCAACAAGTCTTGAGCCCTTAACAGCTATAACTCTGTTGCTTATGCCCTGACCGAGAAGCTCAACTGCGTAGCAGCCCATTCTTGCAGCTATAACTCTGTCCGTGCAGGTCGGAGAGCCGCCTCTTTGAACGTGACCCAAAATTGTTGCTCTTGAATCTATTCCTGTGTGTTCCTGAATATAATTAGATATTTGTTCTGAATTTCCGACGCCCTCAGCAACAATTATCTCAAAGTGAGACTTTCCTGTTGCCTTCTGCTCAAGCATCTTTTTGCAGATTTCATCCAAATCATAAGGTCTTTCAACTGTGATAACTTCAACAGCACCGGTTGCAACACCTACGTTAACCGCAATATGTCCGGCACGCCTTCCCATTACCTCGACAACAGAACAGCGGCTGTGAGACATTTCGGTATCCTTGATCCTGTCGATCATTTCAAGGGCTGTGTTAAGTGCAGTATCAAAACCGATTGTGTAGTCGGTGCAGGCAATATCATTATCAATGGTGCCGGGAATGCAAATACATTTAACGCCGTGCTTGGATATATCCAAAGCCCCTCTGAATGTACCGTCGCCGCCTATGCAAACAAGACTGTCAATGCCTGCCTCGTCGCAATTTTTCTTAGCTAAAAGAATTCCCTCTTCGGTCGTGAACTTTTTGCTCCTTGCTGTATAGAGCATTGTTCCGCCCCTCTGGACTATATCGGAAACATCTCTTGCTCCCATTTCAAACATATCGCCGTCGATAAGTCCCTGGTAGCCCTTTCTTATACCCATAACCTTATATCCTCTTGCGATGGATGCTCTTGTTACCGCTCTTATTGCGGCATTCATTCCGGGAGCGTCTCCTCCGCTGGTGAGTATACCTACGGTTCTGATTTCGGACATGGTAAAACCTCCATAAGCCAAATAATAAACAATGCAGCCATATGCGGCGCATATTTCAACACAAATCTAAAATTAATGCAGTTATACCTAAACTGCATAGTACAGATTAAGAATATCATCACATTTTGGCGTTGTCAATGCGAAATACACAACAAAAATAATTGTCAGTTCAGCTTAATATATGGTCAATATTAACGCAAAATACCCTTGAAACAGAATTCCAAAGGTATTTGCTTTAATATAATTATATTCAGTTTAATATTTCCGATACATTTTTCGGGCAAAAAAACAGATAAATTCTATATTAATCCGCTTGCCGCCATTGCAGCTCTGCGACAATATTAAACATCAGAAATTCATACAGACTCTACACGCCGTTTGACTATCCGGCAGCATCAACAAACGGAGAATAAACGGAAATGTCGACATAAAGGGTATTTCCTTCTTTGACGTTAATATCGCCGCCGACCTCAGCGGAAGTCTCGGGACAATAAACGCCCATAACATAGCCTGTCAATTCGTTCGGAGTTTCAAGCTCTCTGAATTCATATTTAATATTCAGCTCGTCTAAAACAGCGATATATTCCTCCTTGGTCATACGCATTCCGAACTCTGTGATAAAGTCAGGGATAGTAACAACCGCCAAGCCCTGGCTTACAAACAGCTTGACGTGCTGAACGGGATAGAGGTCTGTTCCCTCCGGAGTGTCCTGATCGAAAATATATCCGCTCTCATATTCATCGGAATATTCATATATGGCTTCGAACTCAAGTCTGCCCTTCCATGTGTCGCTCTCGGCAACCGATGAATACTTCTTTCCAACAAGCCCGGGCATGACAAACATCGTGCCTTCCTTCTTAGGCTCGGTTGTGACCGGCGGAGAAGGGGGAACAGTTACCTCGGTTGTAGCCTGAGGAGTGTCGGGTGTGGTAACATTATCCTGCGGCAAGGTGACAGCAGGGTTATTCGGCACAATCGGGTCGGTCGTGTTATCACTCGGAAGCAGCATCATAACAAGTGCAAAGAATGCAGCAACAACAATGCCGATAAGCAAAACAGTGCCCATAATCATGAATACATTTGAGTGCCGCTTATTCTTCGACGAACTGCTCCTGCGCTTTGCCTGAGAGCCTGTGGAAATCGGTATTGTCTGAGTTGCCCCCATGGGAAGCTTTGTCATATATTCGGGCTGGTCAAAAAGCTTTGTAACCATGTCCGTAACTGTCTTAATCCTCTGCTCGCAGGAAAGCCTCATCGCCTGCATTATGACCTTTGAGACGTTTGCAGGAACGTGCGGATTGATCTTAACCGGCTCTAAAAGCGAATCCTGTCCTATTCTTGCCATAGCCTCGGTAGGCATACAGCCGGTAAGTAGTCTGTACATGACCGCAGCAACCGCATAGACATCCGTCCATGTTCCCTCCCACTCGCTCGCAGCGTACTGTTCAGGCGCAGAATAGCCTGTATAAAGCTCGGGAGCCAGGTCGGTATTGACGGTTCTGACCGCAGGAATTGAAAAGCCTGTGAGCTTAAGCTCGCCTCGGTCGGTCACCAAGATATTTTCAAGGCTGATACCCCTGTGTAAAATACCGGCGTTATGTATGCAGCCCAAGGTAGTGAAAAGCGGTGGGAAGAGCTTTTTAACCTGTTCCCAAGTAAGCTCTCCTGCCTGATTCTGCAAATACTGCTTTAATGTTATGCACTCAAAATACGGGAGTACGGCGTATGCGGTATTATTAGCTGAAAACATATCGCTCGGCGCAACAATATGAGACATTGTTCTCAGGCGCATCAAAGCTTTATTCAGCTCAATAAACTCGGACATATAGTTTTTATATTGAACTATCGAATTTTGCAGCGGTAAAACCGAAAGCCCGTCGTCCGCTCTTTGACATATGGCATCGGGCATATATTCCTTTATAAGCACCTTTGTCGATTCCGTAATGTCATAGCCCATATAAACAGCAGACTCGCCGTTGCAGCTAATGAGTCTGCCGACGATATATCTTGAATCCAAAACAGTCTTTGGCTGCATATACATCGAAGGGTTCAGAGCGCTGTCACTGTATCCGCAGTAAGGACATATCCCCAGCTCATCCAAAGGCTCCATACAGCCCATACAAAGCATTCTATGCTCGCTCATCCAAAGAATCTTTCCTTTCAAAATTCAAACTTAAAAATGAATCGCTGCTTAATACGCTCAGCGGATTCATCAGAATTATTTGATTTACTCGGCAACGCATTTCGTCACCTTGATCGGTTGCCTGTCAAATGCGCTGCAATCGTCGCTTAAAGCTCATATTTTCTGCGGCAACACTGTATAGTTCTCCGATAATAATCAATATACTATCGTAATCATTTTAGCAATGAAATGTGAAAATGTCAATGTAATTTCTCAAACTGTCACTTCGCTGTAACCAAGTTGTAACTATTTTATGACAAATTGTATTGCAGCGGCGCACATCATAAACACTATGCTCAAAACGCTGATTTCAGTGTTTTCGCAAATCAGCATTTCGAGCAGACGGTATTTAAGGCAAATTCGGTTTTTATGCTTGCCAATATGCCGTCAATGATATATAATGAGAAGTAATAACAAAAAATAATCGAAGGCTGTACAAAAAAGATGAAATGATGCACATTGACAGGCATTTGTTTGCGTGTCACGGCGTCATTTTAAGATTACATAGGCTGTAAAGTATGAAATCGGCATTTGTTCCGAATTTCAAAAATCGGAGGTGTATCATTTGAAAAAATTAATAAAATTTCTTCAATCGAAAATGTTCATAACAATACTGCTCGTATTAGTTCAGCTCACTGTTCTGATACTGTTCACGCTGACGCTTGCAAGCAAGTTCATGTGGTACTATATTGCAACCACAATTATATCCGTGCTATGCATACTTGACATCTCAAGCGAAAACATGAATCCGTCTTTTAAAGTGACATGGATAATAACAGTTTTGATATTCCCCATATTCGGCGCACCGCTGTACATTATTTTCGCCAAGTCCAAGCAAAGTCATCGCATAGGTAAGCGTTTTAAAAACTATCGTCTAATGATGCGAAACACCATGACAAACCAGTGCGACGGCATATCCGAAATTGAAGCAGACGACCCTGCCACGGCACGTCAGATGAGATACATTCAAAAGACGGCATATGCCCCTGTATATCAAAACACCTGCACAAAATACTTCCCCTCCGGTGAGGAATACTACGACAGGGTCATGAAGGAGATTAAAAAAGCCGAAAAATTCATCTTTATTGAGTACTTCATCATTGAGCAGGGCAAAATGTTCGACTCAATACTTGATATACTCAAGGAAAAGATTACAGAGGGCGTTGAGGTCAGACTCATGTATGACGACTTCGGCACACTGCAAAAGCTGCCCAAGGGCTACGACAAGTACCTTGAATCCTTAGGAATAGGCGTCAGCGTTTTCAACCGTGTCCGCCCTTCTTTGGACACGTTTTTAAACTACCGTGATCACCGAAAGATTTTGGTTATCGACGGCTGCACAGCATTTACCGGCGGAATTAATCTTGCTGATGAGTATATCAACGAGGTAGAGCGCTTCGGTCACTGGAAAGACGTCGGCATAATGATAAAGGGCGAAGCGGTAACAAAGATGACAGAAACATTTTTGCAGCTCTGGCATTTTTCAAAGGGTGAAGCGATAATTGACTACACCGAGTATTCATGCGACGTAAAATGTGAGTCCGACGGTTACATTCAGCCCTTTGCAGACGGTCCGTCAACCGACGATTTAACCTGCGAGCTTTGCTACATGGGTCTTATAAACAGTGCGACAAAGAATTTGTATGTTACTACTCCGTATTTAATTCTTGACAATGAAATGACTACCGCTCTTACCCACGCCGCGGCCGGCGGAGTAGACGTCAGAATAATCACTCCGCATATTCCTGATAAAAAGATGGTTATGGCGGTAACCCGTTCAAACTACCGTGCCCTTTTGAATGCAGGAGTCAGAATATTTGAGTACACACCCGGCTTTATCCACGCCAAATCCGTCACGGCAGACGGAAAGGTATGTGTAGTCGGAACCGCTAATTTCGACTTCAGAAGCTTTTATCTTCACTTTGAAAACTGCATACTTGCATATAAGTCAAGCTGTGTTAAGGATGTAGAAACCGACTTTTTGGAGACCCAAAAGCTCAGTCAGGAGATTACAATTGAGCAGCTCAATAAAAAGGGTCCTCTTTACAGGCTTTTGCAGTCCATATTAAAGGTATTCTCACCCCTTATGTAAAGAAGCATTGATAAATCTCGCCTAAAAAAGCCGACAGTTGTCGGCTTTTTTTGTGCCAATATCCGTCTTGACTTTAGCACGCTAACATGATAGTATAGTATAACAGTAACGCAATAATGCTTTCAACTGATATTTTATCTCAACCATGCCGAGAAAGGAACGGTTGCAAATATGCCTAATTTATTTGATGAAAACGCAAAGGAATTGTTCAGCGCCATACTCACATTAGAAACCATTGAAGATTGCGAAAGATTTTTCACCGATTTATTCACGGTTAAAGAAATCAAAGAAATCTCGCAAAGATTTGAAGTTGCCGAGCTTTTGTACAAGGGCACTGTATATGCGGATATTGCGGAAAAAACAGGTGCAAGTACAACAACTATAAGCCGCGTCAACCGTGCGCTCAATTACGGTGAGGACGGTTATAAAACAGTTCTGAAGCGTCTTGAAAAATAGCAATTGACGCTTTGCCTTAATGATTATAAGAGCCTTGATCGGGACGAAAAGCCTAAAGACTCTGCAAAGCTATAAATATTAATCAGCAGTTCTTATGACCTTGCAAAAAGAAAGGATTGGTCACAATAATGCTCAAAAACAGCGAAATAGCGATTTTAAAGCTGCGCTCGCTTTATGAAAGCCGTGGATATACTCACTTCAAGATGAGCAAATTTGAGGAATATGATATATACGCCGCAAACAAGGACTTTTTAGGCGGTGAAAGCATCGTAACCTTTACCGATGCAAACGGCAGGCTCATGGCATTAAAGCCGGACGTTACAATGTCCATAATCAAAAACACCAAGGACGGCGACGGTCTTACCGAGAAGCTCTACTATAACGAAAACGTATACAGAGTTTCAAAGGGCTATTTGGGACTTCGTGAGATAATGCAGTCCGGGCTTGAGTGCATCGGAGACATCGACCTTTATAACACCTGCGAGGTTATATCGCTCGCCGCAAAAAGCCTTTGCATCTTTGAAAGAGAATGTATTTTGGATATATCCCACATGGGAATAGTTTCTTATTTGATCGACGAGCTTTCCGTTCCCGACGACATCAAAAAGCAGCTTATAAAATGTATAGCCGAGAAAAACGTTCACGGCATACGCTCAATTCTATCAGAAAACGGCAGCAAGGACGAAACCTTAGTTGAGCTTGTAAGCCTTGAAGGAAACGCTGAGGAGTCGTTTGAGGAGCTGAAAAAAATATGCGGGGCGAGACCCCTGCATCAGGCTCTTTCCGAGCTTGAAAGTGTAATTAAGATTTTAACGGCAGGCGAAAGTCTTGCTAAGATTCGCCTTGATTTTTCCGTTGTTCAGGATATGTCTTACTATAACGGAATCGTATTTCAGGGCTTTATAAACGGCATTCCGGAAAAGGTTTTAAGCGGAGGACGGTACGACCTTTTAATGAAGCGCATCGGCAAATCAAAAAGCGCAATAGGCTTCGGAGTCAACGTTGACCTTCTTGAGGACATCTTTGAATGCAGCAGTGAATTTGATGCAGACATTGCTCTTATGTATTCCGACAGCGACGATACCGCAAAGGTATTTAAGCTGGCTGACGAGCTGTCAAACGGCGAAAAGAGCGTAAGGGTGACAAAAAAGCTGCCTCAAAGGGCTAAATACAAGCAGGTAATCAAGTTTTGCGAGCACAATCAGTGAAAGGAAAAGTTTACACATATGAATTCGCAGATAATAAACATAGCACTGCCCAAGGGACGGTTAGGCGAAAAGGTTCTGAAGATGTTTGAGGACTCCGGCTTTTCCTGCGAGGAAATCCACGAGCCGAATACAAGAAAGCTCATATTTAAAAACCCCGAAGCAGGAGTTTGCTACTTCTGGGTAAAGCCCTCGGACGTTGCTATATACGTTGAAAGAGGTGCTGCCGATATAGGCGTTGCCGGCAAGGACATTTTGCTTGAATACTCGCCGGATGTCTATGAGCTTTTAGATTTAAACATCGGGAAGTGCCGTATGTGCGTAGCGGCAAAGAAGGATTTCCGAGACAGCCACGACAAAACTCTTAAGGTTGCAACAAAATTCCCTGCCATTGCAGGCGAATACTATCAGTCAAAATCCAGAAACATAGACATAATAAAGCTCAACGGTTCGATAGAGCTTGCTCCGATTTTAGGACTTTCTGACGTTATAGTCGACATAGTTGAAACCGGAACAACACTAAAAGAAAACAACCTTGAGGTATATGAAACGATAGTTCCGATATCCGCAAGACTTATAGCGAACAAGGCGAGTACGAAATTCAAGCAAGAAAAAATCGCCGTGCTTGTTTCCGAAATTCAAAAAAGAATTTAGTTTTTGTGAAAGGACACATATAAATGATAAAAACATATGAATACGGCAAAATCTCCGACGATGAGATTTTCGCCAGAAGCACAAATGCTGCAAACGTTGAAAGCGTTGTAGCCGGAATAATAGAAAACGTCAAAAAGAACGGCGACAAAGCGCTTTATGAATACTCAAAGAAATTCGACAAGGCTGAGCTTTCATCGCTTTCAGTCTCACAGGAGGAAATAAACGAGGCTATAAAGTCTGTCGACCCGGAATTTATAAGAATACTCAACGAAGCCGCCGACAACATCCGTGAGTTCCACTCAAAGCAGGTCAGAAACTCATTCATTATTTCAGAGCACTCAGGAATTGTATGCGGGCAAAAAATCATTCCGATTGAAAACGTCGGACTGTATGTGCCGGGAGGAACTGCGGCTTACCCGTCAACAGTTTTGATGGACTCTATACCTGCTAAGCTCGCCGGATGCAAAAATTTAGTCATGGTAACTCCCCCGTCACCCGACGGCAAGGTAAACCCTGTAATACTCGCCGCTGCGTCAATTGCAGGAATAGATAAGATCTTCAAAATCGGCGGAGCGCAGGCAGTAGCCGCCTTAGCATACGGCACTCAAAGCGTACCCAAGGTTGATAAGATTGTCGGACCCGGAAACGCATTTGTAGCCGAGGCAAAAAAGCAGGTATACGGAACTGTTTCTATCGATATGATTGCAGGACCGAGTGAAATTCTTGTCATTGCCGATGAAAACAGCAATCCTGCATTCGTTGCCGCTGACCTTTTGTCGCAGGCTGAGCACGACAGGCTCGCAAGCGCAGTTTTGGTTACAAACTCAAAGCCGCTCGCCGACGCAGTTGCAAACGAAATCGAAGTTCAGCTTGAAAAGCTGCCGAGGAAGGATATAGCAAGGGCTTCAATTGAAGCAAACGGAAAAATAATCATTGTTCAGGATATAGAACAGGCAGTTGAAATATCAAACAGAATTGCTCCTGAGCACTTAGAGCTGGTTTTGGACAATCCGTTTGACTTCCTCGACAAGGTTAAAAACGCTGGCTCAATCTTTATGGGCAGATACTGCCCCGAAGCTCTCGGAGACTATTTGAGCGGTGCAAATCACACCCTTCCCACAAGCGGAACTGCAAGGTTTTCATCTCCCTTGTCCGTGGATGATTTTGTCAAGAAAACTCAGTACACCTATTACACCAAGGAGGCCTTGGGCAAAGTTTACAAGGACATAGCATATTTTGCTGATAAAGAAGGCTTAAATGCGCACGCAAACAGTGCGCTTATCAGATTTGAAGGTAATTAAAGAGGACTAATAACATGAGCAGATTTTTGGTTTCAAAATATCAGGCAATGCAGGAATATACCCCGGGCGAGCAGCCGACGGACAGAAGCTACATCAAGCTGAACACCAACGAGTCGCCGTATCCGCCGTCAGAGAGTGTTTTAAAGGCTGTCAATTCCGACGAAGCAAGTCTTTTAAGGCTCTACCCCGACCCCACCTGTAAGCGTCTTAAGGCAAAGATGGCGAGCTTGTACGGGCTAAAGCCGGAAAACATTTTTATTTCAAACAGCTCTGACGATATGCTTAATTTAGCCTTTATGGCTTTCGCATCAGATGAAAAAAAAGCTTACTTTGCCGACATAACATACGGCTTTTATGAGGTTTTCTCGGCGCTGCACAGTGTAAAAACCGAGATTATACCGTTGAAGGACGACTTTACAATCGACATCAGCGACTATATGAATCTTGAGCCGGGGCTTATCGTCATCGCCAATCCGAATGCGCCGACGGGTCTTGCAATATCCACCGATGAAATCAAAAAAATATGCCGAAGCAATCCCGAAAGCGTTGTAATAATAGACGAAGCTTATGTCAACTTCGGTGCGGAAAGCGCGCTTCCGCTCATCTGGGAGTCGGATAATTTAATCGTCACAAGAACATTTTCAAAGGCAATGTCCATGGCGGGAGCAAGACTCGGCTACGCCATGGCGTGCCCTGAGCTTATAAATGACCTTGAAAAGATGAAGTACTCGACAAACCCCTACTCCGTAAACAGAATAACTCTTGCAGCCGGTGAAGCCGCCGCTGACGACATCAACTACTACCGCATCAACTGCCGCCGAATTATTCAAACAAGGCAAAGTACAATGAAAAAGCTCGCCGAGCTTGGATTTGAGTTTACCGATTCAAAAGCCAACTTCATCTTTTGCCGCACGGACAAAATGCCCGGAGAAAAAATTTTTGACGAGCTGAAAAGCCGCGGAATCTTAGTCCGCAGATTTAACAAGGACAAAATCAGCGACTACTTGAGAATAAGCATAGGCACGGATGACGACATGAAGGCTCTCATCTCGGCGCTTGAAGATATATTAAAGGAGGCGTAAACCTTGAGAACAGCGTCAATACAAAGAAAAACCAATGAAACCGATATAAGCCTTGCCGTGAATTTAGACGGCAGGGGCGAAAGCCTTGTCGATACGGGCTGCGGTTTTTTAAACCATATGCTCACTCTTTTCTCAAAGCACTCCCTGATAGACCTGAATGTGAACTGCAAGGGAGACACTGACGTCGATTTTCACCACACCGTTGAAGACATCGGCATAGCCTTAGGCTGTGCAATTAAGTCGGCTCTCGGCGACATGAGGGGCATAAACCGCTACGGATATATGATTCTTCCGATGGACGAGGCACTGATTCTCACAAGCGTTGACATCTCGGGCAGAGCGTCGCTCAGCTGTGAGCTTGATATTCCGAGCCAAAAGGTCGGCGATTTTGACACCGAGCTGTGTGAGGAGTTTATGGCGGCGTTTACAAGAAGCCTTGCCTGCTCGCTTCATATCAAGCAGCTAAACGGCAAAAACAGCCACCATATTATAGAGGGGACCTTTAAGAGCTTGGCAAGAAGCCTTCGTCAGGCAGTGAGCATTGACCCTGTTACCGCAAACGACATCCCGTCCACCAAAGGAGTTATTTAAATGATAGCGATTATTGACTACGGCGTCGGAAATCTGTTTTCACTAAGGGCAAGCCTTGAAAAAATCGGAGCTGAGGCTGTCGTTACGAGCGACCCGAGTGTTATTAAATCGTCCGACAAGCTGATTCTGCCCGGTGTAGGGGCGTTTGAAGACGCTTCTAAAAAGCTAACCGCCACCAAGCTCGACATTTTGATTAAAGAGCAGGCAGCAGGCGGCAAGCCGCTTTTGGGCATATGCCTCGGAATGCAGCTCTTGTTTGAAAGAAGCTACGAGTTCGGATGCCATGAGGGCTTGGGACTTATAAAGGGCGAGGTAAAGCCGCTGGAGGGTTATATACAGTCAGGTCTTAAGATTCCTCAGATCGGCTGGAACGCTCTCAACATTGTCCGTCCGGATTGTGAGATATTTAAGTACAGCCGACAGGGCGACTTTGTTTATTTCGTGCATTCCTTCTTCGGCTCAGAGTGCGACGAAAGCGTAGCCGCTGACACTGAATACGGCGGTAGGGTGACGGCGGCAGTTTGGAATAAAAACGTATACGGCTGCCAGTTCCATCCCGAAAAGAGCGGAGAAAAGGGTCTTTGCATACTCAAAGCCTTCGCAGAGCTTTAAAAGGCGTTTTTTACGAGAGGAATGATACATTAAAATGAAAATATTTCCCGCCATCGATATTATAAACGGCAAAGCGGTGAGACTTTATAAAGGCGACTACGAAAAAAAGACAGACTACGGCGAACCGTCAGACATCGCCGAAAAATTCTTTGTAGCAGGCGCAAAATATCTTCACATAGTTGATTTGGACGGCGCCAAGTCGGGAGACGCTCCCAACTTAGAGCTTATAACTAAGATTTCACGCACATACGATATGTTCATTGAGGTAGGCGGAGGGATCCGCTCCTTGGATGTGGTCAAAAAATACCTTGACGCCGGCATACAAAGAGTGATAATCGGCACTGCCGCTGTCACAGACAGGGAATTCTTGTGCGAAGCAATAAAGCTTTACGGTGATAAAATCGCCGTAGGTGTAGACGTTTTGAACGGCGACGTTAAAATAAAGGGCTGGCTTGAGTCGGGCGGAATATTCATAGACGACTTTATGCGTCAGATGATAGAAGCGGGAGTAAAGACCGTTATTTGCACTGATATTTCAAAGGACGGCGCAATGCAGGGCACAAATCTTGCGCTTTATCAAAGACTTCAAAATGAATACGACATAAATATAACCGCCTCGGGCGGAGTTTCAAGTCTTGAGGACGTTTCGGCACTCAATAAAATCGGTGTCGACGCCTGCATAATCGGAAAGGCTTACTATACCGGTGCTATTGATTTGGCAAAAGCAATTGAGGTGACGAAGTGATAACAAAAAGAATTATCCCCTGCCTGGACGTCAGGAACGGAAGAGTCGTTAAGGGTACTAACTTTACAGGTCTTTCGGATGTAAACGACCCGGTTGAGCTTGCCGCATTTTACAGCGACAGCGGCGCAGACGAGCTTGTTTTCTATGATATAACCGCTTCAAATGAGGGAAGAAAGCTTTTTACCGACGTTTTGCAGCGTGCAGCCTCAAACGTCTTTATTCCGCTCACTGTAGGCGGCGGAATCTCAACGCTTAATGACTTCGACAGAGTTTTAAAGTGCGGAGCAGACAAGGTGAGCGTCAACTCGGGCGCTATTGAGCATCCCGACATTATTGAAAACGCCGCAAAGCTCTATGGCTCGCAGTGCGTCGTTTTAAGCGTTGACGCTAAGCGTGTAGACGGCAGATTTATGGTATTTTCAAAGGGCGGAAGGGTCAACACAGGTCTTGACGCTATCGAGTGGATAAAGCAGGGCTACAACTCCGGCGCAGGTGAAATAGTTTTAAATTCCATCGACACCGACGGCGTTAAAAACGGCTTTGACCTTGAAATGCTCAAAGCGGTTTGCGAGGTTGTTTCTATACCTGTCATCGCCTCTGGCGGCGCAGGCAAAATGCAGGACTTCTTGGATCTGTTTAAGACCCTGCCTAAGGTAGACGCCGGACTTGCGGCGTCCGTTTTCCACTTCGGAGAAATTAAAATTGACAGCTTAAAGCGCTATCTGAGCGAAAACGGCGTCAATATGAGAATTGATTAGGAGCTGATAATATGATAAATATTGATGAATTGGTATTTGACGAAAAGGGACTTATTCCGGCTGTTGTTGTCGATGCTAAAACTAAAAACGTACTGACAGTTGCATATATGAACAAGGAAAGCTTAAGCATTTCCATGGAAAAGGAGCTGACCTGCTTCTGGTCACGCTCAAGAAACGAGCTTTGGCTCAAGGGCGAGACAAGCGGAAACTATCAGCACATCGTCAGCATAACCGCCGACTGCGACCGTGACGCACTTGTTATCATGGTTGAAAAGGACGGTCCTGCCTGCCATACCGGAACAGACAGCTGCTTCAACGACAAGCTTTTCATCTCCGAAAGCCGCTCAGAATTCGACTACGAAGGTCTTTACGAGCTTATTAAGGGAAGAAAGGTCGACAAAAAGGAAGGCTCATACACCACCTATCTCTTTGAAAAGGGTCTTGACAAGATTTTAAAGAAGGTCGGCGAGGAGTCAACAGAGGTAATAATCGCCGCTAAGGCTCAGGACAGGGCAGAAACCATATACGAGATATCCGATTTGATTTATCACCTCACCGTTTTAATGGTTGAAGCAGGAATAAGCCTTGAGGATATCCGCTCTGAGCTTGCTTCAAGACACGTTATTGACAAAAAGGTCAAGCAGGAGAAGATGGTTTGATGCCGCTTCAAAATCTTCACACCCACTCGACGTTCTGCGACGGCAAGGATACGCCGCACGATATAGTAAAGCGCGCCGCCGAACTCGGCATGACAGCCATAGGCTTTTCTTCCCATAGCTTCACTGAGTTTGACCTAAGCTATTGCATGAAGGACGAGCAAAAATATATTTCGGAGTGCCGTTCGCTTAAAGACGAATACACAGGCGTTACAGACGTTTTTTGCGGTCTGGAGCTTGATTATTACTCCCCTATTCCTGCTTATGATTACGACTATGTAATAGGCTCTGTGCACTATATTAACGTCGGCGGCGATTACATTCCCGTAGATGAATCGCCCAAGATTTTGCAGGCTGCGGCTGAAAGGTATTTCGGCGGTGATATGCAAAAGCTGTGCGAGCTGTATTATGAAACGGCTGCAAGCGTCTTTAAAAAAACTCAATGCGATATTATCGGTCATTTTGACCTCATTACAAAGTTTTGCGAACAAAACCCCAAGCTTATCGACACCGAGAGCATACGATACAAGCACGCCGTATTTTCAGCTCTTGACGAGCTTATAAAGTCAGACTCCGTTTTCGAGGTCAACACCGGGGCAATGGCAAGAGGGCTTCGAACGCTCCCCTATCCGTCCTCGGAATGTCTTAAAAGAATTAAGGAAAATGGCGGACGGATTATTTTAACGTCTGACTGCCACGCTAAAGAAAAGCTATTGTTTGGTTTTGAGGAAGCTAAAGAAGCGTTGAAGGAATTCGGATTCAAGGAACAGATGTATTTTGACGGCAAAGCATTCACGTTTACTGCTTTATAGTCTGACAAGTTTGTTGACAGACGATGCTGATTGTGCTATTATAACCGCATATTTATTTTAAGAATTTGCACTTTTTTCAGATAAAAAGCTTAGGTATTTTCATAAAGAAAGGACAATTCACCATGAGCAAGCTAACAATTCCATCAGGCTACACCAGCAGCTTATCCGCATACGAAACTCAAACCGCTATCGGATTGATAAAGAGAAGCTTTGAAATCAACCTATGTCAGTCGCTGAATCTAAAAAGAGCCTCCGCTCCTCTGTTTGTCGACAACGGAAGGGGCTTAAACGACGATTTAAACGGCTATGAGCGCCCCGTTTCCTTTGACATCAAGGAGACAGGCGGTACTGCTGAGGTTGTTCACTCGTTAGCAAAATGGAAGCGAATGGCTTTAAAGGAGTACGGCTTTCACATCGGCGAGGGCATATACACAGATATGAACGCCATAAGACGTGACGAGGAGCTTGACAATCTCCATTCGTGCTATGTCGACCAATGGGACTGGGAAAGAATTATCACCAAGGGCGACAGGAATTTAGATTTTCTTAAGTCAATAGTTGTAAAAATAGTTGACGCAGTCTGCGACACATCTGAAATCGTTTCAAAGGTCTATCCAAACGTCAGATGCCGCCTTTCAAGGGACGTATCCTTTGTCACCACTCAGGAGCTTGAAGATATGTACCCCGATAAAACCCCCAAGGAACGTGAAAACGAGTACCTCAAGGAACATAGAACCGCATTTATAATGCAGATAGGCGATAAGCTTAAATCCGGTGAAAAGCACGACGGAAGAGCGCCCGACTACGACGATTGGTCGTTAAACGGCGACATAATGATGTGGAACGAAACCCTGGGATGCGCCTTCGAGCTTTCGTCCATGGGCATAAGAGTAGACGCCGACTCGCTTCGGTCACAGCTTAAAAAGGCTGAGTGCGAATGGCGTTCGGGCCTTGAGTTTCACAAGCTGCTCTTAAACGGAGAGCTTCCCCTTACCATCGGCGGCGGCATAGGACAGTCAAGACTGTGTATGCTCCTTTTGGGAAAAGCGCATATAGGCGAGGTTCAGGTTTCCGTTTGGGATAAGGATACGATTGAGGGATGTGAAAAAGCAGGTATAAAGCTTTTGTAATGCTCTGAATATACAAATATCAACACTAAAATCACTGTAGAGCGGCTTTGGTGTTGATATTTTTTGTGAAACATTAACTAAATAGATATAGTAAGCTATTGACTTGACTTAAATGATATGCTATCATTATTTTGTTGAGCAATTAAAACTTTGTTTTGTGAAAAAAGGTATAATAAATGAAAGGAAGATTTAAAATGGGCAAATTTGTTATCAGAACAACATCAACAGGAGTCAAGTTTGATCTTAAAGCAGGCAACGGAGAGGTTATTGCAACCTCTGAGGTATATACTACTTTAGACGCTTGTCGAAACGGCGTTGAAAGCGTCAAGAAGAATGCTCCTGTAGCAAACATCGAGGATCAGACTGTTGAAGGCTTCGAGACTGCCAAGAACCCCAAGTTTGAAATCTATCAGGACAAGGCAGGCGAATTCAGATTCCGTCTTAAGGCAACCAACGGTCAGGTTATCGCCGTCAGCGAGGGCTATAAGGCTATTGCAAGCTGCAAAAACGGTATTGAATCCGTAGCAAAGAACGCTCCTGAAGCTGCTGTTGAGGAGAAGCTCGATTAATACTTATTACGCATCGCAATGTATATAAAAATGCCTGCATGATTCTCCCACGTGTCGGGGTCGTGCAGGATTTTTTTCACTAATGCTTGTCATCAAAACCCATATACAAGCCTTATCGTCATATATGACATGAAAGACAAATGAATGCGCAGCTTATCCGAACCGCAACCGTAGATAACAGTTGAGTGGCGCACCGTTTGCTTAGCTTCGCCATACTATAATACAAAAAAGGACGTCGGAAAACGGCGTCCTTTTAAGTGTTTAAATCTAAAAATTATCTCTTCTTAGAAATAGCCAAAGCAGCAGCTGCTACAGCCATAGGAAGTACTGCCAAAACAATACCTGTCTCTGCAGGAGCAACGGGCTCAGAAGGCTCGGAAGGCTCAGAAGTTGCTTCGCCTTCTTCAACAGGCTCGGGAGCTACTTCGCTGTCAACAACAGCAGAAGCTGTCTCGCCGCCAACCTCAACAGTGATAACGAACTTCTGAGGCTCAGCGATAACGCCGAAACCGCCGGCATTAAGAGTTACAACCTTAGCGTCAGCAGGGATCTCGCCTTCAAGAGTAACAGAGTTGCTTGAGCTGTCACCGTTCTTGGAATCGATAACTGCTAAATCAGCTTCCTGATAAGGAGCAGTGTCACCATAAGCAGAGGTTGCATCAGCATTTACGATTGCGCCGTATTCAAGGTCAATCTTAGGTGCTCTTCCGTCCTCATTGTAAGCTACCAAAGAATCAGCGCCAACCATCTCAAGTGTTACCTTAACATAGGAAACATTGGCGAGGTCTGTTCCGGCTGCCTTTTCAACGAGCTTGGTGATGTTGAAGTGCCAGTTATCAAAGGTGATAACCTCTGTATCCAACCAACCCTCAGAAGAAGGCTCCCATGTCTGACCCGGCTTAACAAGTCTTACCCAAGGATCGTTGCCTTCACATACTGATTCGAACTCAGTTGATGCGGTTGCAGCAAATGCAGATACTGATAAAGCCAATACCATTAACATAGCGACAACAAGTGCAAATACTTTTTTCATTTTGTATTCCTCCAATAATTTTTTCGGTCAATGACCATTTTTATTATACTACTTTGCACAAATAATTTCAATATGACGCTTATAATACATCCTATTAAATCAATAACATCATTAAATTACATCAATGTATGTTAATGAATAATTATACTTATCAAATAATATCAGTGTTTTTATCAAAATCCATTGTAATTTATATATTTAATAGTATATATTTAGAATTTAAA
>DKWG01000044.1 GCA_002491605.1 Ruminococcus sp. UBA7158
ACCCCAACTATTGACATAGAGCCATAATTACTTAGCGTATTCAATCGCTCTTGATTCCCTGATGATATTAACCTTGATCTGACCGGGATAGTCCATTTCGTCCTCGATCTTCTTGGCGATTTCACGGGCTACCAATACCATTCTCTCATCGTTTATCTTTTCGGGAGCAACCATGATTCTGACCTCACGTCCTGCCTGAATTGCAAACGATTTTTCAACGCCCTCATAAGATGAGCAGATTTCCTCTAACTTTTCAAGACGCTTGATGTAGTTCTCAAAGTTTTCGCTTCTTGCAGCCGGTCTTGCAGCCGAAATAGCGTCTGCCGCCTGAACTAAAGCAGCTATTACCGAGTGTACCTCAACGTCGCCGTGGTGAGCTTCAATAGCGTGAATGATGTCGTTGGATTCCTTGTACTTCTTGCAAACGTCAACGCCTATCTGAACGTGTGAGCCTTCTATCTCGTGGCTGAGAGCCTTTCCGATATCGTGCAGGAGTCCTGCGCGGCGTGCTATAGTCGGGTCAACGCCTAACTCGCTTGCCATCATTCCGGCGAGGTGAGCAACCTCAATTGAGTGATTCAAAACGTTTTGACGGTAGCTTGTTCTGTAGTGAAGTCTGCCTATGAGCTTGATAAGCTCGTGGTTCAAGCCGTGGATATTAGCTTCAAGCACAGCTCTTTCGCCTTCCGACTTGATAACCTGTTCAACCTCACGCCTTGCCTTGTCGACCATCTCTTCAATTCGGGCCGGATGTATTCTTCCGTCCTGAATGAGCTTTTCAAGCGCTATTCTTGCAACCTCTCTTCTTACCGGGTCGAAGCAGGAGAGTGTTATAGCCTCGGGTGTGTCGTCAATAATAAGGTCGACGCCTGTGAGCTGCTCGAGAGCTCTGATGTTTCTGCCCTCACGTCCTATGATTCTGCCCTTCATTTCATCGTTGGGCAGCGGAACAACTGAAACTGCCGATTCGGATACCTGGTCTGCTGCACAGCGGGCGATAGCGAGTGAAATAAGCTGTCTTGCCTTTGCTTCGCATTCATCCTTAGCCTGCTGCTCGTAGCTTGTAACCTTTATAGCCTTTTCGTGGATGAGGTCGTCCTCCAAAGTCTTTAAAAGGTATTCCTTTGCCTGCTCCATGGTGAGCTGTGAGATTTTTTCCAGCATATCGAGCTGGCTGCTTTTGATTCTCTCAGCCTCCTGAAGCTTTTCGTCAGCCTGCTTAAGCTTGTGCTGAACGTTTTCTTCCTTTTTGTCGACTGAATCCAGCTTCCTGTCGAGGGTTTCCTCTTTCTGCTGAATTCTTCTTTCCTGACGTGAAATTTCGGAACGGCGTTCTTTAAGCTCACGCTCGGTTTCCATTCTGTTTTTGTAGATTTCGTCCTTAGCTTCAATCAGCTTCTCTTTTTTGAGAGATTCAGCTTTTTTTCTTGCCTCATCGACAATTCTTTCAGCTTCCTGCTCTGCCGAGCCGATTTGCGCTTCTGCTATTTTCTTTCTATGATCTATGCCTCTTTTGAACATTATATAACCGCTTATTACTGCGCCTATAATGAGTGCTGCGATACATAAAAGTATTGCGGGTAAAAGTTCCATCAACAAAATGCTCCTTTCTCAAGTATTTTATAAGTAAAAAATTGATTAATATGCAGAACATACGGAATCATTAAATTCCATACATAATACAACGCTACATACGATATATATTTTATATGAAAACGGACAATCTGTCAAGTAGAATACTTTACAATTTCAAAGCTAAGAGGAAAAATATTTTAAATTAAGCGAACTTTTTTGCTCGACGGAATTATTAAAAGTCATTATTAAAAGGACAAAACAGGTCGGACAGCCGTCGATTTTATCATATTGTGAAAATAATTATTAATCATCTTGACAAAACCGAATCGCAGTGATACTATATAGAAAATTCAAATTATTTTTAAATGCAATGACAGGGAAGCCCTGCTGATATCATTCTCAGAGAGCGCCGCAAATGCTGCAAGCGGCGTGTTTGGTAAGGCAAACGGGATACCGCCCTTGAGCTGTGTGCGATGAGCACACCGTATGTCTGCGATAAAGACTTGCTTTGAGTTAAAAACCAAGGTGGAACCGCGCTTATGCGCCCTTGAAAAATATTTCAGGGGCGATTTTTTGTCTCCTGAAGCAAATAATATTAAAAAGGAGAGTATCAGTATGAAAGTAATTTTGCATGATGGCAGTATTGAAGAGCATTCCTTTGAAGAGGAATTAGGCAGAGGTGCATTAAGACACACCGCATCTCATATTTTAGCGCAGGCTGTTAAGAGACTTTTCCCAGAGACAAAGCTTGCAATAGGTCCTTCCATTAAGGACGGCTTCTATTACGATTTCGACCGTGACGGCGGATTTTCTAACGACGACATTGCGGCACTTGAAGCCGAAATGAAGAAAATCGTCAAGGAGAACTTAAAGCTTGAGCGCTTCACCCTTCCGAGAGCCGAAGCTATAAAGCTCATGGAGGAAAAAGGCGAGCCTTATAAGGTTGAGCTTATAAACGATTTGCCTGAGGATGAGGAGCTTAGCTTTTTCAAGCAGGGCGACTATGTTGATTTATGCGCAGGTCCTCACGTCACATATACCTCAGCAGTCAAGGCATTCAAGCTCACAAGCGTTGCCGGAGCATATTGGAGAGGCTCAGAAAAGAACAAGATGCTCACAAGAATCTACGGCACTGCTTTTTCAAACAAAACCGACCTCGAGGAGTATTTAACACGCCTTGAGGAAGCTAAAAAGCGTGACCACCGCAGAATCGGCAAGGAAATGGGTCTTTTCATGATGAGCGAGGAGGGTCCCGGATTCCCGTTCTTCCTTCCCAACGGCATGATTTTGAAGAATACACTTATAGATTACTGGAGACAGATTCACACCCGTGACGGATACGTTGAGGTTTCAACTCCTATCATGCTCAACCGTCATCTCTGGGAGACATCCGGTCACTGGGATCACTACAAGCAGAATATGTACACAACCGTTATCGACGATACCGACTTTGCAGTTAAGCCGATGAACTGCCCGGGCGGAATGCTCGTTTATAAGTCTGAGCCGAGATCGTATAGAGATTTGCCGATGAGAGTCGGCGAACTGGGTCTTGTTCACCGTCACGAAAAGAGCGGCGAGCTTCACGGCTTAATGCGTGTCCGCTGCTTCACTCAGGACGATGCTCACATATTCATGACTCAGGAGCAGATCACAGATGAAATCAAGGGCGTTGTAAAACTTATCGATGAGGTTTACAGTCTGTTCGGATTTAAATACCATGTTGAGCTTTCAACTATGCCGGAAGACCACATCGGAGACGAAAAGGACTGGGAGCAGGCGACAAACGGCTTGAAGGCAGCTTTGGACGAACTCAACCTTAAGTACGTCATAAACGAGGGCGACGGAGCGTTCTACGGTCCTAAGATTGACTTCCACCTTGAAGATTCAATAGGCAGAACATGGCAGTGCGGAACAATTCAGCTCGACTTCCAACTTCCTATGCGCTTTGAGGCCGAGTATATCGGTGCAGACGGCGCTAAGCATCAGCCGATAATGATTCACAGAGTTGTATTCGGCTCTATCGAGAGATTTATAGGCATTCTTATTGAGCACTATGCAGGAAAGTTCCCGACATGGCTCGCTCCAATGCAGGTTAAGCTCTTGCCCATAACAGACAGAAACAACGACTACACAGACGAGATTTTGGCAAAGCTCAGAGCAAGAGGAATCCGCTGCTCTGCCGACAAGCGCGCCGAAAAGACAGGATATAAGATAAGAGAGGCTCAGATGTCCAAGGTTCCTTATATGCTCGTTTTAGGCGATAAGGAGCAGCAGGACGGAACTGTTGCAGTAAGACGCAGAGACAGTGTTGATACAACTGTCATGAGCGTTGACGAGTTTGTTGAAATGGTTGCAAAGGATATCGAAACCAAGGGAAAGAATTAATTGACCGAATGAATTAAATAACCCGTATCCGATATGATGAAGGTCAAGTCGGATACGGGTTTTACTTTATAATGATAACAATCGTAATAGTAATAAT
>DKWG01000065.1:0-39746 GCA_002491605.1 Ruminococcus sp. UBA7158
TTATTATACCATATCTCGTTTGGCATTTCTCTTTTTTGTTGGGTCTTATCATTTTAGCACATACAGAAAAGAAAAAAATCCGTCGTCAGAACAGAAAAGTTTTAAAAAAGCAATGCTTTTTGCACTGCGCTTGTCGTTCGGACGCAGATTTTTCGCCTTGCACCGGGCTGATACCGTTTAAAAGCCGACAATTTTTTTATATTTATATGAACTTATTCACAGTGTCAGTCTCAATGAAATCGCCTGTAAGGAGTAGTTTCTTTTATATAGTATCTTAGTGCAAAATTCTTATATTTCCAATATGAGAACGATAATTTTTATGTTAAACTGTCTGCCAAAAAATAGTTTAAAAAACCTGCTTTTCGCTTGCAAAACGATTATTGTTATGGTATCATAGCCGTAAATCAAGGGCAGATGCTGTATAACAGCCTGCTGTGAAGTATTTATTAAGGATGTGATAAAATGGACAACATTAAAATTTACGCTTTTGCCGACGAGGCGTCCGGCGAGGTAGACGGTCAGATAAGAGCTGCGCACCGCAATTCGCTTTCAGGCATCGAGCTTAGGGGAACAGAGCTGGGAAACGTTTCGGATTTATCATTTGTGGCGGCTTGTCTGATACATAAAAAGCTCAAGGACGCAGGGCTGTCTGTTTGGTCGATGGGCTCGCCTATCGGAAAAATAGGCATCAACGACAACTTTGAAGCTCATTTGGAAAAGCTTAAAAATACGCTTGAGCTGTGCCGTGTTTTCGGTACAAAGAACATAAGAATGTTTTCATTTTATATGCCGGGAAATGAAAACCCGGACGACTATCGTAATGCTGTTATTGACAAGCTTGCAAGGATGGCTGAAATGGCTAAGTCATACGGCGTTACGCTCTGTCATGAGAACGAAAAGGGAATATACGGCGAGAATGCCGAGCGCTGTCTTGAAATTCACAAGGCTTTGCCTGAAATAAGGGGAGTATTTGACCCTGCAAACTTTGTTCAGTGCGGCGTCGACACTTTGAAGGCTTGGGATATGCTGAATCCGTATATAAAATATATGCATATTAAAGACGCATTAGCTGACGGACGTGTTGTCCCTGCCGGAGCAGGAATAGGAAACGTTAAAGAAATTGCAAATAAGTATATAGCCATGGGCGGATGTGAGTTCACTATTGAGCCTCACCTGACTGTTTTTAAGGGCCTTTCCGAGCTTGAAAGAAAGGGCGAGGAGTCAAGGGTAGGCGAGGTTTATACCTATCCCGATTCGGATACGGCGTTTGACTGCGCCTGCAACTCGTTTAAGGCGCTTATAGGGGTGAAGTAGTATGAGAATAGGAGCACAGCTTTATACTGTCAGAGACTGCTGCAAAACCTTGGACGGCTTTTCGGATACTCTTAAAAAAGTCGCAGACATCGGATATAAATACGTTCAGGTTTCCGGAACCTGCGAGTTTTCTCCCGAGTGGCTTAAGGATGAGCTTTTGAAAAACGGCTTGGAATGCGTACTGACCCACACGTCGGCTGAAAAAATCATTTCAGACCCGGCTAAAGTGGCTCTTGAGCATGACGTTTACGGCTGCAAATACGTCGGTCTTGGCTGGAATGCCTTTAATTTGGACGACCCTACCGATACACCTCCTGCTTTTTATCAAAAGTACATAGCCGCTGCGAGAGAGCTTTGCAACTGCGGAAAGTATTTTTTGTATCACAACCACGACCAGGAGTTTAAAAAATACGAGGGCAAGCTGATTTTAGAGCATTTGGCTGAGATGTTTTTGCCTGAGGAAATGGGCTTTATTCTTGATACATTTTGGATAACTGCCGGTGGGGGCGACCCTGCACAGTGGATAGAGCGTTTTAAAGGAAGAACGCCCTGCATACATTTAAAGGACTTCGCATACGGCAAAAGGATGGCGGTTGTCGGAGAGGGAAATATAAACTTCGACAGGGTGTTTAAATGCGCTGAAGAAGCCGGAACGGAATATATGCTCGTCGAGCAGGACGATACATATGGCGAAAGTTCGTTTGATTGCCTTAAAAGAAGCTATGAATATCTTTTGGCACATGGCTTCAATTGATATAATAATTAAGGAGATGCTTTATTTTGGATAAAATTCGTCTTGGAATAATAGGAATAGGAAACATGGGTTCAGGTCATGCCGGAAGCGTTGTAAAGGGCTATTGTCCTGATTTCACACTTGCTGCTGTTGCTGATATAAACCCCGACAGACTTGCATGGGCAAAGGACGCATTGCCGGAAACAGAGCTTTTTGACGATGCCGAGAAAATGCTCGACTCAGGACTTATCGACGCCTGCATGATATGCGTACCGCATTATGACCACCCCAAATATGCCATAGAGTGCATGAAGCGCGGCATACACGTCATGTGTGAAAAGCCTGCCGGAGTTTATACCCTGCAGGTGCGTGAGATGAACGAGGAAGCAAAAAAACACCCCGACGTTGTATTCGGAATGATGTTCAATCAGCGTACAAACTGCATCTACAGAAAGATGCGTGAGCTTGTTAAGTCAGGTGTATACGGCGAAATAAGAAGAACAAACTGGATTATAACTGACTGGTACCGTCCTCAGGCATATTATGATTCGGGAAACTGGAGAGCTACATGGAGCGGAGAAGGCGGAGGCGTTCTCTTGAATCAGTGCCCTCACCAGCTTGACCTCTGGCAGTGGATTTGCGGAATGCCTGTAAAGATTCGTTCTTACCTGCACTTCGGCAAGTGGCACGATATCGAGGTTGAGGACGACGTAACTACCTATGCCGAATACGCAAACGGCGCAACGGGAGTTTTCATCACTACAACCGGTGATGCCCACGGTACAAACCGCTTTGAGATTCAGCTCGACAAAGCAAAGATAGTTGCGGAGCACGGCAAGCTGTTTGTCTTGGAATATGAAATGTCTGAGCCTGAGTTTTCAAGAACAAATAAGGTACCTTTCGGAAATGTCAAGGCAACTCCCGTTGAGATTGTGCTTGACGGAAGAAACGAACAGCACGTCGGCGTTGTTAACGCATGGGGCGGAGCAATTCTTCGCGGCACTCCGCTTGTTGCAGAGGGCACTGAGGGTATAAACGGTCTTATGCTTTCCAATGCAATGCACCTGTCATCCTTCCTTAACAAGGAAGTTGAATTGCCGTTTGACGAACAGCTTTATAAGGACGAGCTGATGAAGCGTGTTGCAACATCCAGAAGAAAAGAGGGCGCAGCGGCTGTGTTTGCCGATACGTCTGATACGTTTAACGGAAATAAGTGACGAGGTAGATTCATTTGGATGCAAGTAGTATTGTCAGACTGGGAATTATAGGTCTTGGAAATATAGGCACTGCTCATGCTGTCAGTATTTATTCCGGAAATATTCAAGGCGCTAAGCTTGCGGCAATATGCGATATCAGTCAAAACAGATTAAAATATGCCGAAGAGAATTTTGACGGCGTGACTTTATTCGAGAATTATCATGATTTGATGGTCAGCGGTCTGTGCGACGCCGTAATAGTTGCAACGCCGCATAAGCTTCACACCGAAATTGCCGAGTCGGCACTTTCAAGCGGACTTCACGTTTTGGTGGAAAAGCCCGTGGATATTGCCGTCAGCCGTGCAAAAAGGATAAATGAGATTGCCCAAAAAAGCGACAGATTGTTTGCGATAATGTTTAATCAGCGAACAAGTCCCATGTTTAAAAGGCTTCGTGAGATAGTAAAGTCCGGACAGCTCGGGGCAATTAAGAGTATAAACTGGATAATTACCAACTGGTACAGAACCCAGTATTATTACGATTCGAGCAGCTGGAGAGCCACATGGTGCGGCGAAGGCGGCGGCGTTTTGATGAATCAGTCTGTCCACAATTTGGATATCTGGCAGTGGATTTTCGGTATGCCCGATGAAATAACCGCATTTTGTGACCAAGCGAGGTATCACAACATTGAAGTTGAGGATTCAGCGGTCATATATGCAAGATATAAAAACGGCGCAACCGGTATTTTTTCGACATCGACAGGCGAATGCCCGGGTACAAACCGACTTGAGGTATGCGGTGAGCTCGGGAAAATCGTAGTTGAGGGCGGAAAGCTTAAATGGTGGAGACTTAAGGAGTCGGAGCGCAAGATTTGCTTTGAAGAAAAGGAATCCTTTGTAGAGCCGCCTTTTGACTATGAGGAATACATTTCAACCGAAAGGGAAACCGCTCACGTTGGAGTTATTACGGCTTTCGTTCAAAAAATTCTCGGCAGCGGAGAGCTTATTGCCAATGGCTGCGAGGGAATAAACGAGCTGATGATCTCAAATGCGGCATATTTGTCGACATGGCTCGGCAATAAGCCTGTGTCCCTTCCGATAGACGCCGACGAATACGACAGGCACCTTTTGGATCACATGAAAGCGTCGCCCGATAAGAACGGCGGCTCGGACGAAACACATACCGGCTACTCATCCCGATGGAGCGTTAATTGGTAGGCTGTAAAAAAGCTTACGGCTTAATTTGAAATTTAAGCGTTCGAAGCAATAAATCCGTGCAAAACCATAAAAGTGGATTTGCACGGATTTTTGTCGGTTTATGATAAATCCCAAAAAGCAAAAACAAAAAAATGTAACCATCGTTCCCATTCCCACACTATATAATCGAAGAAGGTGAGAATATGCCCGAAAAAACAGCCATGCCGAAAAAACTAATAGCAGAATTCACGGAAAGCTATCTTGAAAAGATATTTTACTTCTGCTTGAAAAAGACGGGTGATGCCGACAGCTTGGAAACAGTTAAGTCGCTCGAGAAGTATGGATATCTTCACAGAAGCGAAGGCGACTATGTCCCTGATGTTTTAGTACTGAATGTCAAGGAAATCAAGTCGGCATTTGAAAGTCTGGATGAGCAGACTGCTTCTGAGCTTATGGCGATGGCGCAAAACGCAAAAAGCTTCTTGGGGATCTTTACGATAAAGTCGCTCAAACGGTAAAGTCGGACTTGCCTAAAATCTTTTCAAAGGACGAATTCCGGCTTACGCTTGCAACGTCCAATATGTATTTCTCACGTGGATACGTCATGTCAAGGGCATTGCGTTCAGGATGGCTCAAGCCTGCGGATGAGGTTTCTTATACTATCGGAGCGCATATTTATGAGTGAGGTTCAGCTTCACCGAGTGAGAAAGTGAGCCGCTGACTTCGTTCGCTTTGAAGCGGCGGTATCAGGCGCAGCCCAAGGGCTTTTAGACGGCTGAAGCTTATCAGAATGTAGACAAAAAGAAGAGAGAAGAACGGCAATGTCGGCTGTGCCGACAAGCCTGCAAATCCGTCGGCGAAGCCGACACATTTACTCTTCTCTCTTCGTTATTCTCTATTCACTTTTCACTTTTATATAAGTTTCAAGTCTCTTGCCTTCGCCCTCAAGTCATTAGACATAACTTTGATTATTGCAACGCACTCCGCCTGCTCTTTGCTGAAATTAAAGTCTCTATTGACATTGTGCAGCATAATAAGCTTCAATGCGTGACACTTTTCATCCGCGTCCTCAACAATTTCAGCCCTGCCCTTTCCCACAACGCTTTGGTAATTGCAGCCGTAGGTGCAGGGATTGTCTTTGTCTAAGGACGTCAGCTCGACGCCTGTGTCAAGCTCGAATCCGACGTTTGGATTTTTCGAAATCAAATCAAGCTTTTTGCCTTCCTTGGCGCAGTGGATATAGAAAACGTATTCTGAGTTTACTGTTTCATATCCGAAGCTGAGCGGTAGTATGTAAGGCGCAAAATCGTCGAGCATGGCAAGATGAAGCACTCGGCAGTTGTCGATTATCTCAGCGATTTTTTTGCCGTCCTTAATTTCACGGTCAGACCTTCTCATCGCTTTCGCCTCCGTTTGAAACTATATCATAGACCTCGGCTTCACTTGATATCGGTTCGGCTTGAATAACTTCTATGCCGCGAAAAATACCGTCCGACGGGTTGCCGGTGCAGATGTCCTCACCGTTTTTAACTCGATTTGTCAAGGAGTGCAGCTTGACCTGAGAAACGGCGGCCTTTGACAGCTTGTACAGTAGAGGAAAGCTTAAGATTCTTGCGGTTCTTTTCCTGCGCCTTTTCTTTTTGTCGGACGTTTTGCTGTTTGCAATTGCCGCAATGATAAGCATGGATAAAGCAGCTATGCCGCCGGCGGCAAGCTTTTCATCAGTGACGGTGTTTGTCCCGACGGCAAAGCCTCCTCTTTTTGAAGAATTTTTAATAATCATGTCGGCGGCTTAGCCCTTGAACTCAGTGACCCATAAGCCGTGGAGATTGCAGTACGCATATATCTTGCAGTCACGCATATACGGGAAATGAACGGTTGTGGACTGCTCGGGGAACAAAACAACCTTGTTTTCCTTGTTGTCGCATACCTGTGAAACCCACATGATGTAGTGCTCCTTTGTCATGGGATGCTCAACAGAGCCGACCTTGACTACGATGTCGCCGTCGATAATCTCAACAGCAGGGACGTGCTTTTCAACAGCGGCGTCTGTTGTGTTGGCAGTGAGTGTTTCAAGGGGAGCACCGCAGCAGGTCATGTTGTCTGTGCTGCCCAAAACGTCTGTAACTACTGCCTTGCAAACAGGGCAGCGCTTATAGGTGAATACTTCTTTCATTTGTAATTACCTCCGAATAAATCTTTATAAATCTTTGTCGATTGCTTTGCTCAGTAATTGTATTTTATCATAGTTTTTTCTCGATTGCAACAGTCAAAAGAGCGTCCGTCCTATTTAAATAATTGTCCTTGAAATTCTTGGGGCTGCACTGTATAATATAAATGGTTGGGAACGGATATTTATATTGCGTGCTCCGTTTTCACATCGCTGAAAGCAGCACATAATTATAATGACGGGAGGAAATCGATGAAAAAGCTGTTATGTATCGTAATGACCTTGGTATTGGCATTGAGCCTTGCGATAGCGGCATATGCAAGCGAGTCGGACGGACTTGAGCTTAAATTTGAAGCTGACAAGGAGAGCTACAGCGAGGGCGAGGATGTTATAATTTCGCTGACTGCTGAGAATACCGGGTATATCGATATATCCGAGGTCAGCCTAAAGCTGACCGATCCGACAAACCTGCCAAAGGGCTATCGCTTAAAGGACAAATCCGCCGCAGAGCTTACATTCGGCGTCAAAAGCGGCTCGAGCGTGAGCTTAAAAGCGGTATACACCCCTAAGGGTGCGCCTATCGGCATCATAATCGGCATTTCGGCTGCTGTTGCTGCAGTTGTCGTAATAGTAATCCTGCTCTTAAAAAACAAGAAGGGCAAGAATTTAGCGGCGGCGTCAATCTGCATTGTTACGGCAATGTCAATTGTGTCGAATGCAGTCAGCTTATTTGCAGACGAGCAAACAAAAAAGGAGCTTAGCTGCGCCGTTTCAATAGGCGGTCAGCAAGTAATATTTAATGCGGAGGTAACATACATGAAACCTGTTGATAATTCGCCCAAGGTTGTTTTGGCGACGCAGGAAAATGCTGCGCCTATATACATAGACGTAAACGGCGGAGCTTACGACGGTCTTTCACTTATCGCAGAGGCGATAGCTTCGGATATTGAGGCGCTGACCGGTGCAGTTCCCGAAATTGTCAACGAAGAGCCGACAAGCGGTGTTTACATCATGGCAGGTCTTGTCGACGATGAAATGATTAAGGCTGAGGGTCTTGACTGGGAGATATCGCCCAGCGGCGGCAGCTTTAAGTCTGAGCAGTGGGAAAGATATCAGATTAAGGTTAAGCAGGACGGCGACAGAACTAAGGTTATAGTTGCCGGAACTGACAAGAGGGGAACTATTTACGGATTGTTCCATATCACTCAGGATATATTCGGCATCAGCCCGTGGATTTGGTGGGGCGATATTAAGCCGGCACATTCAGACAAGCTTGAAGCAACCGCCATGCAGCTTGAAACCGTCTCGAAAAGACCGTCTGTAAACTTCAGAGGCTTCTTCATGAACGATGAAAATCCCTGCTTGAACGGCTTTGCAGACAGCCACTTCGGCGGCTTGAACTATATGTTCTATGACCAGATATACGTCCTTCTTTTAAGACTCAACGGCAACTATATGTGGCCGGCAATGTGGTCGAATAACTTCTCAAACGACGGTATGGAGGGCGTCAAGGGCAAGTTTGCCGAGCTCGAAAAGAGCTATCACTATAAACTCGGCGGAGTTATGTATTGCGACCAGCCCGGTCACGAAAAAGCGCCCAACAACCACCCCGACACCAATATAACCGCCGACCAGACTAAGGTTTTGCAGCCCGGCGAATACCCGATGACCTTAGCTAACGCTGTTTTGGCTGACAGATACGGCATAACTGTAGGCGCATCTCACCATGAGCCTATGGCAAGAAGCGGCGGAGAATGGGGCGATTTGCAGGGCTACTGGAGCTCTAAGAGAACATATAGAGACCCGTCCTTAGGCTCAGACGAAGCGCAAAAGGTTTGGAACTATCTGTTGAACCCGACAAACCTTGAAAACTTCTGGAGCGACGCCATTTACAGAAACGGAAGCTTTGACAACCTCTTCACAGTCGGCATGAGAGGCGAAAACGACTCCGCACTTATCGACGCAACGGGAAGAACCCTCACCACCGAGGAAAACATCGAGCTTTTAAAGGCAGTTTTGCGCACACAGGATAAGATTTTGGCTAACCACGGTCTTGAAGATACGCCTGCGCTCATAGCGGTTTACAAGGAAGTTGAAAACTGCTGGTACGGCGGCTCAAGAAACGACCCCAAGTCGGCTCTCGGCAAGGGCTTAAGGGACGATCCCGACGTTACAGGTCTTTTGGGCGCAAAGACAAACAGAATCGTTATGCTCTGTGAGGACAACAACGGTTATTTAAGAACCCTGCCTGAAATGGATGAAAAGGATAAGTTCAACTGGGGACTTTACTATCACTTCGACTATGTCGGAAGCCCTAAGACTTCAATGTGGATAAACACCATGCCGCTTCAAAGAACATGGGAAAACCTCACCACAGCTTATGAATACGGCATTGACGACGCTTGGATTGTAAACGTCGGCGACTTAAGACCGATGGAGCTTCCTTTAAGCTATTTCATGAACCTTGCCTACGATTTTGAAAAGTACGGCTCGGATAATCCCAACAACTGCGATAAGTATTTGAGAACATGGGCAAAGGAGCAGTTCGCTGCCGAGGATAAGATAACCGATGAGGACATCGAAACAATAGCAACCCTTTTATACGACTACACCTGGTTGAACGGCAACTGCAAGCCGGAAACCCTTAAAAATTCAGGCGACACGTCCTACAGCCTACTGCACTACGACGAAGCGGCGTCTCAGCTCGCTCTTATCGACAGCATTATCGAAAGAGCGGATTATTTGAAGGATAAGATAGGCGAGGATTCAGTTTGCTACACACCGTTCTATCAGCTGGTTTACTATCCTGCTGTTGCGTCTGCAAACGTTGTAAGAATCCAGATAATGAGCGGATTGAATGAGCTGTATTCACAAAGAAGAGCTACCTTGGCAAATACATATGCCGACCTTGTCGAAAAGTACCTCAAGTATGATGAGGAACTAACAGCAGTATATAACTCTTTGGGCGAGGACTTAAACGGCCTTAACAAGTGGTACGGCATGATGATAGCTTCTCCCGATTACTGCAAGCAGTTTAACGACCCTGTTTTGGGCAACGTCAAGGCTCAGGCGCATATGAACTACTCCAGCTGGAACGGCGAATCTGCTATAAAGATAACAACCTCAGAGGTCAAGCCGGAGAGCGGAGCTTTGATGCAGGTTGACATTCCGACAGAGAGAAGAGTTTACAAGGCAGGAACTGCCAAGCTTCCGGACTTTGAGTCCACCGAAAAGCAGGCGTATGTTGTCAACCTCACCAACGCAGGCGACCAGAAGGTAAGCTATAAGTTAGACGTTGACGGCGATTTCATCATAGTCGATGGCGAGCTTTCGGGCGAGTATCTTGTCAGCAAGAGCTTTACTGTTATGGTAGACTGGGATAAGGTCACATCGGACAAAAATGGCAAGATAACCGTTACAGGCTCAGATCGCACAGTCGACATCGAGGTAAACGCCAAGGTTATAGACACCAAGACAAAGCTCACAACGGTTCACTTCCCGTCTGACAGCGTTATCGCAATGAATGCAGACCAGTTTGCCGACAGAGGCTCGTCCGACGGCATAAGCTGGACAGTTTTAGAGGGCTACGGCAAGCAGAAGACATCTGTTAAGATGCTCAACACCTTCACAAAGCCCTTCAAGGAAGGCGCAGGTCCTTGGCTTGATTATAACTTCAAGGTTCCCGAGGACGGCGAATACAAGCTTGTTGTATACGCAGGACAGGGTAACAACGTCTCCTTCGACAACGGAACTCACCTGAACGCCGGCATTCAGCTCGACGGCGGCAAGATAGACGTTATGAACGTTCAGGGCGAAGGATACGTTTCAGGCGTAAGCGGAAGCTGGTATGCAACTATTGAACAGGGCGGAAGAAAGGCTGAAATGACCCTCAACTTAACAAAGGGCGAGCACACCTTAAGAGTTTGGGGCATGGATCAAAACCTTGTTTTGCAGAAGTTTGTTGTCATCCCCACAAGTGAGACTATAAAGGTTTCACTCATAGGACCGAAGCAGACCTATAATACATCTATGGGCGAGGTCGGCCAGAAGGAAGCTTTTAGCTTAATCATATCTGAGTAAGCTAAAGGCGCTATGTAATTAGCATAACAAGATTAAAGCCCATCGGAGCGAAATGTTCCGATGGGCTTTGGTGTATTCATTTTAACGTGAAGCTCATTCCTTAGTAAACAGCAAAATAAACTTCCATGCATTTTAGCAGGTATGATTCCTGAATTCGTATCACTGTCCGCTAATGCTGTTGGGTTAATTTCAACCAACTACTATTAAACTAATTATTACAATATTTTTTCTAAAAATAAGCAAAAATTGTTGACGATTAAATTTTATTATAGTATAATATATACATTAAAAACATTTGAAAGGATGAAAACCATGAAAAAACAATTTTAATCGTATTCACATTTGTTATAACTATAGTGTTAACTATCACAAATGTATTCGCAATTGATGGAGCGGCGCCAGTAACCAAAGAGCGTCTTGATGAAATCGCAAATGGGTCTGATGAAGAAAGAATTATAAATGAAAGAATCAGAAGTGAGATTATCAAGAATAGGAAATTGTTAAATCAATCAAGCACTCAATCGAATGGCGAGTGGTGGATACAAACTTTGTATGTACCCTACTACGCTCAGGAGAACTTTACAACTTGCGGAGCTGCGTGTGCAAGGATGGTGGTAAAATATTTATCGGGAGTGGAATACACGGAGAGTAGCATAGTGAGTGAAATAGTGAATGCAGGAGGAGCACCAGTCGGCGGAGGAGGCTTGTATTTAAAAGGCGTGATGGATTACGTGAACAGTAAGCAAAGCGTTTGGCCTTATTTGGACAATTATGATAAAGATTTTACAGCCTTTACAAATCGCTTATATGGCACTGTTGTGGATATGAAATGTCCGGTGATTGTCGGGGTACTTGAAAGTGCATCGCCTGAATGGAAATTTTGCTATGACCAATATTTGGGAAGGCATTTTGTTGTTATAAATCAGTTTAGAACTGATAAAGCATATGTACACGTAATGGATCCATACGCCATGTTTGTTGGTCGACCGGAGTATAGAGAGTATACAATCTCTATGCAAGCAGTGTATGAAGGGTATAGCAATGCAAATGTTGGCTATATGTGGTAATTAAACAATTTCATGAAAAGAAAGGCACACTCAGAATTATGAGTAGATTCTTTAAGTTGATGTTAATCATCATAATGAGTATATATTCTGTTGTATTATGTTCATGCGCAGCTAAAAGCCATACATATCTCAACTCGGACATACTTGAAATTGATTTTGGCGAAAATGATAAGGATGATTATATAAGAGTAGTCGCTGTTTTTGACGACAGCGTCGTATATCGTGATGCCAATTTTACATTTTATAGAAAGTATTTATACAATGAGACTATAGAGCTTGGCTATGTTAAGAAGGCAGAAAATGAGCATATAATTTCACTGAATCAGCAATTTGCCGTCACCAATGATAAAATATATACCAGCATGATGCTATTAAATGCTCCGGATTTAACGGATTTAATAGATGAAAACGGGGAGTACAAAAAGGACACCCGAACTAATGTTATCTATGAAATTGATTTAACCAAGAATAAATTCAGCGAAATCTATCGTGATACAGATGAATTGTCGAGATACTTGTATTCTGATATCTGCGCCTTGGAAAATGGAAATATAGTTTTTTTCAAGTCGGTTGACGACGCTGATATGGGCGATAAGGTCAGGCATAGCATGATAGTTGTTTTCGACCCTGAAAAGGGCGAGGTTGTCCGCACGTCTGAACCTGTTGTTAATACTTTAGGCGAAAACAGCGTTTTTGAAGACGGCGATTCTCTATATTCCATTTGTGCGTATGGAGATAAAATATATTCGATATGGTATGAAATCATTAACAGCGCACCTTTTATGTTTTACGATGACGGCTACCAAGAACATCTGATAAATCGCAGGGTTGAGGTATACGATAGTGAGCTAAATCATATCGAAACACTTAACTTTGACCCCGAACCGAGGGAATTTTTGCGGTATGGCATGCGACGTATGGAGGTATTTGGCAATATCCTGTGCCTTAGGGATGATTCCCTAAACGTTTCGTTGAGCAGAATAGGAGATAATACTATAACTCCTATTTACGAAGGTGGCATCTCAGACGATACGTTGATTTTATTCAGCTGCCTGAATCAGGAAGTACCGTCAATGGCGGCTGTATGCAACAAAGCTGATGAATGTAGCTTGATTGTCTACTATAAGGATGAAGATGAGTTTTCTAAGATATTGATAGATTCATCAGGCTTCCCAGAGGGCTATCAGTTAAGCGAGGTATACACCTCGGATAACGTGTATCTGCTTGTTTTAAGCCATTCAATGTGGGAGGATTCAACAAGATATTTTGACCTTTACTTTGCTGTTAAAAAGGATGCTGTCGGCAATGTCACTATAAATGCTGAAGCCAAAAGGATTGAGCTGCCTGAACAAAAGAATTATACACCCTTGCCAAGCGGATGGGGCAGATGATGTTGATTCGGATTTATAGTATTGCAAGTATTGCTTAGTGCGTTTATTTAGTAAATTTAAATCCCATCGGAGCAGATTTGTTCCGATGGGATTTTTGTATTCGTCTGAGCGTTATACAAATTATCGTTTAAAGAGAGCAGAAAAAACCACTCCAACCGACACTCAATCAGTCGGAGCGAATAATGTGAGTTACCATGGTAACTCATGCGTTCACTTTAATTCGGAGTCGATGTTGGCAATGGTGATGATATAGCTGCCCGTGTTGTCAAAGGAGATAACTGCATTTGAGAAGTCGCAAGGCAGAGATAGCATACCATTGTCATCGGGCTTTTGGCGTGATATTAAATAGCCGTCGACCTCATACCAGTCGCCGCAGATCAGGGACTGTATATATTCTTCCAACGTTAAATGATTGTTATAGATAATTTCAGCGTGCGGCTCGCCGACATATCTTATATGCCATGGTTCATATTTCATTCCGGTTTTTGACTTGCCGTAAGAGGGGTATCTGATAATAAATCCGTATTCCCAGCATTTTGAATTCACAAACTGTCCTGCATCCGTTTTGATAAACCCAAAGCCGGCGTAATACCTCACATAAACATCAAGACCCAAACCGGACTGATGCTCGCTGGCGTCCGGAGGATTGGCAGTTGACGGATCCTCTTTATACAGCTCCTGCTGTTCTTCCTTGGTGCGGTAAGCACTGGAAACAAACAGCTTGCTGCCGGTTGCTTCATCGACTGCCTGAGATAACCTTCCATATGCTTCCTGAAGGCATTCATTTATCTTTACATCAGTATCCTTGTATGCGGATAAGGATGGTATAAAGTCATCCTGCAATTGGCAGTCTGAGTTTATCAGCATCATGCTTTGGTTAAAGCTGACCTTGGCATCGGCTTTTAATTCGCTCAGCGAGAATTTTTTGATATTATCCAAAGATACCGTGTTCATTTCAATCTTTTTGCAGTTTACTCCGATATGCTCACCCAGTATGTATAAAAAATGAGGTTTAGCCAAGAAAACAAGAGCCAAGCCGATTATTAAAACTAAAACACAAGACAAAACTATCCGTTTGATTTTCTTCATATGCGGTATTATCCTTTCGCCGATTGCTCGATATGCTGCTTATAGTCGTTTTCTATAGAAGTTCGAGCAATGTATATGATAACTGCACATTCAGAATAAATCAACCGAATTAATGTAACCTTAAATAAATCTTAAGGTACTTAAGAATTCAATGCCGCTTAAGATAGATGGATAAAAAATCCCACCGGAACGAAACCATTCCGATGGATTTTTCATACATTTACTTAAGCAGCTCATTCCTTAACAAACTGCGAAATAAACTTCCATGCATTTTCGCAGGTGTGATGTCTGAACTCGTGTCCCTGTCCGCTGATGCCGGCAAGGGCTGTTCTGCAAACGCCGTCCTCGCTGTTGTAGTAGTGAATGGTTAAGTAGCTGTCTCTTGATTCGTCGTACAGCTTTTCGACACGATCTCCGGGCACGCTCCATACGGGGTCTTCCCAGCTGTCCTTTTCGTCATAGCTATACTTAAACTTCTTGGCAATCTTATTGACCTCGGCTAAATACTTAATGCGTTCTAAAGCGCCCTCCGACTGGCAGGCAAGCTCAGAAAGATGAGAGCATTCGCCGCCTGAGTAGAACATCGGAACTGAAACAGTTGTGTTGAGCTTATCGGGGTTCGGTGCGCCGAAGCCGTTTCCTCTGATCGGGAAGAGTGCGCTTGCAGGCATAAGTCCGGCAAAGACCTCGGGGTATTGCTCGAACATATTCCACGTCTTGCCGCTGCCCATTGAAAAGCCTGTGCCGTAAATTCGCTTTTCATCGATATTATAGCGCTGTTTCAAGTGCTCTATAACCTGAATTACCTCCTCGGCAGGTACGAACTGGTGGTTTTCTAAGGATACAAACAAGAAGCCGTATTTATGCGCAACCTCCCACCAGCCTGAAACGAAGGTCAGGAACATAGACGAGTCGCCGTGTCCGTGGAAGCCTATAACCAATGGCGCAGGACCGTTGGCAAAGGTGTCGTTGTTGTAGTATGCAAAGTATCCGACCTTGTGTTCTGGCATATCCTTAATCATGCGGTTGTCAGGCGAGGTTTTGACTACGGCAATGCCGGATTCCTCGGTCATGTCAAGAGCTTCAAAGTCAGGCTCTATCTGAATCTGTCCGCACCACATCTTAAACTTTCTTACAAACGCCTTGAAATCCGCCTTATAGTCGGCTTCGGACTTGATTAAAAGGTTTTCACAGCCTTTGAACGCCGAGTTGATCTCGTCGGAGTTTCCGACGCTGAGAATTGCTATGTCCCTGCGCTCAACATTCGGTGTAACGCTCAAGCCCTGCATTGAGCACATTGCCGGGGTGATTTCGCCCGGCCCCCAAAGGTATTCGCCGTGCAGGGTCTTTAAAAGATTTTTAGCCACATAGTCGGCAGACTTTCCGAAGCTGTAGATATCCGCCCTGAAAATAGCTCCCCTGACGAAGCAGCCGCCGTATTCACCGGTGAAGAAGTTGTGTATTTCAATCAACCCGTCGGAATAGTCGGGATTGATTTTGATTTCCGATATAAGCGAAGCGTAAAGCTCCTCGGTGGCATTATCCCAGCCACCCTCGTTGGTGGGGTAAACAAAGAGAACGCTTGAATCGGCAGACGCCGCAATGTCGGCAAGCCCCGTTGTCCTTGCAAAGCTTATAGCCTGCTCCATGGTCTGCCTGTTTTCTTCAAAAACCAACAGAAGCGGAGCACGGAAGCCGTAGTTGTTTGTTTGCCCGTCTAAATCGTTTGACGGAACATAAGCCTTTAAATAGAATTTTTCAAACTCATGCTCGAAGTACCTTCCGCCGTCAGCCGTTTTGGTTACGGGCGGTCTTTGTGTCATTGCCATAATAGTCCTCCTTAATAATGTTTTGTTCATCAATAAAACTATTATAACATCGATTTGCACAAAACGCAAGGAAAAATGTCAGCTTTTTTTGTTGCATACGGTATATATAATAGAATTATCGTTCGAAGCAGATAATCTTTGTCGCTTCAAGCGGAGCAGATTGTTTGATATTGTAATTTAAAGCGATAAGACGATTGCTGAAAGACACAAAAATTGTTTATTTTATCTATTGACAACATCGATTTAATGTGATAAACTACATGAAAATGCGTTGAAGATATTAGGCTTAAGCGTCGGTGCTGTTGACTGCGCCTGCTTTTAAAGAGAGCTGCCGTTTTGGTGCGAGGCAGTAAAGAACCGCTTTAAAGCCGTCTCGTATCGGAGCAGAGTCCCGGAAAATTTGTACTGATTATCGCTTTAATGAGAATCAGCGTCAGTATGGGGCTACGGTCGGCACCGTTATCGGCTAAGGCTTGTCAGAGCCGTTAAAGAGGTCGCTTTGGCGGCAATACAGGTGGTACCGTGGTTATATTAATAATCACCCTGCATGATTTATGGGAAGTCCCATGGGTCGTGCTTTTTTAATGCCTGAATGTTTTTTCTGACATATAAAAATTTACTTTTGGAGGAACCTTGAATGAGAAAAGTATTTGTTGGTGATGTAACACTGCGCTCAGATGCGGCGAATAAGCTGTCGTTTCGTGAGAAAATGAGACTGATAAGCCTTATCGATTCCCTTGGCACAGATTTTATCGAGCTTCCGCAAACCGACGGCAGCCGTGAGTCTGAGATAGTTGCCGATTCGCTTGCAGGGGCACTCAAAAGCTCAAGAGCTGTCATAACAGCTGCTGCCGACACGGAATCTGTGGCAAGAGCAGTCGTAACGGCAAAGTCATCTGAAAATCCCGTTATCATGATAGAGCTTCCCGTTTCAACAGTCAGCATGGAGTATGAATATCACCTGAAGGACGCTAAGATGCTTGCCTTGGCGGAAAAGCTTGTTTGCTCGGCTAAGGAGTCCGAAGCTCAGATTGAGCTGTGCCTTAAGGACGCCTCAAGAGCAGACGCATCGTTTATAATTCAGCTCGCTGAGCTTGCAAAAAGTCTTGACGTTTTCGCAATTACCGTATGCGACGACGCAGGAGTATTTCTGCCGGACGAGGTAGGCTCGCTTGTTAAAGAGATTAAAAGCAATTGCGATATCAATGTATTTGTCTCACTTTCAAACGCAATGGGAATGGCTGTAGCAGCTGCTGCCGCTGCGATTTTGAACGGTGCGGACGGAGTTAAGGTCAACGCTGCTGAGTGCGGTCTTGATATCGGAATGTTCTCCGAGCTTATCAGAGTAAGGGGAGAAGTATTGGACGCTGAATGCTCTTTGGACGTCACGAAGCTTCATCATACTGTCGCTGAAATCAAGATGTGCCTTGAGGGACGTCAAACAGCCGCCAAGAGTGTCAGCACAGCTAACGGCGATGTTGTTTTGACAAAGGATTCAAACCTTGAGGAGCTTGCAAAGGCGGTCAAGGCTTTGGGCTATGAGCTTTCGGACGCCGATATCGGAAGCGCTTTCGAAGAGATGAAGCGTGTATCAAGAAAGAAGGATTCAATAGGCGCAAAAGAGCTTGAAGCGATTATTGCAACAGCTTGTATGCAGGTGCCGTCTACCTATCACCTTGAAAGCTACATTTCCAACAGCGGAAATATCATCCCTGCAACCGCAAATATAACGCTCACCAAGGACGGCGAAAAGCTCTCGGGAGTAGCTTCGGGAGACGGACCTATCGACGCTTCGTTCAGAGCAATTGAGAATATCATCGGTCATCACTATGAGCTTGACGACTTTAAGATAACATCGGTAACAGAGGGCAGGGAAGCAGTCGGCTCGGCAATAGTCAAATTAAGAGCAGACGGCAAGCTCTACTCAGGAAACGGCATTTCAACCGATATAATCGGTGCAAGCATAAGAGCGTATGTCAATGCACTCAATAAGATTGTGTATTCAAAAGAATAAGGTTTTCTTAAAGAAAGGTATACATATATATGAAGCTTTCATTTTCAACTAAAAACCTGCAAAGGGAGTCCTTTAAAGAGCTTTGCAACACTGCCGTTGACTACGGCTTTGAAGCGATAGAAATATCAGGACTCGAGGAAGAATCAAAAAAGAGCGACAGCATTTTTTCACGCTTCAGTGCTAACGACGCCAAGCGCTGGCTTGTAAACAGACATATGAGCATATGCGCACTCACATACCCAAAAGAGCTTTCCGACAACCCAGACGATTACTGCGAGCTTTCAGGCTACATATCTAAGGCCTGCGAGGCAGGGATTGAAAACGTCGTTGTATCGGTAAAAGAGGGAACTGACGAAAAGACATTTGTCGCTTGTGCTGCATCAGCTGTTAAAGAGGCGCAGGAGTGCGGTGTTACGGTGCTGATCGAGTCATCAGGCGACTATGCAGATACTAAAAAGCTCGTTGCTGTGTTTAAGCACTTTGCTTCCTATGCAGTGGGCGCCTGCTGGAACATCAGGCAGACCTATTTTAAAGCCGGCGAAACAGCAGAGAACACTATAACAAATCTCGGAGCATATATAGGCTATGTCCGCATGGGAGATATAAAGGACGGCAAAAGCTGCCTTATCGGCGAGGGCAGTCTTCCCACTGCTGATTTCATTGCGGCACTGTCAAGCCTTAACTACAGCGGAAGCATCGAGTGTATGTGGAATGACGAGATATCTGACGGCGATATAATTCTGACCCATTTCGCAAGCTACCTGAAAAAGTTCGACAGGTCCGACGAAGCGTCAAGCCTGTCATATAACCGTGCAAGAACGGGAACATTTCCGTTCAGAAAGTACGATGTCATAGAAAAGACCTTCTCTCAGGTCTTAGACGTTATGGCTGAAACCTACCCCGACCAGTACGCATTTAAATACACGACCCTCGACTACACAAGAACCTATTCAGAGTTCAGACGGGACGTCGACCGTGTTGCGGCGGCGTTTATATCCCTCGGCGTCAAGCCGGGACACCATGTTGCCGTCTGGGCGACAAATATTCCGCAGTGGTTTTTGGCGTTCTGGGCAGCGACAAAGATCGGCGCAGTTTTGGTAACTGTAAACACAGCCTATAAAATAAGCGAGGCTGAATATCTTTTAAGACAGTCAGACACCCACACCTTAGTCATGATCGAAAGCTGCAAGGACTCCGACTACAAGGCCATTATGGAGGAGCTTTGCCCCGAGCTTAAAAATACTGTCCCGGGCGAGCCTATTTATTCCGCTGCCTTGCCGTTCTTAAGAAACGTTATAACAGTCGGCTTTAAGATGGACGGCGCACTGACATGGGAGGAAATGCTCAAGCGTGCCGACAGCGTACCGCTTGAAGAGGTCAGAAGACGTGCGGCGCTTGTCAAGCCGGATGACGTTGCAAATATGCAATACACCTCCGGAACAACAGGCTTCCCGAAGGGCGTTATGCTGACACACTCTAATATTGTTAACAACGGAAAGATTATCGGCGACAGAATGGATATGTCCACCGCCGACAGAATGATGATTCAGGTTCCGATGTTCCACTGCTTCGGTATGGTTTTGTCGATGACTTCTATGATGACACACGGCGGAACACTCTGCCCCATGCCGTATTTCTCGCCGAAATCATCGCTTGCCTGCATAACAAATGAGAAGATAACCTGCTTCAACGGCGTTCCGACGATGTTTATCGCCATGTTTGCTCACGAGGACTTTGCAAAGACTGACTTTTCGCATATGCGCACAGGTATTATGGCGGGCGCAAACTGTCCCCCTGATTTAATGCGCCGTGCAGCTGATGAAATGAACATGACCGAGATACTCTCCGTTTACGGTCAGACGGAATCCTCTCCGGGCTGCACCATGGGCGAGGTAAATGAGGACTTATGGCACAGGGTTGAAACGGTAGGAAGTGCCTTCCCGGGCGTTGAGTGCAAGATTATCGACCCCGAAACGGGTGAAGATTTGCCCGACGGTGAAAACGGCGAGTTTGTCGCAAGGGGCTACAACATCATGAAGGGTTACTATAAAATGCCAAAGGCGACAGCGAGCGCTATCGACAAAGACGGCTGGCTTCACACGGGCGACATCTGCTGCCGCACAGAGGACGGCTACTACAAGGTAACAGGACGCTTGAAGGACATGATTATAAGAGGCGGCGAAAACATCTACCCAAGAGAGATAGAGGAGTTTTACCTAACCCATCCCAAGGTAAGAGACGTTCAGGTTGTCGGCGTTCCCGACAAGCGCTACGGCGAGGAAGCCTGCGCATGGATCATCTTGAACGACGGCGAGGAGTCGAGCGAAGCTGAAATGGTCGACTACGGCGTTGCAAGAATCGCACGTCATAAGGTGCCCAGATACTTCATCTTCTCAAAGAGCTTCCCGATGAATGCCGCAGGAAAGATACTCAAGTATAAAATGCGTGAGGATTCTATTAAGAGCCTTGGGCTGTAAGCGTCAAAACGCAGTGTTTTAAAGGAGTGATATAAATGGGACATATAGTTGACTGCCACTGCCATGTTTATCCCGACAAGATAGCTGAAAAGGCGTCTTCAAGCACGGGTAAATTCTATGGAATACCAATGCGCTATGACGGCAAGGTGGATACGGTTAAGGGTCTTTTAGCGGAATCGGGTGTGACTAAGTGCATAATCTTCTCGGTTGCCACAAAGCCCAGCCAGACGAGGTCTATAAACGAATTTATAGCAAGGGCGGTTGAAGAAAACAAGGGTATTTTTTATGGTCTCGGCACAATGCACCCCGAAAGCGATGATTTAGAGGAAGATATCAATCACCTTATCGAGCTGGGATTAAAGGGAGTTAAGCTTCACCCCGACATTCAGGGCTTTAAGATTGACGACTACCGCTGCTTAAAGATATATGAGCTGTGCGAAAAGAAGGGACTTCCGGTTTTGTTCCACACCGGCGACAAAAGGTATGACCTTTCAAACCCCAACAGGCTCAAGCCTATTTTGGATACCTATACAAACCTCACGGTTATAGGCGCACATCTGGGTGGCTACAGCGTCTGGGAGCAGGCCTGCGATGAGCTTAGCGGCTATGAAAAGCTGTACGTCGACTGCTCATCGAGCTTGTTTGCATTTGAACCGGCTAAGGCGAGAGAGCTTATAAGAAAATACGGCGCCGATAAGGTTTTGTTCGGAACAGATTTTCCCATGTGGAACCCCAAAGAAGAGCTTGACCGCCTTAAAGCCTTGGAACTTAGTGATGATGAGATGGAAAAGATTCTTTGGAAGAATGCCGACAGAATATTTAACTTGGGTCTTGAAAAATAATTGCTTTGTGATATTGCACAATTACGCTCGGCTGTGCCATCGAATGATTGTAGCTTATTGACGATTGACATCAGTTGGGAGCAGTGTTATAATAACAAAAAATTTGATTGAAATGTGCTGAGTGTCAAACAGATATTTTGTACGGAAAATCATATGATTAAATGCTATGACGAAGACGGAAGGTCTTACAAAAGTATTTTACAGCGAGTCGGGTTTGGTGCAAGCCGACAGATACAAAGATTTTTCCCATCACTTCCGAGCAGCAGTGCCGATAGCTTTTTAAGCGGGTAGGTGTCTGACGTGATTACTGCGTAAATGTATACGGCTTGTTAGAGCCTGAGCGGCGTTTTAAAACGCAATTTGAGTGGTACCGCGGGTCAATTATAGGACTCGTCTCAAAGAAATCTTGAGACGAGTCTTTTTTGTTTTATATTTTAAAAGGGGGACATCATTAATGGCTGAAAATTCACAGACAAGGCTTTTTGAAATAGCGTCACGTATAAAAGAAATGCGTGAGATTATGGGATGGACCGAAAAGGAAATGGCAAAAAGGGTTGAACTCAGCGAGAGCGAGTATTTATCCTATGAATCTGCAGAAAGGGATTTGCCGTTTACCTTTATTCACAAGTGTGCACTTGCATTTGATATTGACCTCACCGACCTTTTGGAGGGCAACAACGAAGCAAGGCTCACCTCCTATACCGTCACAAGAAAGGGCAAGGGTCAAAAAACCGCCAAGGAGCAGGGAATTGATATTTCAAATCTTGCGCCCAAATTCAGAGACAAAATCGCTGAGCCTTACTGGGTTAAGTATGAATACTCTCCGGCACAGCAGAATCAGCCTATCCATTTGACAAAGCACAGCGGACAGGAATTTGACCTCATTATTTCGGGAAGCTTAAAGGTTCAGGTAGGCTCTCACATTGAGATTCTTCGTGAGGGCGACAGTATTTACTACAACTCCTCCACACCTCACGGAATGATTGCAGTAGACGGCGAGGACTGTACCTTTGTGGCAGTAGTTCTTCCGGGTGAGGACACCAAGGAAGAGAACGTCAGAAATAATATCATTCAGGCAGGCAAGTCTGAAAAGCTCATATGCGAGAAGTTCTGCGACACCGTTGAGGACGAATACGGCAGACTTAAGAGCATAAAGTTTAAAAATGCCGAAACCTTTAACTTCGGCTTCGATATAGTTGATGAGATTGCAAACAAATATCCCGATAAGCTTGCAATGCTTCATGTTGATAAGCACCATGTGGAGCGTGAGTTTACATTTAAGGATATTAAGCGCTCATCGAATCAGACGGCTAACTATTTTAAATCCCTGGGTATCAAAAAGGGTGATAAGGTTATGCTGGTGCTTAAAAGACACTATCAGTTCTGGTTCTGCATGGTTGCCCTTCACAAGCTCGGAGCCGTTGCCATCCCTGCGACAAATCAGTTAAAGGACCATGACTTTGAATACCGCTTTAACGCCGCCGGAGTTTCGGCTATAGTCTGCACCGCAGACGGCGACACTGCCGATATAGCTCAAAGAGCCGCCGAAAGGTGCCCGTCCGTCAAGACAAAGATTTTAGTCGGCGGCACAAAAGACGGCTGGCGAGACTTTAACAACGAGTACTGCCTGTTCAGCAGCAAGTTTGAAAGAACTCCCGATTCCTCCTGCGGAAATGACACCGCATTGATGTTCTTCACCTCAGGAACAACAGGAAATCCCAAGATGGCAGCGCACAAGCACACCTATGCTCTGGGTCACTTTGTAACCGCCAAGTACTGGCACTGCTGCCAAAGAGACGGACTTCACTTAACCATTTCCGATACCGGCTGGGGCAAGTCGCTCTGGGGCAAGCTCTACGGACAGTGGCTCTGCGAGGGTGCAGTGTTCGTCTATGACTTCGACCGCTTTGACGCAAACGACATCCTGCCGATGTTTGCAAAATACAATATAACAACCTTCTGCGCACCTCCCACCATGCTTAGAATGATGATAAAGGAAAACCTTTCAAAGTTCGATCTTTCATCCATCAAGCACATGACGACTGCCGGCGAGGCATTAAATCCGGAGGTTGCAAAGCAGTTTAAGGAAGCCACCGGGCTTGAAATAATGGAGGGCTTCGGTCAGACCGAGACAACTCTTACAATTGCAAATCTCTTCGGCGATACACCTAAGCTTGGCTCAATGGGCAAGGCTTCACCTCAGTATGACGTTGATATTGTCGATCCCGAGGGCAAGTCGCTTCCTGCAGGTGAGGTCGGAGAAATCGTTATAAGAACCGACAAGGATGTTCCGTGCGGACTCTTCAAGGAATACTATTTAGACAGAGAAAAGACAGACGACTGCTGGTACGACGGCTTGTATCACACAGGCGACACCGCATGGCGTGATGAGGACGGCTATTTCTACTATGTTTCAAGAATCGACGACGTTATCAAGTCGTCAGGCTACAGAATCGGTCCGTTTGAGATTGAAAGCGTTTTAATGGAGCTGCCATATGTTTTGGAGTGCGGAGTTTCCGGCGCGCCCGATGAGGTAAGAGGTCAGGTTGTTAAGGCGAGTATCGTTTTAACAAAGGGAACTGTTCCCTCAGACGAGCTTAAAAAGGAAATTCAGAGCTATGTCAAGAGCCATACAGCTCCGTATAAGTACCCCAGAATCATCGAATTTAAGGATGAATTGCCCAAGACTATCTCAGGAAAAATTCAGAGAAATAAGCTTTAAGCTTTCAGCAAATAGCGAATAAAACTATGCGGACGGCGTCACAGCCGACAAAATTGTACAAAACGACAACACTATTGTTGTTGACAATAACAAAGAGATGTGATAGAATATCACTGTAAAGTACAAAAGCAATGACGAAGAAGGATATTATCTGTTTCGACTTCAGAGAGGCGGCGTTTGGTGAAAGCCGCTGTCGTGAGGGTTTTGTCTGTAGCTTCTGAGCTGAAAGGAAGAAAGGCTTATGCCGAGTAGACCCTTTTCGTGACTGCTGCGTTAATGCATACGGCTTTTTATGAGCCTGAGTGGTGCAGCTTTTGCTGCGCAATTTGAGTGGTACCGCGGGTTTTATCCCGTCTCAAAGATATGAGCATCTTTGGGACGGGTTTTTACATATTTAACTGTCCCAAACGAAAAGCAAGCATTTGCCGTCCGTGCGAATAGGCACAGGAATTTCGGCAAAAAGTTGCCTTTGCGAGAACATAGAAATATGTTAAAAAACGGGAAAGGAATGATACAAAATTGTCCGGAATAACAGGAATTGAGCTAAGAATTTCGGAGATGTCCGCAAGAATTAAAGAGCTTCGTGAGATTGTCGGTCTTACCGAGGCTGAAATGGCGGTTAAAACCGCTGTCAGCGTTGAGGAATACCGTGACTGCGAAGCAGGTAAGTGCGACCTTAACTTTGCATTCTTGTACAGATGCGCACTTGCCCTCGGCGTAGACGTCACCGATATCATAGAAGGCGCAAGCCCCAGGCTTGCAGGCTACACGGTTACAAAAAAGGACAACGGTCAAAGAATCGAGCAGGCTCACGGCATGGTTTACTATAACCTTGCAGCATCCTTTAAAAACCGTATTGCAGAGCCGCTGTATGTACGAAGCGAATACAGTGAGGAAGCGCAGAACCGAGACATTGAGCTTACTACTCACGCCGGTCAGGAGTGCGACATCATCGTCAGCGGCTCTTTAAAGGTTCAGGTGGGCGACCACGTTGAAATCTTAAGCGAGGGCGACAGCATTTATTTTGACTCCGACACCCCTCACGGCATGATAGCCGTCGGCGGCAGGGATTGCTGGTTCTATGCCATAGTCCTTAACCCGCAGGGCGAGTCTATTGAAAAGATAACTCACTCCGCACCGATTGAGTTCAAGACAAGTCCAAAGAAGAAAACTGCCGAGAGAAAATGGATTTATCAGGATTATATTGATACTGTTGAGGACGAAATAGGCGCGCTCAAGTCGATATCCTTTAAAAATGAAAATAACTTCAACTTTGCCTTTGACCTTGTCGACAGAATGGGCAGAGAACAGCCTGATAAGCTTGCAATGCTCCATATTGATAAGGACAAAAACGAGCGTCGCTTCACCTTTGCAGATATGAAGCGAGCTTCAAGCCAGACGGCAAATTATCTCAAGTCCCTCGGTATTAAAAGAGGCGACAAGGTTATACTTATACTTAAAAGGCACTATCAGTTCTGGTTCTGCATGCTTGCGCTTCACAAGCTCGGCGCAGTTGCAATCCCCGCAACCAATCAGCTCAAGGAGCACGACATTGCTTACCGCCTGAACAAGTCGGGAGCAAAGGCAATTATCTGCACAGCTGACGACGGAGTAGCCGAGCAGGTTGATATTGCCGCCAAGGAAGCTCCCACACTCGAGACCAAAATCATGGTCGGCGGAGTAAGAGACGGCTGGCGAGACTTTGATTCCGAATACAGCCTGTTTACAGGAAAGTTCGACCGCCCCGAGGATTGCCCCTGCGGCGACGAGCCGATGCTCATGTACTTCACATCCGGAACAACAGGCAATCCGAAGATTGCAATGCACAATTACAGGTATCCTTTAGGTCACTTCATAACCGCCAAGTACTGGCACTGCGTAAACCCGGACGGACTTCACCTTACGGTTGCCGATTCAGGCTGGGCAAAGTGTGCATGGGGCAAGCTGTACGGTCAGTGGCTGTGTGAAGCACCGCTGTTTGTATATGACTTTGACAGATTCGACGCATCGGATATACTTCCGATGTTCGCAAAATACCACATCACAACCTTCTGCGCACCGCCGACAATTCTGCGCATGATGGTAAAGCAAAACATTTCGCAGTATGACTTAAGCTCGGTTGAGCATATGTCGACGGCAGGCGAGGCGTTAAACCCCGAGGTGTTCAGGCAGTTCGAGGCGGCAACCGGCTTGCAGATTATGGAGGGCTTCGGTCAGACAGAGACAACGGTAGCTTTAGCAAACCTTGTCGGAACAACCGCAAGACTCGGCTCAATGGGAAAGCCCGTTCCGTTGTACAATATCGAGCTGGTTGACGCAGACGACAAGCCCGTTTCAGACGGTGAGGTCGGAGAAATAGTCATCCATGTTGAAAACGGTCTGCCGTGCGGATTGTTTGCAGGATACTATTTGGATGAAGAGAAGACGGCTGAGGTATTCAGAAACGGCTTGTATCACACAGGCGACACCGCTTGGCGTGATGAGGACGGGTACTTCTGGTATGTCGGACGTGTTGACGATGTTATCAAGTCTTCGGGCTACAGAATAGGTCCGTTTGAGATTGAAAACGTCATTATGGAGCTTCCGTATGTTTTGGAGTGCGGAGTTTCAGCGGCACCGGATGAGGTAAGAGGTCAGGTTGTTAAGGCAAGCATCGTCTTAACCAAGGGAACTGTCGCCACCGATGAGCTTAAAAAGGAGATTCAGACTTATGTTAAGTCGAGAACTGCTCCTTATAAGTACCCAAGAATTGTAGTCTTCAAGGATGAGCTGCCTAAAACCACCTCCGGAAAGATTCAGAGAAATAAACTATGATGAGAATAAAAAGAGTAACACTTTTTGCAGGGCACTACGGAAGCGGCAAGACAAATATCGCCGTCAACTATGCCGAGTACCTTAAAAATGAGGGCTATGATGTCGTTATTGCAGACCTTGACATTGTTAACCCGTATTTTCGCACCAAGGACAGCATTGAAAGACTTGAGGAAAACGGGATAGAGCTTATCTCGCCCGAATATGCCAACACAAATGTCGACCTTCCTGCTCTGCCGTCTGAAATATACGGCGTCGTTCAAAACAGATCGAAGCACGCAGTTTTGGATATCGGCGGAGACGACAGGGGAGCATACGCTTTAGGCAGATTTGCGCCGTACATCTTAGAAGAAAACGACTACGAGATGATATACGTTGCTAACTTCTCAAGACCCCTGACAAGGACTGCCGAGGACGCAATAGAGGTCATGCGTGAAATAGAGCTTGCAGGCGGAATTAAGTTTACGGCAATTGTCAACAACACTAACTTAGGTCAGGAGACGACAATTGAGACTGTTTTAAACAGCTCACACGAGGCGCAAAGGCTAAGCGAGCTTTCAGGACTGCCGCTGCTATTTACGAGCGTCGAAAAGGGCGTTGCCAAAAGGCTTAAGATGACAGATGTATTTGAGCTTACGCTTCAGAATAAATATTACGATATAATTTAGAAAATGATTAAGGAGATGTTTTAATGGCAAAGGTAACATTCAAAACGGACATTTGCAAGGGCTGCGGATTGTGCATTGAAGCTTGTCCAAAGAAGCTTTTGGTTATTGCCAAGGATAAGATAAACAAAAAGGGTCACTCTCCTGCCGAGATGACCGACCAGTCAAAATGCATAGGCTGTGCTTTTTGCGCAACTATGTGTCCCGACTGCGTTATAACCGTTGAAAAGTAAACAAATATTGTGTTTTAAGAAAGGAATGCTTAAAATGTCAGAAAAGGTTTTAATGAAGGGCAATGAAGCTATTGCCGAGGCCGCTATAAGAGCAGGCTGCCGTCATTATTTCGGATACCCCATAACCCCTCAGACTGAGCTTGCCGCATACATGGCAAAGCGTATGCCGAAGATAGGCGGAACATTCTTGCAGGCTGAGAGCGAGATTTCAGCTATAAATATGGTCTACGGAGTTGCAGGAGCAGGCTATAGAGTTATGACCTCATCCTCAAGCCCCGGAGTATCATTGAAGCAGGAAGGAATATCCTACATAGCGGGCGCAGACCTCCCCGCACTCATTATAAACGTTCAAAGAGGCGGACCGGGCTTGGGCGGTATCCAGCCCTCGCAGTCCGATTACTTCCAGGCGACAAAGGGCGGCGGACACGGCGACTATCACCTTATAGTTTTAGCCCCGGCTTCCGTTCAGGAGATGGCTGATTTAACCGCACACGCTTTTGACCTTGCAGATAAATACAGAATGCCCACAATGATTCTTGCAGACGGAACAATGGGTCAGATGATGGAGCCTGTATCACTTCCCGAGGAGACAACCTCAAAGGTAGAAAAGCCCTGGGCTGTAACAGGAACAAACTGTGAGCGTGAACACAATATTATAAACTCACTTTACCTTGTCCCCGAGCAGCTTGAAAAGAAGAACTTCGAGAGATTTGAAAAGTATGCTAAGGTTGAGGAAAACGAGGTAATGTATGAAGAATACATGATGGACGACGCCGAGTATTGCATAGTTGCATTCGGAATTGCCGCCCGTGTTTCCAAAAACGCTATAACTGCCGCAAGAGCAAAGGGCATAAAGGTCGGCATGATAAGACCTATAACCCTTTGGCCGTTCCCCAAGGAGGCAATCGCTAAAGCCGCCGACAAGGTTAAGGCGTTTATATCCGTTGAGCTTTCAATGGGTCAGATGATAGAGGATATCAAGCTCGCCGAAGAATGCCGCAAGCCGGTAGTTTTGTGCAACCGCACAGGCGGAATGATTCCAGACCCTGAGCAGATTCTTAAAACGATTGATACTTTGATTGGAGGTAACAACTGATGGTAGTTTTCGATAAACCCAAGGCGTTAACAGATGCGCCCCTTCATTACTGTCCCGGATGCACTCACGGCATAATCCACCGTCTTGTTGCCGAGGCTATAGACGAGCTTGGCATTTTAGGCAAGACAGTAGGCGTTGCCCCTGTCGGCTGCGCAGTTATGGCTTATGATTACTTTGCCTGCGATATGGTTGAAGCCGCTCACGGCAGAGCACCGGCAGTTGCAACAGGTCTTAAAAGAGCAATGCCCGAAAACGTCATATTCACCTATCAGGGCGATGGCGACCTTGCATCTATAGGCATGGCAGAAACAGTCCACGCCGCAACAAGAAACGAAAATATAACGGTTATATTTGTTAACAACGCTATCTACGGCATGACAGGCGGTCAGATGGCTCCGACTTCACTTCCCGGTCAGGTAACACAGACCTCGCCCTACGGCAGAGACGTTAAAACAGTCGGCTATCCGATAAGAGTGTGCGAGATGCTTTCAGCTCTGGACGGTCCCGAGCTTATTCAAAGAGTTGCTGTTAACAACGTTAAAAACGTCATGGCAGCTAAGAAGGCTATAAAGAAGGCTTTCCAGAACCAGATAGACGGCAAGGGCTTTTCACTTATCGAGGTTGTTTCATCCTGCCCCACAAACTGGGGAATGACACCCTCAAACGCCTTGAAGTGGCTTGAAGAAAACATGATTCCTTATTATCCCTTGGGCGTTTACAAGGACAGATCCGCTAAGGAGGTAAAATAAGCTATGGCATACACACAGGTACTTATTGCAGGCTTCGGCGGACAGGGAATATTGTTTGCCGGAAAGTTTTTAGCATACAAGGGACTTTTGGAGGGCAAGGAGATAAGCTGGCTTCCCTCGTACGGTCCTGAAATGAGAGGCGGAACAGCAAACTGCTCAGTTATCATCTCCGACACACCCGTCGGCTCGCCTATTGTTTCCAACCCGGATATATTAATGGTTATGAACCTGCCGTCACTGGATAAATACGAAAACGCAGCAGTTGCAGGCTCCAAGGTGTTCGTTGATTCAACACTCATTGAAAGAAAGCTCACAAGGCAGGATGTTTCGGCTTACTACATCCCTGCAACAAAGCTCGCTCAGGAGGCAGGAATACCCACTCTTGCAAACATGATAATGATCGGCAAGATGATAAAGGAAACCTCAATTGTCAGCTTCGACGACATAACTGACGGACTTAAAAAGGTAGTTTCGGCAAAGCGTGCCGAGCTTCTGGACTTAAACCTCAAGGCTCTTCAGATGGGCTATAATTACGAGGGTTAATACTTATCCATAACAAAATATTTGACGGGAGTTGTTTAAAAATGATTGATATAAGAGTTGAAAAGACCGAAAATCCCAAGGCAAAGCCTGCCAAGGGTCAAAAGCTTGGCTTCGGTCACATTTTTACCGACCATATGTTTGTAATGAACTACGATGAGGGTCAGGGCTGGCACGACGCAAGAGTTGTACCCTATCAGGACATAACTCTTTCTCCTGCTGCGATGGTATTCCACTACGGTCAGACAATGTTTGAGGGCTTAAAGGCATACAAGGGCGAAAACGGCGAGGTTTATCTGTTCCGCCCCGATATGAACGCTAAGCGTGCAAACAAGTCAAACGAAAGACTTTGCATCCCCGAAATCCCCGAGGAAGACTTTGTTGCAGCTGTCAAGGCAGTTGTCGATGTCGACAGGGACTGGATCCCCTCGGAGCCGGGCACATCCCTTTATATAAGACCGTTTGTAATCGCTACAGACGACCACTTGGGCGTTGCTCCTTCAAAGAGCTACTTATTTATAGTTATCCTTTCTCCCTCAGGCGCATACTACGAAAGCGGACTTGCACCTGTCGGAATCTGGATTGAGGACGAATATGTCAGAGCAGTAAGAGGCGGTATAGGCTTTGCTAAAACAGGCGGTAACTATGCTGCGTCATTGGCGGCTCAGGTTAAGGCTCACGACGGCGGATACTCACAGGTTTTGTGGCTGGACGGCGTCGAGAGAAAGTACATTGAAGAAGTCGGAGCTATGAACATTGTCTTTAAGATCAACGGCAAGATTGTAACTCCTATGCTCAACGGCTCTATCCTCCCCGGTATCACCCGCAACTCTGTTTTAGAGCTTTGCCGCAGCTGGGGCTATGAGGTCGAGGAGAGAAAAATCTCTGTTGACGAGCTTGTTGAAGCAGCTCACAGCGGTGCTCTTGAAGAAGTATTCGGAACAGGAACAGCAGCAGTTGTTTCACCTGTCGGCAAGCTTCGCTATAAGGAAGAAGTATTCACCATCGGAAACGGCGGCATAGGCGAGCTTACCCAGAAGCTTTATGACGAGATAACAGGCATTCAGTGGGGCAAGCGTGAGGACACAAGAGGCTGGAGACAGACTGTCTGATTGCATTTGACCCGATAACTTTAGGATAATTTGCGGCATTATTCAGATGCCGAAAATAGATTACAAACGCTGATTAACGCATTTTCTGCAATGCTTTTGCTGCATTAATCAGCGTTTAAAGCAATTTGTACTGCGCAGAAAGGAAAATTAATATGTCTGAAAGAAGAATAGAGACAACCTGCGTTCAGGGCGGCTACACACCGAAAAACGGCGAGCCGAGGCAGATACCGATAATTCAATCCACAACCTTTAAATACTCCACCAGCGAGGACATGGCAAAGCTTTTTGACCTCGAAGCCTCGGGCTACTTCTATTCAAGGCTTCAAAACCCGACCTGTGACTCGGTTGCAGCAAAGATCTGCGAGCTTGAGGGCGGAACGGCTGCAATGCTCACCTCCTCAGGTCAGGCGGCAAACTTCTTTGCAGTATTCAATATAGCAACCTGCGGCGACCATGTTGTTGCGGAAAGCTCAATCTACGGCGGAACCTTTAACCTCTTTGCCGTTACAATGAAGAAGATGGGAATAGACTTCACCTTCGTTTCTCCCGACTGCACCGATGAAGAGCTTGAAGCTGCATTCAAGCCTAACACCAAGGCAGTTTTCGGCGAGACTATTGCAAACCCTGCTTTAAGAGTTTTAGATATCGAACGCTTTGCAAACGCCGCTCACCGTCACGGAGTACCGCTGATTGTCGACAACACCTTTGCTACACCTATTAACTGTCGTCCCTTCGAGTGGGGAGCAGATATCGTTACACATTCGACAACCAAGTATATGGACGGTCACGGTTCGGCAGTCGGCGGAGCAATAGTTGATTCCGGCAAGTTTGACTGGATGGCTCATAAGGATAAGTTCCCGGGTCTTACCACTCCCGATGACAGCTACCACGGCATAACCTATGCCGAGCGCTTCGGAATGGCAGGAGCATACATAACCAAGGCAACAGCTCAGCTGATGAGAGACTTCGGCTGCACACCTGCACCTCAGAGCGCATATCTTCTCAATTTGGGTCTTGAAAGCCTTCACTTGAGAATGAAGCGCCACTGTGAAAACGCAATGGCGGTTGCTAAGTTCCTTGAATCAAATGAAAAGGTAAGCTGGGTATTCTATCCCGACCTTGAGGGTAATGTTGATAATGTTTTGTGCAAAAAGTATCTTCCGAACGGCTCCTGCGGCGTTGTAAGCTTCGGAGTCAAGGGCGGAAGAAAGGCGGCAGAAAGCTTCATGAAGGAGCTTAAGCTTGCTGCTATTGAAACCCACGTCGCCGATGCGAGAACCTGCTGTCTGCATCCTGCAAGCGCAACCCACCGTCAGATGAACGACGCCGAGCTTGAAGCGGCAGGAGTATCATCCGACCTTGTAAGGCTTTCCTGCGGCATTGAAAACGCCGAGGATTTGATTGCAGACCTTGCACAGGCACTTGAAACTGTCTGATTTTTGTTGTATAATAGCTTATTATATTGCCGCACAGGAGAAAAATATCTTCTGTGCGGTCAAGTGTATTTTTAACGACTATTTAAAAGGAGAGCTTACCATTTTGTAAGCGTGCTTTATCATGCCAATTAAAATTCCGAACTCGCTTCCTGCGGCAAAAACTCTTGCAGATGAAAACATATTCGTCATGACCGAGACAAGGGCGCAGACACAGGACATACGTCCCTTGCGCATACTTATCTTGAATCTCATGCCGACAAAGGTTGCAACCGAAACCCAGCTTGCAAGACTTTTGGGCAACACCCCTTTGCAGGTTGAAATTGAGCTTATGCACACCGTCAGCCATGAATCTAAGAATACATCTTTGGAGCATCTTCTGTCCTTTTACAAGACCTTTGAGGATGTTAAAAACGAGCGCTTCGACGGCATGATAATAACAGGTGCGCCTGTTGAGCATCTTGAATTTGAGGATGTCGAGTACTGGGACGAATTAAAGGGCATATTCGAGTGGACAAAAACTCATGTTCACTCAACGCTTCATATTTGCTGGGGCGCTCAGGCGGGACTTTATTATCACTTCGGAATTAAAAAGAAGCTTCTGCCAGAAAAGCTTTTCGGAGTGTTTGCCCACACCGTGGACTACAAAAACCCCATTCTTTTCAGGGGCTTTGACGATATTTTCTATGCTCCGCATTCAAGAAATTCAACCGTCGACTTTGACGAGGTTAAGAGCATTCCCGAGCTGAAGGTGCTCGCTTCAAGCGAAAAGGCAGGTCTTTATGCCTGTATGACAAACGGCGGAAAGCAGATTTTCATAACAGGTCACTCCGAATACGAGGCCGATACCCTTGCTAAGGAGTACTTTAGGGATAAGGACAAGGGTCTTGACATTAAAGTGCCCGAAAATTACTTCCCGAACGACGACCCGGCCAAAGCTCCTGCGGTTACATGGAGAGCGCACGCAAATCTTTTGTTTTCCAACTGGCTCAACTACTTCGTATATCAGACAACGCCTTATGATGTCGATGAGATAAATTAATAAGCAACGAGAATATTGTGTTTAAAAAGTGTCATACTAACAACATCTTAATTAAAAGGAGATTGTTAGTATGACACTTTCACAAAAAGAAACAGGACTTTTGCAGGACTTAAAGGGACAGGAGCAGCTTTGCGTTGAAAAATATACAAAATACTCCTGCGACGCTTGCTCAACCGAGCTGAAGAACCTTTTTACAGACATTGCAAACGTTGAAAAGAACCATTTGAACACAATCAATGCCATGCTTCAGGGGACAGTTCCTGCAATTCCGCAGGGCGGATTAAAAAATGAGAATAACAGATGGTGCAAGAAGGTTTGCTATTGTGATCAGCAGTCTGCCGATATCGACAAGTTCTTAACAAGCGATATGCTCGCCACCGAAAAGCACGTTTCTTCTCTTTATGACGTCAGTGTTTTCGAGTTCGGCGACGCCAACGCAAGAAAGGTTTTAAACCATATTCAGGCTGAAGAACAGCAGCACGGCGAGCAGCTCTATGCTTTCATGTCCGCTAACGGCTTCTATCAGGGCAAGTAAGCTATAAGCTGACCTATAATGCCGACATCGGCATGAAAACAGCAGGACTTATTGTGATTGCAGCATCGATATAAGAAAAGCTGAATCGGAGTCTTCGCTTATACTGAAAGAATAATATGCTTTGTGAAAAGTATTAATCTGTTCCGATTTATTTAATCAAAGCGAAACGGCAGCAAAAAGCCGCACAAATCTTTTTCGGTTTGTGCGGCTTTTGCTTTATGACATTCATGTATTTTTGTTATGAACGTTTTCTGCTCATATTAATTTATAAATAACATTATGGCAATGCTCATTTTTTATTAAAATTATCATATGCAGAATTAACAAAACGGCTATACAATTTTAACAATACTCTATTAATCTGTTGACGTGGATTTAATTTACAGTATATAATTAACATGACTGAATGCGGATTGTATCCGCACTTTGTTAATTGCACTGTGGGATACGGTGTGGTGTCGCCGGTGCGTTAATATATTTTATGGAGGACAATTACATGAAAAAGCTTATGGCATTGATACTGGCACTTGCTGTGACACTTAGCTGTGCGTCAGTATTAGCGTATGCAAATGAAAATGGGCAGATTCCCGATGCTGTTATCGCTGAGCAGATAGCTTCCGATAACAGCATTTTTGAACAATCTGCTCTGGCGGATAATCCGATAACCGATAATCCTGCCGACAACACAGAGGACAACGTCGCAGACATCGGCGATTCTGCAATCGGCGATAACACTCAGGCTGTTGAGCCTTGGGCGGCTAATCCGTTTGATTTCGGAATTATGGCTGAGGGAAGCGAGCAGGGAACAAATACAAGCCTGCTTCTTGAAATAGGCGATGTTTTCTCCGGCTTGGTTCAGTCGGCACCTCAGAATGTTATAGGCGGCGGTGAATTTGAATTTACTGCGACGCTTTCCGAGGCTAAGAATCTAACCAACTCGGCATATATAGGCATTAAATCTATTGCCGGAAACACCGGTCAGTTATCCGATCTTCCCAACGGAACAGTGGTGACTGTTACATATGCTGAAATAGACGGAGCTCCGATTGAGCTGAACGCAGACAGAGTGAGCAAAACTGTTGAAAACGGTGTGTTTAACGGCAATGACGGCGTTACGCTCTATTTCGGAATGGGCGGCATAGATTCATTTGCAGGTGCAAAGCCTGAAATATTTACAACTGTAAAGGTTCGTGTCAGTGTTGCTGTTGCGGGCGTTATCGACCCTCAGCCGCCTGTCTCGGATACATATAGGGTTGAGTACAACCTTAATCTTGACAACCTTGAATATGCAAATCACTTGAACAATGAAATGACTTTAGTTGATACAACCGATGAGTCTAAAAAGTTTTATCTGACAAGAAATGAAAACAGTTGCATTTATGTCGGCGAGGGTATTCCGGCAGGAACGTATAATGTTTTAGAAAACGGTGTTAAGGTTAATACAGTAACAGTTGATAATGAGAATACAGTCTTTAGTTATGATAAGACATTTGTTGTTGTTTTTAAGAATGCAGACGGCGCGGTACTTTCAAGCAGTGTATTTCATGCTGACGCAGAGGTTACAATGCCGGCAGCTTTAGAAGTTCCCGACGGAAAGGTATTCGCCGGCTGGACAGACGGCAATACTGCATACGAAGCCGAAATGGCTTATAGCATCTCATCCTCTGTAACACTTGTTCCTAAGCTTGATGGGGTATCCGTAGGCAACTTCGCACCTGTTAACTTCAGCGTATGGGCAGGAAACGGTGATCAGATTGATGTCGCTGAGAATATCACACAATATGGTAAATACAGCGTTTCTGTCAGCGGCAGCAAGAGCTGGCCTGACTTATTCTTGCTTAAAGCTTACGAACCTGACAGCAAAAACGGTGACGGCAATCAGTCTGCAATTCCTGCCGGCACAGTTATCAGAGTGTCTAATCTTTACATAAATGAAGGAGCAGTTGGATTCAACACAGGCAATAGCTATTATGATTATACTGTAGGCGAGGATCAGAAAATAGCAATTGAGTTCTGGGTCTTCGGAAACCAACTTTTGCAGGATGGCTTCACTCTTGCCGACGGAATGAACACCTTCGAGTTCGACTTCGAGATTATGCCTGAGTATAAAGAGCCGGATTCCGACACAGAAATAATATTTGTGAGCGAGCAGGAAAAGGCAGAGACCGGTTGGTTCGGCTACGGAATCAACTGGGAAAGCCCTCTTCTCGGCGATTTGAAGGAAGCAATTCAGGTTGGCGGAGCGGTTATTGAGGTAACTGCCGACGCCAAGGTCAGTCAGATTCTTTTAATGGAGGGCGATGGCTGGGTATCATCAGGCGTTGACTCAGTTGAAGAAGCCGACGGCAAGGTTATTTCAAAATTCAACGCCGAAAAGGTTGTTGAAAACTTCTTGGCTAAGAGGGATTGGCACAACAATGATGAGCTTCTCGCAGGCGACCATCTTTCTGTATCAAGAATATTTAATATCGCTTTCGACGCAGAAGCTGACGGAACGGTTATTTACAGCGTTAAGGTAAGAGTTCCAGAGGGCTCGGCAAAGTCGGCAGGTCTTGATTCAAACGGCAACGTTTTAGGCTCAAGCTTAGCAGGTAAAAACGCAACTCTCGGCGGCAATATAGAAATGAACTTCTATATGTCATTGTCAAGAGACGTTTTAGACAACGGCAGCGGCTACATGGAATTCGAGATTAACGGAAGAACCTCGACAGTTGCTATTAACCCTGAAAAAACCATGAAGCTCACTATTGATTACGCAGACCAAGACCAGACCTATAGCTGTGTCAAGACATACTATGGCTTCAGCTGTCCTGTTACGGCGTCGGAAATGACAGATGTAATCTCGGCGAGATTCTGTATCGTTAAAAACGGCGAGGTTATAAAGAGCGAACCGTATACAACAACAGTTGCTGAGTATTCTAATACTATTCTCAGCGGAAACTACGCAGATACGACTAAGAACATTGTTAAGGCAATGCTCAATTACGGTGCAAAGGCTCAGACTTACTTTAATCACAACACCGATAATCTTGCAGACGCATCGTTTGCAGGAGGCTATAAAGCAGTTAAAATTCCGTCATACGTTAAGGTTCCTACAGTTAACTCGGTAACAATAGGAAGTCTTACTTATACAAGTGCAACACTTTTAACAGGCTCAAATACCTCAGTGCGCTACTATTTCACTCTTGCAAACGGAGCTTCTGCCGACGGCTATACCTTTACCGTCAAAACAGATAATACCAGTGTAAACCTCGAGCTGCAAAGGACTGAGGACGGCAGATATTACGTTCAAAAGGACGATATTGCGTCGGTCAACTTAGGCGTTGCCTATACGCTGACAGTTTCCGACGGACTCAAGAGCAAGGATATAACCTACTGCCCGATGTATTATGCTTACCGCATGAATTCAAAGACCGGCTCAAGCAAGGCACTTAAGGATTTAGTCAATGCACTTTATAATTATTGGAAGGTTTCTGAGTCCGGAGGTCAAGATGTTGTTGAAAAAATTCCGATGTCAGAAATTACTATAATAAATCAGTGCCCCGAGGGATTAAGACAAAAAAGAAGCGGAGTTACATACGCAAAGGACTGGAGGGAATACACCGACGGACGAAATGAGCTTGAGGGCGGCGAATCCTATTATTCAAGCGTATGCAATCAGAATTTGCCGCTCAATGTTGTTTTGCCGCAGGGCTATGACGACCCGGCAAATAAAGATAAGAAGTATCCCGTTTTATATGTTTTGCATGGCTTCTGGGGTCATAGATATTCCATGATGGTGGATGAACCATGCGATATTATCATTTCGAATATGATTGACGACGGCATTGCTGAGGAAATGATAGTTGTTTATCCGTATATGTTTGCGTTCAACGATCCCAACAGAAAGGAAGCAGGAGGACTTGACGATACGTATACTATCGAATGCTACGATAGATTTGTTCAGGTAATAGCGCAAGACCTTATGCCGTATATGGCAGATAACTATCGAGTTGCAGAGGGAAGAGAAAACACAGCTGTTTTCGGCTTCTCAATGGGCGGAAGGGAGTCTTTGGCAATAGGCTTCACTCATCCCGACAAATTCGGTTATGTAGCTGCCTCTTGTCCTGCTCCCGGACTTATTCCTAACGGAACCCATGTTCCCCAATTCGACAACAGCAGTAAGCTTGTTTTCCCGGAAGGCAAAGAGCCGTATATCTTACTCATAGGCGCAGCAGACGGCGACGGAATGGTAGGGGCAACTCCGAGGGATTACCACAATGTGTTGGATACCAACAAGGTTGAGCATATATATTATGATGTTCAGAATTCTTGGCATGGCGGTCCTGCTAATTGGAGCGTTTGCTACAATTTCGTAAAGAATATTTTTAAGAACAACTAAGTGATTCAGCAAAGCAATCGCTGCCAAAAAAGCGGCGGTTGTTTTGCCTGATAAGGATTATCTTGAAAAGGATTATATATCATGAAAAAGCTACATATTTACGCATTAAGCTTGGCGGCTGCTGTATGTATCACAGCTTTAATGTCAGGCTGCGGACCTGAGCCGTCTGATAAAAACGACAGCAATGAGACTATTACAGAAACCGCTGTAACAACAACTCAGTCCTCGGGCAATGAAGCTCCCGTGTCGGCTATTCAAACAGAGCCTGACGTTGCAACAGATATTACTGAGCAGTCAACACAGCCGCAGCCCACAACTGAAGCCGACGCTGAGGAAACGACACAAGCAGACACGGAAGCCGAAGTTAAGTCGTCCGAAAAGACTCAAGTGTCAACAAAAGCGACCGAAAAAACAACTGTAAAAACCGGTGCAGGAACAAAAAAGACTGCTGCTCCGACAACAGAAGAAACCAAAAAGCAGCAGTCCGCAGAAACAACAACTAAGTCGGTACCAAAGGAAAGTACGTCGGCAACAAAGGCAACGCAAAGCGGCTCCGAAGATAAAACCACCGACAAGGTTGTAACTAACCCACCTGCTACAAATCCACCTGCAACCAATCCGCCTGCAACGAATCCCCCGGCGACCACCCCCCCGGCGACAAATCCTCCTGCAACAAACCCACCTGCAACAAACCCACCGGCAACAAACCCACCGGCAACAAATCCCCCAGCGACAAATCCCCCGGCGACTGATCCACCTGCAACCAATCCTCCGGCGACCGATCCGCCTGTGACCGACCCTCCGGTAACAAATCCTCCCGTTACCGATCCGCCGTCTACACCGCCGCCGAGTCAAAGCTCGGGTAACGTCGAGAAGCCGCCGATTGATCTTCCGTTTATTCCTTGATAATGCTTTGCAATCGTACTCAGCCCTTCTTGTTTACCGAGAAGGGCTGAACTGCGTTTGAACAAGGTATTTACAAAGTACGAAAAACATGCTACAATGATTTGGAGTCTGTGACTCCAAATC
>DKWG01000065.1:40059-40209 GCA_002491605.1 Ruminococcus sp. UBA7158
AATCGCTCTTACGGCGAAGCCGTTCCGGATGCCGTTCCGGGTCGTTCCGGATGCCGTTCCGGCATCATATGTCCATTCGGACGCCAACGCAATTCTTTTGGTTTGTGCGGAATTTATGGTACGATTATTTGGAGTCTGTGACTCCAAATC
>DKWG01000065.1:40499-60987 GCA_002491605.1 Ruminococcus sp. UBA7158
AATCGCTCTTACGGCGAAGCCGTTTATTCGGAGTTGATTGCGCTGATTATCATAAGTCAGGCTAAGACGATTTTACAGGGCTTTTTCACTTATGAAGTGATTAATGATATATTTAAAAATATATTTTTGAGGGGAATGAATTTGGTGGGAACCAAAACTTTTAAAGGCGGTGTTCATCCGCAAGACGGCAAGAAGCTTTCCTGCGACTGTCCGATAACAAGGCTTGCGCCGAAGGGCGAGCTTATATATCTGATGACGCAGCATATAGGCGCACCGGCAAAGCCTATTGTTTCAGTCGGAGACAGGGTGCTTTTGGGACAGACGATAGCTCAGGCAGGAGGATTTGTCTCAGCTGACATATGCGCTTCTGTTTCCGGAACTGTTAAAAAGATTGCAGCAGTGCCGAATACCAACGGCGATGAGGTCACGGCTGTATTCGTTGAAAACGACTGCGAATACGAAGCTGTGGAGGGCTACGGAGATTACAGGGACTATTCCTTGATGTCCAAGGACGAGATAAGAGCTGCTGTTAAAAATGCAGGACTTGTCGGCATGGGCGGCGCAGGCTTCCCGACAAGCGTTAAGCTTTCGGTTAAGGACGACACGGCTATCGACTACGTTTTGGTAAACGGAGCTGAATGCGAGCCTTATATAACCTGCGATTACAGACTGATGATTGAGCGCACGGAAAAAGCAGTACTCGGCTTAAAAATTTTGCTCAGGCTCTTCGATAACGCAAAGGGCGTGTTTGCCATTGAAAACAATAAGCCCGAGGGAATAAAGTGCTTGAAAGAGGCTATCGGCTCAAGCCAAAGGATGTATGTTCAGCCGCTTAAAAAGAAGTATCCACAGGGCGGAGAGAGAATGATTATAAGCGCCGTTACCGGAAGAAAGATTAACTCTAAGAAGCTCCCGGCAGACGCCGGCTGTGTCGTTATAAACTATGCTACGCTTTTGGCTGTTGCCGATGCTGTTGCATATAATATGCCGCTGACTCAAAGGGTCATAACCGTAACAGGAGACGCAATAAGCACACCTGCTAACTTTGAAGTGCCGATAGGAATGTCGGCAAGAGAGCTTGTTGAAGCAGCCGGAGGATTTACACAAGATCCCGAGAAGGTTGTTTTCGGCGGACCTATGATGGGCGGCTCGGTTTCAGGCATAGACACTCCCGTTACAAAGACAACCTCGTGCATTCTTTGCTTTAAGCAAGACGACGTTGCGGCGTTGCATCCGAGTGCCTGCATCCGATGCGGAAAGTGCCTTGAGGCGTGCCCTGAGCAGCTGATGCCTATGAAGCTGAAAAATCACGCCGACGCATATGAGTATGACGAATTTGAAAAGGCAGGCGGTCTTGAGTGCATCGGCTGCGGCTCTTGTACATATATCTGCCCTGCAAGGCGCAGGCTTTCGCAGTCGATTTCGGTTGCTAAGCGCCATGTTTTGGCTGAGAAAAAGAAAAAGGGGGTTAAATGACATATGAGCAAGCTTTATAATGTCTCGCTTTCGCCGCATATAAGGGCGAAGGACACAACAATGAGCATAATGCTCGATGTTATTATCGCCCTTATACCGGCTTTGGCGGTCGGCGTCTATGTCTACGGATTAAGAGCGCTTTGGGTTATTGCGTTGAGCGTTTTATCCTGCGTGGCGTGCGAATACATATATGAAAAGCTTTTAAAGCTTCCTAACACCATTGGTGATTTGAGCGCAGTTGTCACAGGACTTATTCTTGCTATGAACCTTTATTCAACCGCCCCGTGGTGGCTTCCCGTTTTGGGCGGAGCGTTTGCAATTATAGTTGTAAAGATGCTTTACGGCGGCTTGGGTCAGAACTTTATGAATCCTGCGCTTGCGGCAAGATGCTTTCTTTTAATCTCATTCCCGACAATAATGACAGTTTATCCGACTGTAGACGGCGTTTCAAGCGCAACTCCGCTTGCGCTTTTGCGCGAAGGAACCTTAACCGATTTCGGAACGCTGTTTTTGGGTACTCACTCGGGAACAATAGGCGAAACGTCTTGCGCTGCCATTTTAATCGGAGCTGTATACCTGATTGTGAAAAGAGTTATAAGCCCGAGAATTCCCTTGTGTATGATAGGCTCTGCCGCTGTGTTTGTAGCGATATTCGGCTTGGCTAAGGGACAGGACGTCGGAGTAAGCTTTATTATGACGCATATTTTGAGCGGCGGACTTATGGCAGGCGCTGTGTTTATGGCTACCGATTATGTAACAAGTCCCGTCACCAAGTGGGGGCAGGTTATATTTGCTGTTTTGATAGGCTTCCTTTCGGCATTTATCAGAATGTACGGCGGCTCGACCGAGGGCGTCTCATATGCTATAATCATAGCAAACCTTCTGACGCCGCTTATCGAAAAGGCAACTTCTCCAAAGCCGTTCGGCACGGAAAGGGGAGCTAAAGCATGAATAAGAATATTATCAAGGACACATTAAAGCTTGTGTCGATAACGCTTATAGCAGGCGTACTGCTGTCATTTGTATATCAGCTCACTAAGGACACAATAGATAAGGCTGAGGCTGAGGAGCTGCAGCAGTCGTATCGTGAAGCTTTTCCGATGGCTTCTGATTTTGAAGAGACTAATGCCGACGCATCAGCATCGCTTGACGACGGAAACACTCTGAATTCCGCTCTTTACGCTAAGGACGACAGCGGAAATGTATTGGGCTGCGTTTTGTCGATAACGTCCCACAACGGCTACGGCGGAGACATTGTTTTGACAATGGGAGTAGATAAAAGCGGCGTGATAACCGGAGTTAAGGTTACATCTATGGGCGAGACGTCTGGTCTCGGCGCTAACTGCCAAAACGATGAATGGATAGCTCAGTACAGCGGAATTTCAGGCAGGGCTGAGTTTACAAAGACGGGTAAGTCTAAGCTAAACGAGATAGACGCTATATCCGGAGCTACAATAACCACCCGTGCGGTGACGTCTGCGGTCAACTCGGGATTAAAGCTTGCCGAGGAACAGTTCGGCTTTAGTGAAAACAGCGAAGGGAGTGACAAAGAGTGAGCAAGGTATTTGAAAGGCTTTATAACGGAATAATCAAGGAAAATCCGACATTTGTATTAATGCTCGGAATGTGCCCCACACTCGCAGTCACAACAGGCGCCATGAACGGCTTGGGAATGGGTCTTTCGACCTGCGCTGTTTTGATGATGTCAAACCTGATGATTTCGCTTTTGCGTAGGTTTATCCCGGAAAGAGTCAGAATGCCGGCGTATATAGTAGTTGTTGCGTCATTTGTAACGGTTGTTGAGCTTTTGATGCAGGCATATGTAAGAAGCTTGTATGCTTCTTTGGGCTTGTACATACCGCTTATCGTTGTAAACTGTATAATTTTGGGCAGAGCTGAAAGCTATGCGTCAAAGAATCCGCCGCTTGTATCATTTTTCGACGGCGTAGGAATGGGCTTGGGCTTCACATTGGCACTTACGGTTATAGGAGCAGTCAGAGAGCTTTTAGGAGCAGGAACTGTTTTCGGATTCAGAGTCATGCCCCAAAGCTTTACACCGATATCCATAATGGTATTAGCTCCCGGTGCGTTCTTTGTCTTAGCCTGCCTGACAGCATTGCAGAATAAATTAGGTGCTCCCAGTGCAACCAACAAAAAGGGCTTCACCTGTGACGGAAGATGCTCGGGCTGTATGGATAAAAGCTGCTCAATGAGAGAGGAGAGTGACAAAGAGTGAGCTATATAGGTACATTGTTTATCGGCATTATATCAGCCGCACTTGTCAATAACGTTGTTTTGAGCCGCTTTTTGGGTCTTTGTCCTTTCTTGGGCGTTTCCAAAAAGACGTCGACTGCTGTCGGCATGGGTGCTGCTGTCATTGCGGTTATATCCTTGTCGTCAGCTATTACATATTTCATAAACAGGTATGTTTTAAGAGAGAACCTTGCGTATTTGAGAACAATCGTTTTCATTTTAATTATCGCCGCATTGGTTCAGACGGTTGAGATAATATTAAAGAAAAAGATGCCGTCGCTTTATAAGGCACTCGGAGTGTATCTTCCTCTTATAACAACAAACTGCGCTGTCTTAGGCGTTGCTATTGATTCCGCTCAAAAGGGCTATAACTTCGCTGAGACAATGGTTTATTCAGTCGGAACGGCCTTGGGCTTCCTGATTGCAATAGTTATAATGGCAGGAATAAGAGAAAGAATCGAAAAGAACAATATCCCTGAATCCTTTAAAGGTATGCCGATAGTCTTGGTGACAGCCGGACTTATGGCAATAGCGTTCGTTGGGTTCTCGGGAACACTTTAAACGGTGCTTTAGCTCAGCCGTTTTGCAGACAGCGGCGTTTTTGTGCTGATGTGTTTTGTCTGCTATATATTCAAAAAGAAAGGGATTGCTTTTTTATATGATAGTACCAATCCTTATAGCGGCGGCAGTCATTGTCGTCATAAGTATTATAATCGGTATAGTTTTGGGAGTACTTTCGGAAAAGTTCAAGGTTGAAGCAGACCCAAGGGAAGAGGCAGTAAGAGGCTGCTTGGCAGGAAGCAACTGCGGCGGCTGCGGATATGCCGGCTGCGACGCTTATGCCAAGGCTATAGTTGAAGAAAACGCCGACCCGTCGCTTTGCCCCTCGTCCGACAGAGTAAAAATCGGCGAGATAATGGGAGTATCGCTCAAGGCAGGCAAAAGGATGACGGCATACGTTAAGTGCTCGGGAAGCTGTGCCAAGACAAACGCTGACTACAGCTATTTTGACGAGCCTGACTGTCGCATAGCATACCTTGCCCCTAAGCACGGAGCAAAAAAGTGCGCCTACGGCTGCTGCGGCTTCGGAACCTGCGCCGCCATATGCCCATTTGACGCAATCAGGATAGTCGACGGCTTGGCTGTTGTCGACCGTGAAAAGTGTCAGGCGTGCGGAAAGTGTGTAGCAGTCTGCCCGAATCATCTGATTGAAATAATTCCTTATGACGCTAAGTATGTCGTAAGATGTTCCTCTCACGACAAGGGCAAGGATGTTAAATCAGCCTGCAGCGAGGGCTGCTTGGGCTGCGGAATGTGCATGAGAGTATGCGAAACGGGTGCTATAACCATGGTCGGAAACCTTGCGGCTATCGACCAAGAAAAGTGCATAGGCTGCGGAAAGTGCGCTGAAAAGTGTCCTTCAAAAATAATTAAGAAAAGAGACTGAGCTGTGTCGAAAACCTTAAAAGGGTTGCTTGCGGCAGCTTGTGCGGCGGTGGTCTTGATAACCATGCTGAGCGGCTGTCAAATGCCCCTGAAAAGATATTCAATAAGCTATACCGATACTTTTGATACGGTAACGGTGTTTTCGGCATATTGCTCTTCATATGATGAATTCAGTGAAGCTGCAAATGCCGTTCATACGGAGCTTTTGCGGCTTCACTCTGTTTTTGATATCTATTTCGAAACGTCAAGCGTATATAAGCTTAACTCCGAATCAAAGCTTGAGTCGGCGGATAAGGAGCTTATTGAACTTACTGCGCTTGGCAAGGAATATTATAACCTCTCAGGCGGCAAGCTCAATATCGCAGCCGGCTCGCTTTTAAGACTTTGGCATCAGGCAAGGGCGGAGGACGTATTGCCGAATGCTGACGCTTTGATTAAAGCCGCCGAGCATATTGATATTTCAAAGGTTGCAATATCTGACGATGATATTATAATATCAGACCCTGACTTGACGCTTGACTTCGGTGCGCTTGCAAAGGGCTATGCCGCTGACAAAGCCGCTGAAAAGGCTATAGAGTGCGGCTTGACAAGCTTTTTGCTCGACTTGGGCGGAAATATAAAAGCAGTAGGCAAAAAGCCGGACGGCGAATACTGGACAGTCGGCATCAAAAATCCGGATGTCGAGGGTGAAGTCGACAGTCAGATTTTAACGGCTGTCAATGCTTTGGACGTATCTGTTGTGACAAGCGGAGACTACGAGCGATTTTTTGAAGTCGACGGAAAGCGCTATTCGCATATTATCGACCCTGATACGTTTTATCCGGCACAGCTGTATCGCTCGGTGACGGTTATCGCCGCTGAGTCAAAAATTGCCGACGCTCTTTCGACGTCGCTTTTTTGCATGAGCTTGGAGGACGGTAAGGCCTTAGCCAAAAGTCTTGATGCTCAAGTTATGTGGGTGACGGCGGATGGAATATGCGAAAAAACCGAAGGGTTTATTGAATATGAAAAAAAGTAAGTATATCGCCGATTTTGCTCTGTTTTGCGCAGTTATGCTTATTGCAGCTGTCGCTTTGATTGCAGGAAGATCGGTGCGAAGCGACGGCACAAGTGCAGTTGTCCGCCTGAACTCAAAGGAATACGCCGCTCTTTCACTGAACGAAAACGCTAAACTGGACGTTGAGGGGCTTTTAACTGTTGCGGTCGAAAACGGCGAGGTGTACATTTTAAACGCACAATGTCCCGACAAGCTCTGCGAAAGGCACTCAAGAATTTCAAAGAGCGGTGAGACTATAGCCTGCCTGCCGTTCGGGATAACAGTTGAAATTGTCGGAGCGGAATACGACGCCTTGATTTGACGGTGCGGAGGTGGCAGGTCAGAATGAAAACAAAAAAGCTGACGGCTTGCGGAGTCCTTTCTGCCTTGGCATTCGGGCTTAGCTATATCGAGCTTATGCTGCCGTCCTTGCCTATACCCGGGGCAAAGCTGGGGATAGCCAATATATCTGTGATGATAGCTTTGTATATTTTATCGCCTGTTGAAGCGGCTTTGGTCAGTTTTGTGAGGCTGATTCTCTCATGGCTGATTTTCGGAAGCTTCACCGGGTTTATCTATAGCCTTTGCGGCTCAGTATTGAGTCTTATAACGATGGCAGTCTTAAAAAAGACAGGGAAGTTTTCGCCTGTCGGAGTGAGCATCGGCGGCGGTGTATGCCACAATATAGGTCAGCTTTTTGCGGCGGTTTTGTTTATGGGACGGTCGGTTCTGTCCTATCTTCCGGTGCTGTTAATTGCCGGTGCAGTGACAGGTGCGATAATCGGGCTGTTGGTTGCCGGTGTGTTGAAATCTTTAAAGTCCTTTAGGAAAGGAACGTGATGTTATGAAGCCATCAAAATTAATGCCGGGCGACACTGTAGCCATAGTCAGCCTTTCAAGCGGAATGCTCGGTGAAATATATGTTGCGCATGAATTAAGCATAGCTCTGAAACGTCTTTTGGGCTACGGCTTTAAGGTCAAGCTCATGCCGAACGCTTTAAAGGGCGTAAAATACTTGGACGCCCATCCCGAGAAAAGGGCGCAGGACCTTTTAGCGGCATTTAATGACACCGATGTTAAGGCGATAATCTGCGCCATCGGCGGAATCGATACCTATCGTTTGGCTCCTTATTTATTTGAAAACGGCGAGCTTGAAGCGGCTGTAAGAAGTAATCCGAAGATTTTTATGGGCTTTTCCGATACTACGGTAAATCATCTGATGCTACATAAATGCGGATTAAATACATTTTACGGTCAGGCGCTGATACCAGACCTTGCCGAGTTAGATAATGAAATGCTTCCTTACACAAAAAAGTGTTTCGAACAGCTTTTTATTCAGGGACGTATTTCTAAGATAACGCCGAGCGACATCTGGTATGACGAGAGAAAGACCTTTTCGCTCGAAGCTGTCGGCACAAAGAGGACCGAGCATATTGATAATGTCGGCTTTGAGCTTCTGAGCGGGGATGGAGTTTTCGGCGGCAGAATCTTAGGCGGATGCGTTGAAACGCTCAGCGATATGCTCACTGGAAGCGCAGCATATCAGGACGAAAAGGAAATCGTTGAAAAGTACGGTCTTTTCCCGGACTTAAACGACTGGAAGGGGCGAATACTCCTGCTTGAAACGTCCGAAGAGCAGCTCGAGCCCTCTGAGCTTGAAAAAATGCTCAGAGTTCTTGAAAGCTACGGTTTGTTTAACGTCGTTTCCGGGGTCATAATAGGTAAGCCCATGGATGAACGGTATTATGATGAGTATAAAAGGCTATACATTGATATTATAGGCAGCAAGGGACTGTCGGTTTTATACAATGTTAATGTAGGTCATGCAACTCCGAGGTGCATTATTCCGTTCGGAGTTACGGCGACTGTGAACGCCGATGAGGGCGTTATAAGAATTGACGAGGATATTTTAATATAAAGTGAAGGATTATAGTATGTCTATATTTTCAAGAAGCGAGCTGCTTATAGGCATGGATGCCATGAATAAGCTTAAAAACGCACACGTTGCCGTGTTTGGCGTGGGCGGCGTCGGGGGATATGTCTGCGAGATGCTTGTGCGCTCGGGCGTCGGAAAGCTCAGCATTTTCGACAGCGATACAATCAGCGAATCAAACCGCAACCGCCAGATAATCGCCCTTTCATCAACTACCGGGCTTGATAAAACCTCGGTTATGAAAAAAAGACTCACGGATATCAATCCCGAAGCGGACATCACAGCGCACAGCGTTTTTTACTCTTATGAAAATGCGGATGAATTTGACCTTGGCGAGTATGACTATATCGCCGACTGCATCGACACTATGTCGTCAAAAATAGAGCTTATTATGCGTGCGCAAGCTCAGAATGTCCCGATAATAAGCGCAATGGGGGCAGGAAACAAGCTCGACCCGTTAAAGCTTGAGGTGGCGGATATCTATAAAACCTCGGTCTGTCCGCTGGCAAGAACACTTCGATATGAGCTTAGAAAGTGCGGGGTTAAGCATTTAAGGGTTGTTTATTCAAAAGAGGAGCCGATAAAGCCCAAGGGCACGGTTGAGGGCGAGAGCTATGGCAGACATATTCCTGCCTCGATGGCTTTTGTGCCGAGTGCAATGGGAATTGTTATGGCAAGAGAGATTACTATGAGCATTATAAAACGCGATGAGCTTTAAAACTAACAGCAGTAATACAATATCACCCTGCAGGGGCATTTGCATTGTCCTTGCAGGGTGATTGTTTATAAGTGTCAGTTACTTATTTTTGCTGTTCTGCTTGCCGCAGCTTTGAGACATAGGACATTCCGAGCAGCCGCAGCCGCATCCTGACTTTCCCGACCTTTTGTCCTTAATCATCTTAAAGACAACGGCGGCAACGACAGCTGTAAGCAGAATAAGAACCAAAATCGTTCCCAAGTTTTGAGACAGAAAATCCAAGATGGTCATATCTTACTTTGCATCCTTTTTGAGCTTTGTGGGCTTGCGGAAGAGCATGAAGGCTATGACTGCCAAAGCGGCAAATGCCGCAAGGATTCCGGGCAGGCTTCCGCGTCCCGTTATCATCATGCCGAACTGATAAATCATCAGCGAGACGGCATAGGCGAATGTGCACTGGTATGCTATAGCAAATGCTGTCCACCTTGCGCTGTTCATTTCACGCCTTATCGCACCCATTGCCGCAACGCACGGAGCGCACAAAAGGTTGAACATCATGAAGCTGTAGGCGGCCAATTGTGTCAGACCCTCAAAGTCAAGAACACCGAATACTCCGACTACTTCTTCCTTTGCTAAAAGTCCCATAAGCGTTGCAACGGCTGCCTTTGCGCTTGCGAAGCCCAAAGGAGCAAATATCCACGCTATAAAGCTGCCTATTGTTCCGAGTATGCTTGCTTCAAGAGTCATCTGTGTGCTGAGTGTAAGCGCTCCGCCTACAAAGCCTGTATGTGACAACAGCCAAATAGCTATTGACGAAATCAATATAACAGTTCCTGCTTTTTTGATAAACGAGCTTCCTCGCTCCCACATCGAGTGCATAAGGTTCTTAAAGGTCGGCATATGATATGCCGGAAGCTCCATGACGAACGGGGACGGCTCGCCTGCAAACCTTGAAGTCTTTTTAAGCATTATTCCCGATATGACTATAGACGCCATGCCTATAAAGTATGCCGACGGAGCAACCCACCATGCGCCGCCGAAAAGCGTCGAGCTTATCATTGCGATAAGGGGAAGCTTTGCTCCGCAGGGGATGAATGTGGTTGTTATAATTGTCATTCTGCGGTCAGGCTCGTTTTCGATGGTTCTTGAAGCCATTATTCCGGGGACTCCGCAGCCTGTACCGATGAGTATCGGTATAAACGACTTACCTGAAAGCCCGAATTTGCGGAACAGTTTGTCCATGACGAATGCAATTCTCGACATATATCCGCAGGCCTCAAGGAAGGCGAGGAACAAGAACAAAACAAGCATCTGCGGCACAAAGCCCAAAACTGAGCCGACGCCGCCTATAACGCCGTCGAGTATAAGTCCTTTCAGCCAGTCAGCACAGTTGATTTTAGTTAAAAGCTCGTCTGCTAAAACAGGAACGCCCTTGACCCATATACCGTAGTCCTTTGACTGCGGAGCCGAGTCTATAGCGGCTTTTGAGATGCCTACGACGTCAAACCCTGATGCGGTGACAGCTTCTCCGTAGGTGTTATATGCCTGCTCAAAGCTTGAAAAGTCCTTATTTGATATAGAATCGAGCATTTCCTCAGCTCCGGCTGCACCTGCGGCGTTTGCTGAGCTAAGCACGCTTAAAAGCTCATCTGTCCAGATGTTTTCCTCGGCATAGTCTGTTACCGCCTCGGTGTAGTCGGCTCTTCCTATTCCGAATAAGTGCCAGCCCTCGCCGAACACGCCGTTGTTTGCCCAGTCCGTAGCCCAGCCGCCGACAGTCGATACGGATATGTAGTAAACCAAGAACATTAAAACAGCGAAAATCGGAAGCGCCAGCCAGCGGTTGGTTACAATGCTGTCTATCTTTTCGGATGTTGAAAGACCGTTGTTCTTTTTAATCAGGCAGTCCTTTATAATCGATTCAATGTAGCCGTATCTTTCGTTAATGATTATGCTGACAGAATCGTCGTCAAGCTCGGCTTCGGCAAGGGCGATGTCCTCCTCAATATGCGAAAGAACCTCCTGCGAAAGCTTCAGCTTTGATATAACCCTCTCGTCACGCTCGAACAGCTTAACGGCATACCAACGCTGCTGCTTTTGCGGCATATCGTGCAAGACCGCTTCCTCGATGTGTGCAAGTGCGTGCTCGACAACGCCTGAAAAGCGGCGCATCTTGGGTGTTTTGGCTTCTAATGCGGCGTTGTATGCCATGAGAGCGGCGTCTATCAGGTTTTGCTCCCTGACAGCGGAGATTTCTATAACCTTGCAGCCGAAAGCCTTAGAAAGCATATCTATGTCGATCTTGTCGCCGCTTTTTTCGACAACGTCCATCATGTTTATTGCCATGACAACCGGTATGCCGATTTCAGCGAGTTGTGATGTGAGATATAAATTTCTTTCAAGGTTAGTGCCGTCTATTACGTCCAAAATCGCATCGGGGCGTTCTTCGATGAGGTAGGAACGGGCAACGACCTCTTCGGGCGTGTAGGGCGACAGCGAGTATATTCCCGGAAGGTCGGTTATAGTTATTCCCTCATGACCCTTTAGCTTGCCCTCTTTTTTTTCAACGGTAACGCCCGGCCAGTTTCCGACAAACTGGTTTGATCCGGTCAGCGCGTTGAAAACCGTTGTTTTTCCGCAGTTCGGGTTTCCTGCAAGTGCAATTTTAATATCAGACCTTGAAGGAAGGACGTTTTCTATCGAGTTATTTGCATCTGTCATAATATCTGACCGACTGATTTAAAGCTTGTGCTTTGCCAGCCGGCTTTGCCTCCTGATTCACTTCTTTTTTACAAATCGTGCTAAGCAGTGAGATTAATTACTCGACCTCGATGAGCGCAGCGTCGGACTTTCTGAGCGAAAGCTCATAGCCTCTTACCGTAAGCTCAAGCGGGTCGCCGAGCGGAGCAACCTTGCGTATTGTTATCTTTACGCCCTTTGTTATGCCCATGTCCATAATTCTGCGCCTGAGAGCGCCCTCACCGTTCAGCTTTAAAACTGTTACTGTTTTTCCGATTGCAGCGTCTTTAAGTGTCATAGCTGTAGTCTCCAAAATCCTTATATTAATGAATATGCGTTCATAATATCGGCTAATACAGCGGCATATTCATTTTTTTCGATTATATTTTACTATTCAAGCTTATTCGTGTCAATAAACTTAATATGGTTTTAAAATGATTTTGTAGGCTTGCACATTGAGTTAGCTATTGCTAACTCAATGTTTGTTGAAAAACGACAAGACAAAAACGGCAGCAGAAAAATCCGCCGCCGTTTTTTTTAAATGCGTAATTTGAGTAGTTTTTTGCAGCAATATGTTCAAGAACAATGCTGCTGAACAGTCTGCCGAAAACCACGAATGCCGAATCAGCCGATAGCTGCTTCATTCAATCTACTTTTCCTTGTAATAAAGTCTGCAATGACAAAAGCCCTCGAATTCGGGATCTGCAATCTGCTCTCTGAACTCACGGCACATACACATATTGTCCTCAGTGGCTTCAAGTCTGCAAGGGCAGTGACCGTCCTTCATGGCAAGACCCTTTCTTATTGCTTCGACAAGCTTTTTATCTTTGTTGAAGTATATCTTCATTTTCAACGTCATCTCCTTTTAAAAGGCAAATTCGGTTTTATTTTTTACAGGCAAAGCTTTATTGCCTCGGAACGTGCTGATTTAAGCTGCTGCGAAAGTTTTTATATGTCGCAAAGGAGCTTAATTTACAGCATTTCCATGAAACTAATTCTACATTTATTATCGGTGCAAGTCAATAATTATATGATGAAAATTAACTGAAAATTGCCTGTGCATAGCTACAGAAGAAGGTATCCGAGCGCCAGCAGAAGCTTTATATCGGCTTTATTTTTATATAAAACGAACAGCATCATAAGTATAAGCGCATTTTCTGCATTCAGCTTTATTCCGTCTCCTAAAATGCTTTTAAAGATGTCCGGCAGCGGCGGATTATGTATCTGACTTGCCGTAGACTGCGAGCCGCTTTGCTGATGCGGATTTCGGTTTATGCCGGCAGAAACGGCTTCCTTGGCAGGCTCAACGATGGTTTTAGATCTTTTTTGCATTTCGTGAAGCCTTTCAAGAGCCTCCTGCTGCATTTTTGAAAACTCCTCCGAGCTTTGATTATAGGATGCCAAGAAAATCGCCTCCTAAAAGTCCGCTGTCCTTTATAAGCGGCATAAGGTTTAACAGCTTAAGGATTTTAACCGCTCTGTCTATCTTATTTTGCTTTTCTTCGCCCAAGAGGGGCCTAAGAGCAAGCAAGAATCGGGTATTGTTGTCGTCGGCATTGAAATCCTTGAGCTTTGAAGCAAGGCTCATTATTGCGCCCATGTCCATGCCGCCGAATAGGTTTTGAAAAGGAGCGTTTTGGTCATTTGATAAGCCGAGACCCTGCGTATTCTGTGAGCCTTGCCGGTTTGACGAGCCAAAGCCGCCCGCCGGATTTGAAGAAAAAGACGGCTGACTGTTATCCCGGGACGCATCCGGCGCCAGTCCGAGCATAGCTGCAAGCTCTCCGATTTGCTTCATGCTCTCTTCGTCCTGAAGAATAGAGCCGATTCTTTGCGCAAGGTCATCCATTGTTCAACGCTCCTTTTCGTGTTATTATGGCGGTATAATATTATCCGAACAGCTTTTTCATAAGCTCTTTTGCCTGAGGACTTGAAAGCATTGCCTGAGCTGTTACCGGGTTAGACAAAGCCGCTGTGAGCCTTGACGCTTCGTTTTTGGGAAGCGTTGAGAGCAGTCGGTCAAAGGTTCCTGCCTCAAGCTCGGAACGAAGCTGCTTTTCGCTTACGCCAAGCTTTGCGGACGCGTTTTTTACTAAATAATTGATCTGATTTTGGTTAAGATTCATCTTAAAATCCCCTTTAAGTATTGATAAATTTTGAATAATGTGATATCATTTAGCTTAATAATTAATGAAGCGGTTTTTAACGGGCTTCACAAGAAGGGCATGGGCATAAACAATGAGAATAATCGCTTTTTCGGATTCACACGGCAAATACGACCGCATTGAAAAGCTTATTCAAAGAACCAAGGATTCCTGCGGACTTTATCTTTTTGCAGGCGACAATTTAAGGGACGCCGACGGTCTGGAAATATCATATCCGGGTATAAAGCTTATTAAAGTTCCGGGAAACTGTGATTTTTCCGCAACGGAGCCGCCGATTGCCGTTGTTGAGGAATGCGGCAAGAAAATTATTCTGACACACGGACATCTGCACAGGGCAAAATACGGCTTAGACGACCTCAAGCGGCTTGCCAAGCAGAACGAAGCCGATATTGTTGTATACGGTCACACCCATGTAAGGGCAGTCGACTACTGCGACGGTGTTTATTATATTAATCCCGGAAGCTTGGCTTTGCCGAAGGACGGTCTTCCGCCGTCATATGTGATTATTGATATTCTGCCTGCCGGAATACTGGCAACAGTTGCAGATTATTGACTGCCACAAATAACTGCTTCATTAGCAGTATATGATAGACGTATAAAAAAGTTTACATTATAATATTGAAAGGAAGATTTATTATGTTGGAGCAATTGAAAAAGGAAGTTTATGAAGCTAATATGCTTCTGCCGAAGTACGGACTTATCACCTTCACATGGGGAAATGTTTCCGGTATCGACCGTGAAAAGGGACTTATCGTTATCAAGCCCTCAGGAGTTGAGTATGATGAGATGAAGCCTGAGGATATGGTTGTTGTCGACTTAAACGGCAAGGTTGTTGAAGGCGATTTGAACCCGTCCTCCGACACACCTACGCACATCGAGTTTTACAAGGCATTCCCGAACATCGGCGGCGTAACCCATACACATTCAACAACTGCCACCTCATTTGCGCAGGCAGGAAAGGGTATACCAGCTCTCGGAACAACACACGGCGACTATTTCTACGGCGAGATTCCCTGCACAAGAAAGATGACTCCGGATGAAATCGCATCTGAATATGAAAAGAACACAGGTCTTGTCATCGTTGAAACCTTCAAGGACAAAGACCCCGACGCTATTCCGGCTGTTTTGGTTCATTCTCACGGTCCTTTCACATGGGGCAAGAACGCCGTTGATTCCGTTCATCATTCTGTTATCTTAGAAGAGCTTGCAAAGATGGCTCTTAACGCATATGCTATCAACCCAGGCGTTCCTCCGATGCAGCAGGAGCTTTTGGATAAGCATTACCTCAGAAAGCACGGAGCTAATGCTTATTACGGACAGAAGAAGAGATAATGTGCGAGTAGTTAAGTTTTGTCACCGTGAATTCGGATAGACGGAATTTAAAATTATAAGAAGTAATAAAAGAACGAAGCTTTGAGACGATCAGGGCTTCGTTTTTTGTGTTTCTGCAATGAGCTAAGTGTTATGTGATGGTTGCTCATCCTTGTGGGCAAGGCACGGCGTTTATCGGCTTTGGACTTCAAAATATTCAGTTAATATGCGATTTCGTATAAAAAACCACCTTGATTCCTCAAAGTGGTTTTGCCAAACGGTATTTTGGTGGGTGTGCCCCTTCCCACATTTCTTTTGACCAATGAAAGCTGGTTTCGCAGCCAATCAGACTTCGCAATCGTAAACGATTGATTGCTCGCCTTCTTGGGCGAAGCTCGGCATTCATATGGTGCGTAGCAGCACATTCTCTACTCCAAAACTACCGTTCTTAACATGAAATTCTAAAAAGCTCTGCCTGCGTTATATCGGATATTACATGTATATAAATTTCAATTTGAGCACCGTTAGAGCGCTTCACAGTCATAGATTCCGGGTCAGGCTTATTGTCCTGCGCGCTCGTCCAGTCTATCCATGTTCCTCTTATAACAGTTTCGCCATAGCGGATAACATCAACATATTTATCAAGTAGATGCTTGTATTATTTAATTCAACTAAGCTTACCCCTACTCTGGACCACACCGGCACCCCGTACTCACTTCTCTAAATATCTATCACATAGGTGTGAACGAAGAATTCTTTATTATTCCATTTTTCTGATTTAGCCGTTAGATTTTCGCCATGTTCCGAATAAAGCTCAATGATTTTGTTTGGGTGACACACTTTCAATCCTCAGAACCTTCCGTCATTAAATGCCCTAATTCCGAATACTCCTCAATGAGATAGGAAACTTCCTTGAAAAGCTCGTAGTCCTTTTTGTCGACGCCCTCAAGGTTAGAGAGAACAGCCAAAACGTACGGGTGCGGAGCTTCGATGTAGGCTATATCGTGGAAGGCGAAGTTTGTCCAGCCGTATTTGCGGTAGCAGGTGTAGTGCGACCTTATCATTTTGTTCTTTGTTTTCAGCAAATCGGCTTTAAATGTATCTACATATTGTCCGTCGCTGCGCAAATAGTCGGCAAGCAGTCTGCCGTCTGTGCCTGCGGATTCGGAGCATATCTTTTCCTTGGACTTTCGCCTGTCCTCTATGTGCGAAAAACCGTTGTCCTCTAAATATTTTGAAAAATCATCCCATGAGGAAAGATCCTTGAGCATTTCAAAGGCAACGTTGTCGCTTTCCGTGATGGCGAGCTTTAACAGCTCCAAGACGCTGTATTGCTGCCCGAAATCACCCTTTATGATGACGCCCGTGCCCTTGAAATAATGGCGCTTTTCGTAGGTAAGTATCAAATTCGGATCAATTTCACCGTTTTCAAGCTTTTGGTAGATGTAAATGCAGTACGGTATTTTAATTGTACTGGCAACAGGGTAGTGGACGCTGCCGTTTATCTGAAGCTCAAAGCCGCTCTCTATATCCATGAAATATAAAGACATTACTCTGTCCCTCGGGACAATAACGTTTCCGTCGGTGTCAGTCTCCTCATATTCGGGCAGACATCCGCAGCTGCCGGAGTTGTCCGCAAGACAATTTTGATTGATTTGATATTTGTCGAATATTTCACTGAGCCTTGTATAAAAGTCATCTGGAAGATTAAACTCGCTTATCGGCTTATCCGTCGGCCCGTTCGGCGGAGCTGTTTCCGATGAGTCAGTATCGGTAGGAATATTTTCTGATGACGCTTCGGTAACGGTCGATATTTCCGTACACGGTGTATGCTCAGTGCCGGCTTCGATGTCCGGTTCAGCGGTATCCTCGACAGAGCTTGAAATGTCGGACGGATTTGTTGCTTTGTAAGATGCTTGCGAGGAGCTTGCAGTCGGCTCGCTGTTTGGTATATAATCCGGAACGTCCTTCATGCAGGAACAAAAAAGAAGGCAGATGAGAGCCACAGATAATAATACCCGTCTTTTCACTCTCATCGCCCCTTAATTTAACATTGTTTTATTGAATTCAGCATTTTATTGCGCTGTACTGCTTGGCTACTGCCGCTTCAACCGAGGGCTTATATCACTTAATGCTGTCGTAGGAAAGATTGTCGTGATATTCGCTGTAGGTGATGTCAGCGTCTCTTAAAACCTCATTTACATGGTTGTTGAACTTGTCAACGATATATGAATCAGTCTTTATAGTGTCGAAATTATCATTGACGAAGTTTTCCTGCTCAAGGCGAAGGATAATGTGGAAGCCGTAGTCGGTTTCTACAATACCGCTCAGTTCTCCGGGCTCAAGCTCGAAGGCTGCCTTTTCAAACGGCTCTACCATCTGTCCGTAGGTGAAGAAGTAGCCGTCTTCGTTTTCTGACATACCGGGGTCGTCTCCGACTGTCTGAGCAAGCTCATAGATGTCTGCTTCGCCGTTTTTAATCTGCTCTAAATACTGCTCGGCAAGCTTCTTGGCCTCTTCTTTAAGCTGCTCGTCAGTATATTCCTCGTAGCCCTCCTCGTCGGCGTAATGGTCGAAGGATATAAGAAGATGATGTGCTCTTACATAGTCGTTCATAAGCTCAGCCTTGATTTCATCATCGCTGCCTATAAGTCTCGGATTCTCGCCGCCGTAGAGATCAAGATAAACTCTTTCGCACAAAACGCTGGAAGCTATAACTCTTCTTAATAAATCCTCGTCTATTCCTGCGTTCTCAAGTGCCAGCTCATATTCTTCCCTTGATTCAAAGCTTTCTTCCTGCTGCTTCAAAAGCTCATCAACCTCGGCGTTGTCCTCGTCTGTCATTGAAATGTCATATTCCTTTGCCAGGAATTTTCCCCAGTTGCTTTCAAGCACCTGACCGTCAACAATTTCGACAAGTGTGGGCATGAGCTCGGGGGTCGCAGCCAAGGTTTCTTCGGTTATACCGTAGTTTCCGGTTATGAACATATACATATATCTGTATTCATCAAAGGGAATATCAACGCCGTTGACATTCATCATAACAACGTCCTTGCTGTCGATGAGCTCGCCGTCTACATACAGACCGGGAGCAGGACGCTCCTCTGACTCATCGGAATCGTCATTGTTTTCTTTGTCGTCGCCGTTTTTGTCAACGCTGTCTGTCTTTGATGTGTCGTCTTTATTGACGTCATCGGGGTTCTTCTCGGAATCGGAGCAGGAGCAGAGCATTGTCGACGCCATGGCTGCCGCCGCAAGAAGGGAAAATAGTTTTAAGAATTTTTTCATAAGCTTATCCTTTCAGATTTGGTTATCCGTTTTAACAATTAACCTTCGGCTTGATGTCAGGCAATTAAAGCTGTGGTATCAAGCTTATGTTAACAGTAAACACAATAACGTATTATATTCCGCAATTGTGATAGAGGCGTGACGGTTTTTAAAAAGCCTCATGCCGTTTTCGAGGTTACATATTCTCTACGCAGTCGATTGCAAGCATATCGAGCTGGAGGGTGAGTATTTTTCTTGACAGAAGCGACAGAGCGAGCCAGCTGCGGCGCTTTTGCTCGTCACTCTCGCTCAGTATGTGATTGTCATGGTAAAATCTTGAGAAGAGCGAGGCAATATTATATGCGCTGTCGCACAGCACGCAGGGCGACATTTCGTTAAACGCCTTGTCGTAGGTTTCACCTGTCAAGGCAAATGTCAGCGCAAGCTCACGCTCTACGTCTGAGTAAATGCCGCTGAGCTTAATGTCCTCGTCGTAGCCGATTCCGGCCTTTTTGAGGATAGAGTTAATTCTCGTGACGGTATATAAAAGATATGTGCCTGTTTTGCCGTCGAAGGACAGGAATTTTCCGAGGTCGAAGATATAGTCCTTTGAGGGCTGGTTGCACAAATCGCCGAACTTGATAGCTGCAACGCCGATTTTCTCAGCCGTTTCAAGCTTGTCGCCCGAAACATAGTCGGAGTCCGCAAGCTTTTCCATTGCGCCCTCGGTTGCAAGCCTTATGAGTTCGCTCAAGCGCATAACGCCGCCGTCTCTTGTCTTAAAAGGCTTGCCGTCTGAGCCGTTCATTGTGCCGAAGCCTAAATGTGTCATTTCGCAGTTCTGAGGGACAAGCTCGGCTTTTCTTGCACAGCGGAACACCGATGTCAGGTGCAGGGACTGTCTTTTGTCGACGATATACCATATCTTGGAAGGATGGAAATCCTGCTCGCGCTGAATGATTGTTGCAAGGTCTGTTGTGGCGTAGGTAGACGAGCCGTCCGATTTTTTGACGATTATGGGCGGAACGGTTATCTTGTCGGAATCCTCCTGAACGTCGACAACCATCGCTCCGTCGCTTTCATACAGCAAGCCCTTTTCGTCCAAACGCTCAAAAAGCTCGGGGATGTACGGCGCAGAGTCGCTTTCACCGTACCACAAATCAAAGCTTACGCCTAACTTTTCAAAGTTTTGCTTGACGTCTGCAATGGTGGCACTTACAAGAGCGCGACCCAGAGCGTAGTAGCCGGGGTGGAGGTTTTGATATTCAAATGTTATTTTGTGCGCCTTGTCCTTAAACTCCTCGTTTACCTTGCTCTTTGCGCTTGCAAACGGATATATTTCGCTCAGCTCGTCGGCGTCAAGCTCGGGGAGCTTGTCCTTCTTGGGGTCAAAGTCGTCTCTGAAGCAGCTCCACTCGGGGTGGCGTTCTTTGTATTCTGCTATAACAAGACCCATCGGAGTGCCCCAGTCGCCCAAGTGCGCATCTCCTATAACACGTCTGCCGGTAGCTCTTGCGATTCTTTTCAGAGCCTCGCCTATTATGGATGAACGAAGATGACCGATGTGCAGCGGCTTAGCCACATTCGGTGCGCCGTAGTCGATTACAATTGTTTCATCCTTTTCCGCCTGAGGAACGCCGAGGTGGGTATCACCGGCAAGCTCGTTTACATAGCTTATAAGATACTCGTCCGTAAGGGTGATATTTATAAATCCGGGAGCGCAGGCTTCAACGCAGGAAAACATTGCGTTGTCCTTCAAAGCAGCCGCAACATCATTGGCAATAGCTATAGGAGCTTTTTTATGAAGCTTTGCTCCGGCAAAAGCGCCGTTGCACTGAAATTGACATAAATCCATTCTGCTCGAAACAGCTACCGTTCCAAGGCCTTTGTCATAGCCGCATTTTTCGAAGGCTTCACCGACTGTCTCGGTTAGTATGGTCGTTATTTTTCGCATATGCCGTTCTCCTTATAAAATAAAATATTTATTTATTCTACCATATATTTTGTATGATTGCAATGACAATTTTTTCTAAATAGTATTTGCTAAAATAGCAGTTGAAAAACACTTTGAAGTTTGATACAATGTAATACGTTAAATCACGAAAACGGCTGATGTTTAACTGACAGGTTCGTTTTTATTCAATTTAGCCTTGAGCAAAACTCGG
>DKWG01000033.1:0-4660 GCA_002491605.1 Ruminococcus sp. UBA7158
CTCACTTCTATTGTAACGCTACAAAGGAAAAGTGGGAGCACTGGACGCAGTATTGCTTTGAGCAGCACTACGCCTATGTAAATCCTATCCTGATCATTCAGGTTTTGAATGGAACCGGTGATGCTCTGACGGATACTAATCTGGACGACTGCATTGCAAAGATTGAGGAACGTACCGGCTTCAAGCTGGAAAGCGGACAGGTAGTTCATACTTTCGGTGGCACGACTGCCACATTGACTGTCAATGGACTCGATGTGCGCTATGAGGAACCTTCCAATATTGCTGAGGATAGAAATATCCGCGTGGTATTCTTCAAAGAGAATCTTTCTACTGGCTGGGATTGTCCGCGAGCAGAGACCATGATGTCCTTTAAGCATGCAAACGACGCCACATATATTGCGCAGCTTCTCGGTCGAATGGTAAGAACGCCGATGCAGATGCATATTCAGGTGGACGACGTTTTGAACGACGTGCATCTCTATTTGCCGTACTTCAATGAAGATACCGTCAAGGACGTTGTGGAAGCCTTACAGAGTACAGAAGGCGGAGACATCCCGACCGATATTTATGGCGAGTCCTTGTCCGGAAAGAAATTTGAAACGCTGACTGTCAGATCGAAGAAGAAAAAGGAAGAGCAGCAGACGCCGGGACAGATGACTCTATTCGATGTGTTCTCTGGGCAGAACGCAGGCGAACAGCAGTCTGCCGGAGTAGCAGAGCCAGCTGTCGACTCGACTCCGACAGCACAGCCTCAAGTCACTGGTGGACAAGCTCAGCAAACAGAAACGACAGAACAAGTCCAGACACAGTCGAGCGCAGATACAACGGCTCCTGCTGAGCCTGCACCGGTTACATCACAGCCATCTGTCACAGCAACACAGTCCGAGAATAATGCTGCGGGAAGTCAGCAGACGGCTCAAATGGAAACTCCTGAAGAGGAAGATCTGTTTGACCGTGAAGAGGTTATGAAATTTATAAATGATGCAGGTTTGCTTTCCTATAACGTCAGAGCGCTCAGGATCAATGATTACCTGAAATCTCTGTATAGGATGGCACATCTGCTTACGATGTCCAAATTACACCGTGAGGCCATCCGGGAGGTTCAGGATGAGATTGTTGAGATGATTCACAGTTATGTGGAAGGTCTCAAGGCAGACGGAAAATATGACGATCTTGTACAGCAGGTCAAGCAGTTCAAACTGGCAACTCAGATTTTTGATGCCTTTGGAGAAACCGTGGACAATTATTCGGTGCATGATATGTTCACGACGACGGATACTGATATCGAGCGGCAATTTCAGATTGCCGACGTAAAGCTCGGTCGAGAAGGCATCGGTATGGCCTATGGAAACAAGTATATGGATATGTCTGATCTGACGGCATTTAAAGTTGACGTTATTCTCTTTGTGGCAGACGAGGAGTGTATGAACCGGTTGCATTCCTATGCGGAGACCCGCTTTCACGGCCTGAATGACAATTATAGAAGATACATTGCCACCATAGATTCAGAGAAAATCCGCAAAGAATATGACAGCATTGTATCTGATGGTGATCCTGTCAGCAAGCACAATTTCCGCTTGCCAGAAACTATACAGGTTCCTCATGAGGTTGGTGGTAAGGAATACAGAAATCATCTTTTTGTCAGTGAAGCGACTGGAACTGCAAAGCTGAAACTGAACGGATGGGAAGCTGAGCTCATCGAGACGGAGGAAAAGCGTCCGGACTTTGTATGCTGGATTCGCAATCCATCCAGAGGCTCATGGGCACTCTGCATTCCGTATGAAATCGATGGAGAAATCAAGCCGACCTATCCGGACTTCATTGTCGTAAGAAGAGATGAGCGTGTTGGGTATGTAATTGATATCCTTGAGCCTCATAGCTCAGATTTTAAAGATAACCTTGGCAAGGCTAAGGGCTTTGCTGAATACGCACGCCAGAATCCGGGTGTTGGAAGAATTCAGCTCATCCGCATGAGCAAGGATGCAGTCGGAAAGAATCAGTTCAAGAGGCTGGATATGTACCGGACGGCAATCCGGGATAAGGTCTCTCATGCGATAAACACAGATGAACTTGACCATATCTTTGATACGGACGGAGTTATCGAGTAAGGAGAAACACCATGTACGAGAAAATTAAGAAGGACATAGCACAGGAATACTACGTAAAGAACTATCCTAACGATGGGCAGCGGTTTGTTGCTTGGTACCTTCGTAATATTCATAACCTTGATACCTTTGAGGCCAAAGCCTGCATTACCGATGGAGCCGGAGACAAGCAGATTGATGCGGTTTATATCGATGACCAGTCTTCGACAATATACATTATTCAGGGAAAGTTTTACAAAGGCGACACTGTGGATGCAGAACCTCTGCGTGAGGTTACTTCTTCGTGGATTCAAATCAAGAATCTTGCGAAACTTCAGGAGGCAGCTAACGAAAAGCTGCAGGCAAAAATCAGCGAAATTGCCACTGCCTTAGAGGATGATTACGAGGTTTGTTTTGAGCTGATTACAACATCTGGCTTGACGGATTCTGCAAAGTCTGATCTGGCTGCTTTTCAGGCAGAACTTGCGGAGAGCGAAACTTTGAGCGCGAATCTTGTGCTTGTTGACAATGAAACTCTTCGGACTCGATATGACGAGGCATTGAATCGAAATCGTCCCTATATCAATTATGAATTTTCAATTGAACAAGGGAAATATATGGAGATGCAGATTGGCGCGACCAGAGCTGTTATCGCAGCTATTCCACTGAAGGAGTGTATAAAGATTCCCGGCATCAAGGACGGGACGCTTTTTAGGAAAAATGTACGCCAGTCTCTTGGTACCGGGAATAAGGTTAATAAGGGAATCGCTCGCACACTGCGGAATAATCCGGAGGAGTTCTTCTTCCTTCACAATGGAATAACGGCAATTTGCTCGTCTATCAAAATTGTCAATGGAACCATGAGCATAAAGGAATTGAACGTGGTTAATGGCTGCCAATCCCTGAGTACGATCTTTAATTGCAGTGAGTCCGTCCGCAATGTCAGCGACGCTTATATAATGTTCCGCTTCTATGAGATTAGTAATGCAGAGCGTGCAGATGAAATCAGCACATGCACTAACTCCCAGAGCGCTGTAAAAGCTCGTGATTTGAGGAGCAATGACAAATATGTTCTGGCGATGAAGAAGGCTTACGAACAGCATTTTACTGACGGATACTTCATTACAAAACGCGGAGAGAATGCTGATCCGGTTAAATACAACACAGCACATATTGTGGATCTGACATCACTCGGCAAACAGCTGATTGCATGGCATTCTCAGAGGCCTACCATCTCCTACAGTGAGAGCAGAATATTCGACAAGTATTTCGAGCAGCTGTTCCACAGAGAGTATAGTCCAGAAAAGGTTCAGGCGCTTTCTGATCTCTACAAAGAGGTTTATAAGAACTGGGGTAATGATAATCCGCTTGGACTGAACGAGGCCTTGATAGCCCTTAAGGCTTACGCTCCGTATCACCATCTTTTCGCTGTTTCTGTTCTATTCTGTGAAATCAATAAGATGCAGGATCTTGTTCCGAATCCGGCAGTTGCAATGCAAAAGCTCAGGGACAACGACCTTCTTGATACGGTTATTGAACTCGCCGGTCAGTGTTTGAATATGGGCTTTGAAATTGCACTTGATGATGCAAGTCAGAACAACAAGGTGTTTAGCCCTCCGAACTGGACTAAGGCAAAAGCCTCCTTACGTGATATCCGCACTGCCGTAAAGCAGTACCTGATGACCGTGAGAATGACACCCGGTGGGAAGGATATACTCGACAAGCTGAATACGGGTCTCAAAATGTCGAATGATGATTTTGAATCTCGCTGGAGTGCAGACTAAACCTATTAGGGTTTCCTTGCAAAAATATTCGAGTAAGATTAATTCGCAAAAATTACAAGGCCTCTTATGAAACATCAAATAAAAAGGAAAGGTCGTGAATAAATGAGCAGAATACTATGCCCGGAATGCGGGACAAAAATATCAGACAAAGCTACGAAATGCCCGCATTGTGGATTTCAAAGTGCCGATCCAAAGAGGCCAATCAGTGAGCAGGACAAATACGAGATGGTTCCGATCTTCGAATATGATATTGAAGAGTGGCAGCCGAATCGCGGAGAACTAAGCATTATCTCATATGAAGATAATAGAAGTCTTATTCAGTATTTTGGTAAGTGGGAAAACATCAAGGTAAAGCTTCCTGCAATTGCAGAAGTAATAGGAGCCATGGCAGGCAAGGATCACATCATGGTTGCTAAGATGGATTCCTATGTGAAGGATCTAATAGATAAGGGAATCTATCGATTCACCATTGATAAGCAGGGAGAAATACTACCAACAATTCGTGACGCAGATGGATTTGTTAAACAGGTGAGACTTGAGGACATGGCCTTGACACCTAATCTCACACAGTCCTTAAACAACTTATCGACGCACGCGGTAATGGCTCAGATTCTTGATGAAATAGAATATGTCGGTGATGCAATAAGAGAAATCCACGTAGAGCTGCAGAATGATCGTCTTGCTATGGCAGAAGGAGCAAGGGATAAACTAATGCAGGCAAGGCTGATTCAGGATGCAAAGCTGAGAGAAGCGGCTATGCTGGATGTTATACATAGTGCGACAGATGCAAAG
>DKWG01000033.1:5025-37681 GCA_002491605.1 Ruminococcus sp. UBA7158
GATTTTCAAATGATGCTTGATTTCAAAGGAGAAAAAGACGTCAGCAGGAAGGCAATTGACGCGTTTCAGGCACTTGTTTACATTACTAACTCTGTGCAGACCGAGTGTGAAGGATACGCAATGTTGGGAGAATACGAACCGTGCAAGGAATGTTTAGAGGAATTCAAATCCTTCATATTGGAAAACAGACTTAATGAGCGAGATACATTATTGTTGCTCAATGAGAATTCTTCTCAGAAGCGAATCGAAGTAGTCGATCAGTTTACCGATATTGCAGCGAGGATTACAGCCTTTGATCCGAAGGCACAAATTGAGTATTCAGTACATAATCTGTTGACCGCAGAAACAGAACATACCGGAGGTGATTCTAATGAGCAATAATAAAGATCCAGAAAATCGTTACTGCAAGAAGTGCGGATGTGAACTTGTAAGCACGAATAAGCACAAGTTATGTGATAATTGCAGACGCGAAAGGAATGCAAATATTAGAAATGGCGTATTAGGTGCAGTGGGCACGGTTGGCAGTGTCGCACTATTTATTGTTACCAAGGGAAAGCATGGTGGTGGAGGAAATAAAGCCTGAGCCGAGTTGAGACGATGGGATTTCAGACTTATTCCTTCAGAGTGAGGTCTTGAAGCGGCCGGCAAATCTGTGCCTTTGCATATTATAGGTAGGAGCAAGGCCTTTGACCTGTTTCCGAGAACGCACAAGGGTAAAAATCGGTGTATTTTATGGAAAAAACACGCTTTGATAAATTCCCGCGAACGAACGCGAATTTGGCTACACACTCGACATCCATCTGGAGCAATCGAGCCATGTGGAAACGGTTGTGTTGCTTTCACGCAAAGACCAATAGTGTCGCAAAAACCGGAGAAGAACAACATGGATGATATTACAGTACGAAAGGCTGAATCCTGTGAAATGGAATCGGTTCGTGAATTATTCGAAACAGTATTCAAAGAGACATTTTCTGATAATGTTCCTGCTTTTGAAGAAGAAACAGCAGGCGAGAAGATTTATGTAGCTTTGCTTGATAACAAAATTGTCGGTATGGCGTCTGTTTGGTAACCGGATAATTTCATCCATTATTTATTTGTTGCGCCTGCATTCAGGAACAAAAATATCGGAAATACACTGGTTGTCAGTCTTGCAAAGCTATATGGTTTACCGCTGACATTGAAATGCCTTTTAAAGAACGCTAAGGCGATGGCTTTTTATCGCTTTACCGGATGGCAGGAGATTGAAACCGGAGTATGTGAGGACGGCGAATATGTGCTGCTATGCTATAATGTGCTTTCGAAATAAATGAAACGGAAATTTCAATATTACTATGGAGAAATACTACAATGCCCGATTTTTCAATAAATGAAATGCTCGCAATGCAAAGTGAGCTTCAGGATAAATATAAGGACAAGTGGGAAGCTGTTTCGCCTGCTGCCGGGAAGCATAAGCTTTTATGGATGATAGGCGAGATCGGCGAGGTTATAGACATCGTTAAGAAAAACGGCGATCTTCATGCTGTTGAGGATAGTGACATCAGAAAACAGCTTGTTGAGGAAATGGCAGACGTTCTTATGTACTACAACGACATTCTTATGTGCTATGGGATAACTGCCGAGGAGCTGAAAAGCAGCTATGTTAAAAAGTTTGAATACAATTTGAAGCGATGGGAGAAGCATCAAGATAATGATATCCTAAACGGACTTAAATATATTTTTTGATGTAAGATGAGCGTTTTTTAACGATTGACATATAACGAATTAAGTAAGGTGGTTACAGTGCCTAATTTCACAAAAACAGCTATAAAGATAACGTTTTTAAGGCTTTTAAACCAAAAGCCGCTCGATAAAATAAGCGTTAAGGATATTGTTGAGGAGTGCGGAGTAAACCGAAACACCTTTTATTATCACTATCAGGACATACCTCAGCTTATAGAGGAAATTATGAAGAACGAGGCTGACGCCCTGATAAATAAATACCCCTCTATTAAAAGCTTTGACGAATGTATGACGGTAGCTTTTAAGTTTATACTTGAGAATAAAAAGGCGGTCAACAATATTTTAAACTCGTCAAACAGGAAAATATACGAAAAGTATCATATGAATCTTTGTGAGTATGTTGTAACAAAGTATTTTGATAACGCTTTGGGCGAGTCCGACTTAAGCGAGCGTGACAGAAAAACGGTCATATGCTTTTTCAAGTCTGCAATATACGGTCTTTCCGTCGAGTGGATTCAGAACGGAATGAAGGAGGACGCCTACGACATGATAGAGGGACTTTCTCAAATGTGTTCCGGTATATCTGAGGCGGTAGTCAAAAGCGTGAAAAAAAATTAGATGAGTCATTATTTGCATTCTATCCTAGAAGCTGCAAGTTGGTTGAAGGAGTGTTTTTGATGAAGGTAAAAAAGAGTGATATATCGAAGCTTCTGAGTGAACTTAAAATTATCAAAGCTGTTCATAAGGACAGCGAGGGACGAAGTATTGTTAATATAAATATTTCTGACGACGACGGCTTTTTGAGCGTGTTTTCATCTGATGACGAGCCTGTTATATCAAATGAAACCTCTGAGTTTTTAGAGCACAGCTTGGGTCATATTCTTCCTTCGGCTGCTCTTCATTTCGTCTTTAAAAGCGATGCTATAGATGAGCAGGAGCGCATTACATACGATAAAGCTATAAGAAACTACTATCACAATGTCTACATTGAGGTGTCGTCAAAGATACGCACGAATACTATGCTTGCAATAATAATGGGCATAATTTCAGCAATTATATTCGGAATTGCAGCAGCTTTAGAGAAGATGGAATTCGGGATAGTATTTTTAAATATGCTGGATGTTGCGGCATGGGTATTTATGTGGGAAGCAGTCGACATATTTGCTTTTCGATGCTCTGATTTGAAAAGAAAGCGGCTCAGGACATTGCAGATTATTAAGTCTGTCATAACATTTACAAGATGATATGCTAACAAATAAATTGGGCAAATCGATAAAAGTGTCTGAATTTCGGTCAGATATTATCGGTTGCCCGATTTTTTTGCAAACGACAGCTTTTGACCGTTTTCACCATGGATACTATGTGGTATATTATAGTCACGGAAGCAAAAACAATATTCAAAATGAGAGGATTGAATGAAATGAAATCACATCAGATCAAAACGGCAAAGACCGGCTATATTGTTATATCAATAATTTTATGTATCTTCGGAATTGTGCTTATTGCAGTTCCCAAGTTTTCAATCAAGGCACTCGGAATCATAAGCGGAGTTATTTTAGTTTTGTTCGGCTTGGTCAAGCTTGTCGGATATTTTTCTAAGGACTTATACAGACTTGCCTTCCAATACGACTTAGCCTTGGGCGGACTTTTAATTCTCTTAGGTGCAATTATTCTTATGAACCCGAGCAGCCTGATGAACTTCATCTGCATAGCGCTGGGTATCTACATACTTTCCGACGGATTATTCAAGGTTCAGATTGCAATTGACTCAAAGCGCTTCGGCATCAAAAAATGGTGGGCAATACTCATATGCGCAATTATCAGTGCAATCTTAGGATTCGTGCTTATGTTCAGACCCAATGAAGGCTCGTCTGTTATTACAGTACTGATGGGCGTGGCGCTTTTGTTTGAGGGAATACTTAACCTTTTGACCGTTATAACGGCAGTAAAGATTTCAAAAAACACACCGTCCGATGTCGTTGAGATTGAATTTTCAGACGACCTTTGATTAATACTTATAGGGGAGACTTTTTCGATGCTGCAAACGCTTGAAAACCACTTCATCTGGCTTATGATTTATAGCTTTGCCGGATGGCTGTATGAAACCACAATTTGTTCTATAGGACAAAGACGCTTTGTAAACAGGGGATTCCTGAACGGTCCGTATTGCCCTATCTACGGTCACGGTGCTGTATTGGTAATACTCGTCTTGGGACGTCTTAAGAATCCGGTTGTACTGTTCTTAGCAGGAGCGGTTCTTACATGCAGTCTTGAGTATTTGACCTCTTACCTTATGGAAAAGCTTTTTTCTGCAAGATGGTGGGACTACTCGAAGCGCAAATTCAATATAAACGGCAGGGTTTGCTTATTGGGCGCAGTTGTCTTCGGCGCATTCTCAACAGTACTGATTCTTCTGATTCATCCGGCAGTTGTCAGATTTACAGATATGATACCGAGATTTGCAATGCATATCATATGCGCTGTTCTCTTGGTGGTGCTAATCAGCGATTACGTCACAACTATCGTCGGACTTTCAGGATTCCACGAAAAGCTCATGGAGCTTTCAGACTTTCTTGAGCAGCGTCTTGAACAGCGTGCTAAAAGCGTTTCCGACAGGCTTCACGAAATTGATATGCAGCGCAAAGAAAGCCTTGCCGATGACTGCTATGCCTTAGATACTGTACAATCGTCCCGTGAGATAAGAGAAGTGATCAGAAAACGACTGAACTTACAGCAAAGACGTACAGTTTCGGCGTTTCCTACACTCAGGATGAAATTAGAGCAGCACAATGAAGCTTTAAACAAGCTGCGAGATGCAATTAAAAACAGAGACGAAAATAACTGATAATGCGAGCATTAAAAAATTATGCGGCTTAATAAAATGCAAGATTCCATAAGTAAATCATTGATTATTTAATGATATTTTCATAGACATAATATAAAGGAGAAATTAAAATGAGTACAAAAAAAGTTACAAAGTCAACTATGACGAATGAAGCAAAGGCAGTAACTGCGGCAACTGTTGCAGGAGTGGCGGTCGGTGCAGTTTCGCTGGCGGCTGCGGCGTCCTATGTTGTTGCTAAAAAGCTGACAAAAATAGCTTTGGACAGAGAGACGCCGAAGGCTGCAAAGGGAGCGGAAAAGATGATTTCCGGTACTTCCTTTGACAAGGAGTTTTTGAGTACAATGGTCGATTCAGCCGAAGGTCTTCTCCAAAAAGAGCATGAGACGGTCGAAATAACAAGTCACGACGGCACTAAGCTGATGGGACACTGGTTTAAGCACGAAAACGAAAAAAGAATAATCATCGCAATGCACGGATGGAGAACAACATGGAACAAGGACTTCGGAATGATAGCCGATTTCTGGTTCAATAATGATTGCAGCGTTTTATTCGTTGAGCAAAGGGGACAAAATAACAGCGGCGGAGATTACATGGGCTTCGGGCTCATCGAACGCTATGACTGCCTTGACTGGATAGAATGGGTCAATGAACGCACGGGCGGAAATACTCCTATCTATTTGGGCGGCGTTTCTATGGGTGCTGCTACTGTATTGATGGCCGCAGGACTTGAGCTTCCCGAAAACGTCAAGGGAATAATTGCTGACTGCGGCTTCACATCACCGCATGATATTTGGAAGCACGTTGCAAATAACAATCTCCATATGACCTACGGCTTCAAGGGCGTTGTTGCAGACAAGCTGTGCCGTCAGAAAATCCAGATGGGCTCAGATGAATACTCGACAATCGACGCACTCTCCAAAACAAACATACCTGTAATGCTGATTCACGGAACGGACGATCATTTCGTGCCTGTTGAGATGTCATATAGGAACTACAGAGCCTGCAACGGTCCTAAGAGACTCCTTATCGTGCCCGGAGCGGATCACGGCATGAGCTATTACATTGAAAAGGATAGGTATGAATATGAGGTCAAGCAGTTCTGGAAGGACTTCTGCTGAGAAAATACCGCTAATGTATCTTGCTGACTTGTGATTAGGCAAGGCAACTGTCGGCATGAGCAATGTATAATTAAATATTGTTATCCTGCACGCCGAGACGGTTATACATTCCTCGGCGTGCGGTTTTTGCTTTTTAGTAAAGAGTCTATACGAAAGCCTAATGCTTTATGAATGTAATATAGCCGGAAAAGCTTAGAGGTACATGAACACATAATTTCCCGATTAAAAATAAGATTTATAACATTCAAAGTGCTTGTATTAGGTGCTTTTTAATGCTATAATAGTCAGAGCGATTTAAGTAAAGTGTTATGCCGTAATTGCGTACAGCTTTTTAGAGCCGCTTCGGATATTACAGCATTTTAATGCGTGTAAAATTCAATTACTGTGCAATAGAATTATGATTTGATATGTTTTATTAGTGGCGGCTTATATTTCCTAAAGCTATCGGGTATTTTTAAAAATATATGAGCTTAGATATTGTATATGTTTGATACAACAATCGAGGTGGTACAGTTTGAAAAAGTTAATATTTGTTCTTTTAGCGGCGGCTTTTCTTCTGACTGCCTGCGAAAGCCATGCTAAGCAAACGGAAGTAATGAACCCGGGTTCGGTAAACATTGAGACGTTTGCGCCGTTCAGCGAGACTCAAAAGAGCGAATATGCGCCCGACAGTGCTCCTGTTTACGTTACTGTTGAGACAGAAGCTACTGTCCCCACACCGACTGCTGTGACCTCTGAATCCTCATCTGAAACCAAAGCACCAAAGACTGAGCAGACGACTGTTGTCAGTGTGATATCTTCTACAGAAGAAAAGAGTGAAGACGATTATACCATTGCCGACTACGAATCGGTGATGTATGCCGGAGCGGCGGTAAATGTCAGGAAGTTTCCTGACGCCGAAAGTAAAAGACTCGGTCATTTTGATGCAGGCGACGAGGTTCATATAACCGGTATTGTGTCAAACGGATGGTACAGAGTAAAATTTAAAGGTGGAGAGTACTTTTTAAACGGCAGGTATTTAACTGACGTCAGGGAGGATCCTGTTTCCGATACAACAACCTCACCGGAAATTACAAAAGCTCCTGAAACCACTACTGAGGACGCGGTTATAACAACCCCTGTACCGACAACTCTGGTATCGGAGAATGACGAAATATTCTTAGAAGAAATTGATAACATAAACAGCGAGCGTCACTACACCGCTTTGAATTATCAGACTCAAAAGGCGGTGTGGTTTGCATACCTTGATATAGACACTATGCTTGCAAATTCTACTGAGCAAAGCTTTACTCAGGCAATCAGGCAGGCGTTTTTAAACGTCAGTTCAATGGGCTGCAATACCGTTTATGTTCATGTAAGAGCATTCGGAGACGCTTATTACCACTCGGAAATATACCCGTTTACAGCGGCGTATTCCGGAATGCTCGGTGTTGCTCCTGATTTTGACCCGCTTGAAATCATGGTTGATGAAGCGCACAAGCTGGGGCTTTCGTTCCATGCGTGGATAAACCCCATGAGAACAACAACTAAAAAGCGCTACGAAGAAATGAGCCAAGACTACACATTGAAACAATGGTACAACTCAGACACTGCAAACGGAACTTACATCGTATACGATAAGGATTCCGGCTATTACTGGCTCAGTCCTGCTTATTCAGCTGTCCGTGAGCTGATATGCCGCGGAATTGCTGAAATAGTGTCAAATTATGATGTCGACGCCATCCATATAGATGATTATTTCTATCCGACAACCGATAAGTCCTTTGATAAGCTTGCCTTTTCGGTTTCAGGAAGCTCTGATTTGGAGCAATGGAGACGTGACACTGTCAGTATGCTGGTCAGCGACATATATAGAACCGTAAAATCTGCCAATCAAAGCGTTTTATTCGGAGTTTCACCGCAGGGTAATATGAAAAACAACAAAAACAAGCTATATGCAGACATTGAAAGATGGTGTCAGAGCGACGGATATTTAGACTATATCGTCCCTCAGATTTACTATAATTACGGAGACAAGCTTCCGTTTGACACAACCGCTTTGCAGTGGCGATTGATTGTTACTAACCCGAAGGTGAAAATCGTCTGCGGAATTGCCGCTTATAAGGTTGGCTCAAACAGTGAGTGGAAGCAGGGAGATATTCTGTCAAGACAGACCGACTACGCCAAGAACGTTGGCTATGACGGCTGCGCTTATTACAGATACGGCTCTTTGTTTGGACCGGAAGCCGATAATTCGGCGATGAAAAAGGAGTTTGCTAATCTTCTTAACTCTGTTGCAATGTATTAAAAGGAGAGACAATGAAAAGGTTTTTAGCGTCAGTTCTTGCGATTGTACTTATTTTTACGTCAGGATTTTTTTCCGACGGGGCAGCAGCTCAGGTGTTTGCCGACGAGAATACGTCTGAGCCGGATAATAAGCAGACAGCTGTTTATCAAAACGGCTATGCGTTTCCCGAAAACATGAAAGCGACAAATATAACTATCGGCTACGACTTTTTTAAGGACGTCAACCAGTCTGCCCAGACAACCAAGGATGAGGTTGTATCAATTATTTCTGACATTGAGAGCTACGGCTTTAACTCAATCATAATAAAAACCAGCTACAATGGCATGGTCTATTATGAAATAGATTCAAAGCTGTATAAAAACGGCTCTCCGCTGGATATGCTGATTGAAGAAGCCCGCTCGCACAATCTCTTTGTGTACATATCCTTTAATCTCGACGACGCTATAAGTTCAAAAAGCATAGTCGAGCTGAACAGCAAGATAGATTATCTGTCTCTTTGCGCACACAAGCTCACAAATAAGTATTTAATCGACGGAATTATCCTTGAGGGCTACTATGCGTCTGCGTCGTCAACGAGCTATGACAATTACAGCGCTTACGGCTCGGGCATAGGCTATGAAAACTGGCTCAGGGACAATTCCGGCTACGTTTTTCGTTTAGTCAGCGATGCTATACGCTCAACAAGCAGTACGGTTGCTGTCGGCTTGGCTGCCGAAAACGCATGGATGAATGCAAGAAACAATCCCGAAGGCTCAGACACGAAAGACGACTTTGAAGCGTTGGCTGACGGCTATTCAGACACACGGGCGTACATTCAAAACGGATACGCCGACTTCATCATTGTAACCTGCTACGGAGGGCTTAAGTCTGTCGAGCTTAATTTTGTGAGCATAGTTTCTTGGTGGGACAAGCTCGCTTCATCGGCAGGAATCCCGATGTTTATCAGCCACGCAAACGAAAGAATCAGTGACTCCGACTCGTCGTGGGACGCAGGTCAAATAATAAAGCAGATTGAAGAGTGCACAAAGTATCCGTCATACCGAGGAAGCGTTTTTCGCTCATATGAGTCTCTGAAGAAAAACACAGGCACAAGCACCGATGCGCTTAAGCGGTATTTTGACGGGCTTATTGATACAGACTCTTTGTACACCGAGCTGTCGATGGTGCTTCCTAAGAAGCTGAATTACACAACCTACGAGCCGACAGTTAAATTCCAGGGTACATATGACTCCAATTTCGATGTTTACTTCAACGGTAAAAAGATTCAGCTCAACGAAGCAGGAAACTTCTACTTTGAAGAGGATCTTGAGGTCGGAATGAATACCTTTACCTTCAAGAACAAAGCAAAATCGGTAACCTACAAGATAATGCGCAAGGTAAAGGTTTTGCAGTCTGTTGAGCCGGAGGAGGGCTCAGAGCTGCGAGTTGAGGGAACAACCAAGATTTCTGTGGACGTAATAGCATATTCAGGCTCTAAGCTCACAGCAACGCTTAACGGTGAAAAGATTAAGCTCACAGAGGACTCTGCACTTCCTGACGACCTCGACTCAAACACCAACTACGCGAGATTCACCGGATATTTCACCGCTCCCGACGGAATCGTAAACGAGGAGCAGGACTTAGGAACAATCGTTGTCGACGGTAATTACAAGGACATATGCTATGAATCAATGAACGGTTCAAGGGTAATTGTAAACGCCGTTTCGCCGGCTGCGGAGCGTGCGCAGCTCATCGTCATAAAAAATGACAATACCCTGACATATGATTACTATACAACAAACAGCGTTGCAAACCCAACGTCGCCGAGACTTCCGGCAGGAACTGTCGATGTGCTTGTAAATGAGGTTACATATAATGTAACCAGCGAGGGCGTTAACCAATCGATTACTTATTACCTCACCGGATCGGGACTGAGAGTTAAAGCGTCTGACTGTAGGCTTATAGACGGCTATACAATAGTTAACAACACCGCAAACGTCATCGGCTCATATGTTGACAACACAGATACCGTTATCAGAATAGGCTTTAACCATCAAATACCGTTTACAATATCCTATTCGCCGCTGAACTTCGATTCGCCGAATAAGAACTCATATGCTGTTGACAGCTTTAATCCCGACTATGTATTGGTGACATTTGATTATGTTTCCGACTATACAGGCTCGCCGCAATTCAGCTATGACTCGCTGTTCTCAGACGCCGATTGGAGACGGGTTACGGTTGACGGAGTAGAAAAAATGCAGCTTCGATTGAGACTGAGAAAGAGCGGCGTATTCTCGGGCTACTCAGCTTCGTACGATGGAAACGGAACGCTTACACTTCGCTTCAACGGCTATCATTCAAGCCTGTACGGAGCAGTAATAGTTGTTGACCCCGGACACGGCTATAACACTAACCCAACCTCAATAGACCCAGGAGCAGTAGGACACATAGTCGAGCAGCCGACTAACCTTGCAATAGCAAAAAGGCTTGTCGAAAAGCTTCGTGCTGCCGGTGCAAATGTATACATGATACCGAGCGATACAACGTATGTTAATCTGTACGACCGCTCCGAATATGCCCGTCAATTTAATCCCGATTTATTCATATCCGTTCACTGCAACAGTGTTTTGAAGGGCGAAGGAGTCAGGGGAGTAGAAGCCTATTACTTTACTCCGTTCTCACAGCCGCTTGCCGCTCTTGTTTCCAAGAATATGGCGAGGTACTATGAAAATCATGTTTATAATGACGGCAAAAACAGAAACAGGGGAGCTAAATACAATTACTTTGCCGTAACACTGGAGCAGGAATTCCCGTCGATACTCATTGAATCGGGCTTTGTTACAGACTCAAAGGAAGCAATGGCTTTAAACAATCCAAGTGTTCAGGACGGACTTGCCGACGCAATTGTTGACTCAGTTATTCAGTTCTTTGCAAGAAATTAGTGCTTTACTACTTGAAATTGATAAAACTTTGTTGTATAATATGAAAGTTATTTTGTTTATTTAAAGATTTTCATATTGATATAGGAGGATTGCTTGTGTATAAGATACTCGAAAAGCGCGAGCTTAACGACAGCGTAACACTTATGGTTATTGATGCTCCGCTGATTGCAAAAAAGGCAAGAGCAGGTCAGTTCATCATTTTCAGAACCGATGAGCTTGGCGAAAGAGTGCCGTTGACAATTGCTGACTACGACAGGGAAAAGGGAACAATAACCATCATATTCCAAAAGGTCGGACGTTCGACGATGCAGCTCGGATTCATGGAAGAGGGAGACAGCATACTCGATGTTGTCGGTCCTTTGGGAACTGCTACTGAATTCGGTGAGGGAATTAAAAGGGCGGCTGTTATAGGCGGCGGCGTTGGCTGTGCTATTGCGTATCCGTCCGCCAAGGCATTGTTTAATATGGGTGTAGACGTCGATGTAATTGCAGGCTTTAGAAGCCGTGATATTGTTATCCTTGAGGACGAGATGAAGGCTGTTTCAAACAACCTTTACATCACAACCGACGACGGCTCATACGGTACAAAGGGCTTTGTAACAACAAAGCTTCAGGAGCTTATCGACAGCGGCGTTAAGTACGATGTAGTTATAGCTATAGGACCTGTTCCGATGATGAAGTTTGTCTGCAATGTTACCCGCCCGTATAATATCAAGACAATAGTTTCACTCAATCCTATTATGATTGACGGTACAGGAATGTGCGGCGGATGCCGTGTTACTGTAGACGGAAAGATTAAATACGCCTGCGTCGACGGTCCTGATTTTGACGGCTTCTTGGTTGACTTTGATGAGCTGATGAGAAGAAACACCGCATATAAGACACAGGAAGCAGAAGAAAGAAATCATATTTGCAGACTTACAGGAGGTGTTCGCCATGCCTAATATGCAGCAAAATAAAACTCCTATAGCTGAGCAGGAGCCAAAGGTAAGGGCAAGAAATTTTGAAGAGGTATCCTTGGGTTATACTGCTGAAGAAGCAATCAATGAAGCGAACCGCTGCCTGAACTGCAAAAATAAGCCTTGTGTAAGCGGCTGTCCTGTAGGCGTTCGTATACCTGAGTTTATAGCCAAGGTTAAGGACGGCGATTTTGAAGGGGCATATGATATAATCACATCGACAAACGGCTTACCGGCTGTCTGCGGTCGAGTATGTCCGCAGGAAAATCAGTGCGAGGGTAAGTGTGTAAGAGGAATTAAGGGCGAGCCTGTCGGAATAGGACGACTTGAAAGATTCTGTGCCGACTACATGAAGGACAAGGAAATTAAGCTTACTAAGGCTGAACCGAACGGCATAAAGGTTGCAGTTATCGGCTCAGGTCCCTCGGGACTCACTTGTGCCGCCGACCTTGCAAAGCTCGGCTACAGTGTAACGGTTTTTGAAGCCTTCCACACAGCAGGCGGAGTTTTGATGTACGGTATCCCCGAGTTCAGACTCCCCAAGGCAACCGTTCAGCACGAGGTTTCAAATTTAAAGGCACTCGGTGTTGAGATTAAAACCGACATGGTTATCGGAAAGATACTCTCAATAGATGAGATTATGGAGATGGGCTACAAGGCTGTATTTGTGGGAACAGGTGCAGGACTTCCCAACTTCATGGGTATAAAAGGTGAGGGACTCATAGGAGTGTTCTCGGCAAACGAGTACTTAACAAGAATCAATCTCATGAAGGCATACTTAGATGACTACGACACACCTATCCGCAGATATAAGTCCGTAGCAGTAGTCGGCGGCGGAAACGTTGCAATGGACGCTGCAAGATGCGCAATGCGCTTGGGTGCAGAGCATGTATATGTAATTTATCGCCGTTCGGAGGCTGAAATGCCTGCAAGACGCGAAGAGGTTCATCATGCCAAGGAAGAGGGCATTGAGTTTGTCTACCTGACTAATCCGAGCGAGATTATCGGTGACGAGAGCGGCGCTGTCAGCGGAATCAAATGCTGCAAAATGGAGCTTTGCGAGCCTGATTCCGGAGGAAGGCGTTCCGTTAAGGAAATTCCCGATTCCGAGTTTGTCATTCCTATAGACGCTTGTATCATGGCTATAGGCACATCTCCGAACCCGCTTATAAGGACAACAACTCCGGGTGTTGAAGCAAATAAGAGGGGCTGTCTGATAGTCGATGAAAATATGCTCACAACAAAAGAAGGTGTTTACGCCGGCGGCGATGCCGTTACAGGTGCAGCGACTGTTATTTTAGCAATGGGCGCAGGAAAAACTGCGGCAAAGGCTATAGATGAGTATTTGCAGAATAAAGACTGATTGCTTTAAAAGGATTGTATAAATACGGACATAAAATATGTGTCTGCCGACGCAGCGTTTTTTACTTGCGAATAATAATATTTTTTATCGGTTAAAAATGGTTGAAATGCTGCTGAGTTTGTGCTACAATAAGAAATGGTATTCTTATGCTATTTCAAATGAACTAAAAAACTCGGAGGACGTTAATAATGACTTCATTTATCCCAACACTAATGACTGAAGGTGCGCAGCCTGTCAATGCAGGTGCATATGGATGGACATCTATGATATGGATGGTCGTCTTGCTCCTGGCGTTTTACTTCATCCTTATAAGACCTCAGCGTAAAAAGGAAAAGAAAGACGCTGAGATGAGAAAGAACATCCAGGTAGGCGATGAGATTGTAACAGCCGGAGGAATTGTCGGTATTGTTTGCAAGATTGAAGAGGAAACAATCGTTATTGAAACCGGCGGAGACAGAAGCAGGCTCAGAATCAGAAAATGGGCTGTATCTCAAAACCTCGACGCTGAAAGAGAAGCTGCAGCCAGCAAGGAAGCAGCTAAGATCGAAAAGCCCGACAAGAAAAAGAAGTCGGACGAGGGAATCGAAAAGGACTAACAATTTATTTTTATAGTCATGTACAGCAAAAAGCAGACTCTTTTGTGGGTCTGCTTTTTGCTGTATTAATTTATGTGAATACTTATCGTTTTTTCTTTTGAATAGTATAAAGCTTGATCATAATGAATAACTGTATTATATAGCGTAAATTTCGGAGGGGTTATTATGAATTCACTTAAGCCGGGAATTATATCGGGACTGATCTTGTCAGCAGGATTATTTATAGGGATTGTTGTAGCTTTTTCAATTGTAATGACATTTGCCGACATCCCGGACGAAATAGTTAGGGGAATAAGCGGCTTGATACCCGGTGCGGTTTCTTATGCTGCGGCGTATGCTTCAACTCAGACAGTGCGAAATAAAGGACTGGTTCAGGGTGCGATACTCGGCGGACTGTTTTTAATCATCACTGTTTTACTGGGATTAATATTCAACGGATTGGTCAGTGAAGGCTGTCTGATTAAAGCAGGAGCTTGCTTCGTCGCAGGTATTCTTGGCGGAGTTATAGGCGTTAATACAAGAAAAACAAAACTGAGCAAGCTGTAATATAAGTTAAGCGTCAATCATATTATTTAATGGACGAGCTTAAAAAACAGCTTGAATTAATAAAGAGGTGGCAGGATTGAATGAGCGGTATTTTAAACGCATTGGAGCTTTTGTGCGGCGAAATTAAAGAGTCCTTTGAAAGAATGAGCGAGCAGGACTTGCATTCAATTGACGAGATTAGATTAAGAGCAGGAAAAAATATCACGGTAACAGTCGGTTCTAAGGACTTATTTGTCACTGACACCGGTGCCGTTACAAACGACATTTCATCAGGACTTATATCTAAGGAATCCGACATTGAATATGCTTTTAAAGCCGCCTTTTCTTATTCATTGCACAGCTATTCAAAGGAGCTGGCAATGGGATACATAACCACAAAGGGCGGCAACAGAGTTGGGATATGCGGCACTGCCGTTGTGTCGAGCAATAAATACTCAGATGTTGATACAGTCAAATATATTTCATCTATAAACATAAGGATTTCAAGGCAGATAACAGGCTTTGCAGACGAGCTGTGCAGAAGATGCTTTTTAAACGGACTGTCAAGCGTTTTGATAATAGGAACGCCTTCCTCCGGAAAGACCACACTTTTGAGAGATACAGCGAGAATTCTTGGTGACAAGCACAAGCTTTCGATTGTAGACGAGCAAAATGAAATATCCGCAACATATAGAAACAAGCCGCAGAACGACGTCGGCACACTTTCGGACGTATTTGTCGGATATCCGAAGCATATCGGCATTTTAACAGCTATAAGAGTTATGTCGCCGAAGCTACTTATAGTGGACGAGATCGGAACAGAATATGAATGTGACGCTTTAGAGTCTGCGGTACACTCGGGCGTTAAGCTGATAACCGCTGTTCACGGAGATTCACTGGAGGGTACATTAAAAAGGAAAACGCTCAGCAGACTTATTGAGCTTGGCGCATTCGACTATGCAGCAGTTCTTCATGAAGGCTTCAAGTACGAGCTTATTAAGCTTCAATAATGCTCAAGCTTATACTTTCATCGGCGATTATAACCGTGAGCTTTTTGACGGCTTTCGATATCGTAAAGCAGGAGTCAAAAAAGGTTCGGCAAATTGGGGAGCTGATCTTAGTTGTAAGGCAAATGATTTCGCTTATAACGTTTTCGTCAATGGACGTCTATCAGCTGTGCGAAACCTGCTTCAGCTCAAGAAAGGAATGTGACTATTCGCATTTCCTTTCAATTCGCCGAGATTTTCCGTCAGAGTGGGCAAGAGCCTGCGAGCTGACTTTTGCTGATATTGATAAAAGGGTTTTAGACTCTTTGTCGATGGTCTCAAATTTTTTAGGTGCATATGATTCTGAGTCTCAAATATCAGGGCTGAGCGCAGTTTTGGATGAAATAACTGCTGTACACGCTGAACTCAGCTCGAAGTTAGAGAAAAACAGGCGGCTGTATCTGAGCTTAGGCGCATTTGCAGGGCTTATGCTTTGCCTTATTGTAATATGATTGACTCAGCCGAGGAATCGTCTGTCAGTTAAGCGGATTTTAGTATTGCCGGCAGTGTGCTGTGTTGACATGAATTTTATCAGCAAGTTTTCAAGATTAATGTGAGGGTTAACAAATGGATGTAGATCTGATTTTTAAAATTGCCGGTGTCGGAATAATAGTTGCTGTACTCAGCCAGCTTCTCAAGCGTTCTGAGAGAGACGAGCAGGCGCTTATGATAACAATTGCCGGTCTTGTAATAGTGATGCTTATGCTTGTCAGTGAGATATCGACGCTTTTCGATACCATCAAGCGTACCTTTGGATTCTAAATGAATATAATTGCCATATGTATAATATGTATAGCTGCCGCTGTATTGGCTAAGACAGTCGGCGAAGCAAACCGTGATTTTGCCGTTCTTATCTCAATAGCGGCTGTTATTGTAGTAGCTTTCTCGATAATAGACTCTATGGGACAGGCTCTGACTAAGCTAAGAAGCACGGCTATTGAGTCCAATATAAGCGCTGATTATATTCTGATTGCATTGAAGGTATTGGGAATATCGTATGTATGCGAGGTAACATCATCGTGCTGCCGAGACTGCGGTGAATCAGCGCTTGCTTCTATTATAGACATTTCAGGGAGAATTGCCATGTCGCTGATATGTCTGCCGCTTGTAGATAGATTTATAGACGTTATAAAGAGCATATTAGAGCTTGTATGAAATATAGGATGAAGATATGAAAAGGATGTTAACAGCAATAAATACAGCAGTTCTCGCTTTCATGCTTGCGATCTTTTTAGCAAGCAGTGCATATGCCGCTTCAAACGATGGCTATAGCTACGACTTGAACATCGACGACATCGGAAGCTGTGAAGACTTTTTAGATGAAAACGGAATTGATGTGAGCGATCCTTCGACTATAAAAAACCTCACTGCCGATTCCTTGCTCACACACTTTTTGAAGGTGTTTAGGTCGTCATTGAAAAACCCGGCAAAGATGTTCTTAGCAGTTTTAGTGCTTTCGCTGATATGCGAAGCGGTTGTATCAGTATCAACAAAAACAGGTCTGAACGGTGAGATATTTGCCATAATATGCTTTTTAACTGTTTCGCCGATGGTTATGGCTTCATTTTCAGATGTTATAAGCGCAATGAAATCACAGCAGACCTTTATGACAGCGTATTTACCTGCCTTTGCCGCAATAACAGCGGCATCAGGTAACGCATCCGGAGCAATTACATACAACGCCATACTCCTTTACACATCAGAAGCCGTCACCATGCTTGCCGGCAGCCTTTTAAAGCCGCTTACAGGGATTATGCTTGTTATGAGCTGCACGGGCGCCATCAATCCTGAGCTTACAAACCTGGCTTCATCCGTAAAAAGGTTTATGACAACTATTATAGGTCTGATCATGACAGTGTTCGTAGGTGTTATAAGCTTGCAGGCTGCTGTAGGCAGGTCTGGAAACGAAATAGCTCTTAAGGCAGGAAAGTATCTTGTCTCAAGCTTTGTACCCATCATAGGAATGTCGCTTTCGGAGTCATATAAAACCGTAAGACTGAGCCTAAGTGCAATGAGGTCGGCATTGGGTGCTGTCGGAATAGTTGTTATAGTAGTCATCTTGAGCGTTCCGATTATATCGATGTGTGTATATAAGATTATGTTTATTCTCTTAGACTGGACTTGCTCTATGACAGGCTCAAAAACGCTTGCGACTCTTATGCGAGGTATTGCCGACGTTTACTCGATGGTAATAACAATTCTTTTAATATACGCATTGATGTTTTTGATATCCACAGGAGTAATGATTTTGATAGGCGGTGAAGCTTATATATGACTATGATAAAAAATATCACCTTGTCGATATGTATACTTTCGCTCGTCTATGTGGTTCTGACAGTTTTAACGCCGGATCGCTACAAGCAGAAAATGCGCTATGTCGTATCTTTGCTGACAGCGCTTACAATAGCCGCTGCGGTTCTTGGAACGGATATTTCGCTTCCTAAAGACTTTATCAAAAGCTACGGCGATTTGAACGGGTATGTAAACGCCGACGATATGGTTATTAATCAGCTTGAAAGGAATCTTGAGGAGCACATTTTATCAATCCTAAATGAAAATGATCTTCCCATTGAAAAAATATCGGTGAAAGCTAATATCGACAGCGAAAGCTGCATATTTATTAGTAAAATAAGCCTGACCGTTTCAGGAGAAAGGGATGTATATGAACAAAGAATTAAAAAAACAGTGAAAGAAAGAATCGGGGACATAAGCTTGGACCTGCATTTTTCGGAGGAAGCCGATGAATCTTGAGTCGATAAAAGATGAGATTGTAAAAAGATTAAAGCTCTCAAAACGTCAGGTAACATATATAGCTATAGCGGCGATGGCTCTGATCCTTCTCATCGTATTGAACAGCTTTGAGAACACTCAGCCGTCGAGCGAAGGCTCAGACAAAAGCATTCCGTCTGCCGATGACAGCTATGAAAAATCGCTCACCGCTCAGCTTGAGAAGGTCATTTCAAAGATTGACGGAGTTGGAGAGGTTAGTATCATGTTGACAATGGAAGGCACATCGTCTTATGTTTATGTTCAGGATGTTGAGAAAGCGGATTTTGAATCAAAAAGTGAAACGGTTATAATAGGAAACAAGGAGGCATTGATAAAAAGTATAGAAAATCCAAAGGTTAAAGGTGTTTTAATAGTCTGCGACGGAGGTGACAGCCCTGGAGTGAGAGAAAGGGTTATCAATGCGGTTTCGACCGTTTTAAATATATCATCAAACAGAGTATACGTCACAAAGAAGAATTAAGGAGAGATATCAGTATGACTACAAGAAAATTAAAATTGAATTTCAACCTCGGCAAAAAGCACATCATTCTTGCCTGCCTGACACTTTTGCTCGGCATTGCAGTCTATGCCAATTATGAGCTTTCAAAGTCTGAGCTAAAGCCAACCGACGTTGTAAACGGCATCAACATGAACTCAGCCTACGGCGAGCTTACATATGTAAACGGCACGCAGGTCTCAGATTACTCGTCAGACGACTACTTTGCTCAGGCAAGACTCAATAAGCTCACATCGAGAGATGAGGCAGTCGAAACGCTCAAAATGGTTTTAGGCGGCGGAGACATCACTAATGAGGAAATGGCAACATATGCAGACGATGCAATGGCTCTTTCATCGCAGATCGAAAGCGAGACAGTAATAGAGGACCTTATAAAGGCATCCGGCTTTGAGGACTGCGTTTGCTACTTAGACGGCGAAAATGCCAGCATTGTTGTAAAGTCAGACGGCTTGACATCAGCTCAGGTTGCACAGATTAAAGACATTTTACTTTCCGAAGTAAAAGTTCTGAATGAAAATATCAGAATTTTTGAAGTAAAATAGTTGTCTAACGGCAACAATTATGCTATACTGCTATATGTATAAGTTTGCATATAGCAGTATAGTTTATTCAAAGCCCGATTGAACATCGGCTCAATGCTGTATGCAGTATTAATATTTATAAATTATTTTGTTTTTGGACGTATAAAGGAGGATATAAAGCTGATGGAGGTTTCACAGAGAAGCAAAAAGGGAACGTTAAGAGTTTCGGAAAACGTTATAATATCCATTGCGAATAATGCTGCGATGGAGGTAGTCGGTGTATCAAAGATTTCGACAAAACCGTTTAACGTGCTTAAGCTCTTTTCAAGTAAAGTTTCCGGAAATGCGATAAGAGTAACAATGCTCGACGGAGTTGCAAAGATTTCAATGTCGATAATAGTTTTCAGCGGATATAACGTTTCGTCGGTCTGCGAGCAGATTCAAGCAAAGGTTAAATCTGCTGTTCAGTCAATGACAGGCGTAACAGTGTCGAAGGTAAACGTTTCTGTTGTCGATGTTGATTTTTCGGAGAACCAGGGTAAATAGCATATTTGCCAAGTCGTAAATAATACGGCTTGGCTGTTGTGCGTTTTGCAGCGCAGATTGGCATAGAGCTAATCAATCGTAGCTGCAAAGCATTTTGATAACCTAAAGATTTTCATAGGGATGGAGAGTTTTATGGGCGTTACAAGACATGACATTAGAGAATCAGAGTTTATACTCATCTTTGAAAAGTCTTTCCGTGAGGAAAGCATCGGCGAGCTTATCGAGATTTCTTTAGACAACGAAGCCGTCACCATCAACGACGAGGTTAAGCAAACTGTCGAAGGTGTTTTTTCAAAGCTTGACGAGATAGACAGCGTTATTGCAAGCTTCAGCAAAAAAAGAAGCATAGACAGAATACCGAAGATCAACTTAGCTGCACTTCGCTTGGCTGTTTATGAGATTTTGTACGGAAGCGACAAGGCTCCTATGAAGGTAGCCATAAACGAAGCAGTCGGTTTGGTTAAAAAATACGCTCAGGACGCCGATGTTTCCTTTGTAAACGGCGTTTTGGGTGCTTACTCAAGGAGCTTAGAGAATAAGTAATGCCGCTTTATTTGGGAATAGACACAAGCAACTATACAACCTCAACGGCGGTATATAATTCCTCGTCCCGAAGTGTCTTTCAAAGCAAGAAGCTGCTTCCTGTTAAGGACGGTGAGCTTGGGCTTCGGCAGTCAGATGCAGTTTTTCATCACGTGAAGCAGTTCAGCGAGGTACTGAGCAGTTTAAAGCTATTTGACGACAGCATAACTGCCATCGGAGTTTCAAATGCGCCGAGAAGGATTGAAGGCTCGTATATGCCGTGCTTTTTGGTCGGAGAAACAATTGCCGAAAGTATGGCAGCGGCTTGCGGAGCAAGGATTTATAAGACTTCTCATCAAGCAGGACATATACTCGCCGCTCTGTACTCCTGCGGCATGACAAAGCTGATCTATTCAGACAAGCCTTTTTTGGCTTTTCACGTCAGCGGAGGAACTACCGATTGCCTTTTAGCGGTTCCGGATAAGAACGAAGTTATTTCTGTTAAAGAGGTATCAACTTCGCTTGATTTAAAGGCGGGTCAGCTTATAGACCGAGTCGGAGTTATGCTGGGGCTGAAATTTCCGTGCGGAAAGGCGCTTGAGGCGTTGGCTAATCAGTCGACTGCAAGGTTTAAGATCAAGCCGACTTTAAAGGATGGATGCTGCTGCCTTTCGGGAGTTGAGAATAAGTGCGCAAAAATGCTGTCAGACGGCGCAAGCAAATGCGATATTGCGCTTTTTGTGCTTAAATATATCGAAGCGGTAATCTTTGAAATGACCAAGTATGCGCTGTCTGTTTACGGCGACATGAAGGTTATATATGCCGGCGGAGTTATGTCGGATATGCTCATCAGGGACAAGCTGGCGCTCTCGTTTGACGCATACTTTGCCGAGCCTGAGTTTTCCTGCGACAACGCCGTGGGAACTGCCATATATGCTGCTGTAAAGGATGGGTGCATACTGTGAATTCAATACTAACGGTTTCAGCTGTAAACGCATATATAGCTTTTAAGCTTAAAAACGATCCCAAGCTCAAGGGAATTGCCGTCAGCGGCGAAATAAGCGACATTACTGTAAATCAAACCTCCGGACATATGTATTTTTCAATTACCGACGGCAAGTCGTACATCAAGGCCGTTATGTTTTCGTCAAACGTTGCAAGGCTTCGATTTACTCCGTATGTCGGAATGAGCATTATTGCTTTCGGCGGTATTGACGTATATGAGCGCTCGGGTGTGTATCAGATTGTATGCACGCAGATTATGCCGAGCGGAGAGGGCGCCGAGCGTTTAGCGCTTTTAAAGCTTCGTGACGAGCTTGAGAGCCAAGGCGTATTCTCAAAGCCAAAAAGGGAATTGCCGAGACACCCTGCGAAAATCGCAGTTGTAACATCACAGTCCGGTGCGGCTATTCATGACATTGAAGCGGTTGCTGCAAGGCGTTATCCGTTTGCCTGCGTTACACTGTTTGACGCTTTGGTTCAGGGAGCTTCAGCGCCGCAGAGCATTTCAGATGCGTTGGCAATGGCTGATAAGTCTGATGCGGACGTCATTATTTTGACAAGAGGCGGCGGCTCTGTAGGCGATTTATCCTGCTTCAACACCAAAACTGCCGTTATGGCGGTGTATAATTGCAAAAAACCTGTAGTCTGCGCTGTCGGTCACGAAATCGATTATACACTTTGCGATTTGGCGGCAGATTTCAGAGCGCCTACACCATCGGCGGCTGCTGAGCTGTGTACTCCTGATATCAAAGATATTTACTCAACCGTCTTATCGTTAAGGGACAATATAACATCGTCTGCAACAAAGAGGGTCGACTCATTCAGCTCAAAAGTGAGCGGTATGACAGAGCTGCTTACGGCGTATTCACCCGTGAGAAGGATATCGTCTATGTCATATGAGATAACGCTGTTGAAAAACTCAATAGCATCAGCTGCTGCGGCAAGGATTTCTTCGGCTGAGAATTCGGTGAAAGGCCTTAACGGCATAATTTCATCGGCTGATCCCATGCTTATGGCATCAAAAGGATATGCACTTATCTATCAGAACGACGAAATTGTAACCCGAGTTACCGGACTGAGCGGAGTTATCGATATCAAAATGAGGGACGGAAGCATATCCGCCCGAATTATCAATGATGAATAAGTTTGTGTCTTTCATATATCGACACGAATTTGACTTTGTACGAAAGGCACGGTCACAACAAATGAATTTTGAAGAATCAATTCTAAGGTTAAAGGAAATATGCAAGGCCCTCAACGATGAGAATACAACCCTTGAGGAGGTTGCAAAGCTTTATAAAGAGGGGATGAGCCTTAGTCAGACCTGCTTGGAGCAGATTGAGGAAGTAAAAAAAGACATAGCAGATTATAACAAGGAAGAGGTTTAACGATATGACCGAACAAAATTTAAAGGTTTTCAGCGATGATGTTGCGCTGATAAACTCCGTCATAGAAAACCTTGGCTACCTTAAGTGCACATCGGATAGATCAAACAGCGTCATAGCTGCTGAAAAGTACGGTCTTTGTGCCGGCGGCAAGAGGATAAGACCGGTTTTATGTTTGGAATTCTACAAGCTCTTCGGCGGTAAAGAGGACATCAGCGAGATAGCCGCCTGCTTAGAGCTTATACATACATTTTCGCTTATTCACGATGATATGCCCGAAATGGATAACGACTCAATGAGGAGAGGAAAACCGTCAGTTCATGCGGCATACGGTGCCGACATCGCTCTTTTAGCAGGTGACGGATTAAGTCTTTTGCCGTTTGAAATTATCAGTGCAAATGCTCTTGCAGGTAAGATAAGCTGTGAAACGGCAGTCAAACTAACGTCGTATTTGTCTTGCGCATCGGGAAATATGGGTATGATTATGGGTCAGATGCTGGATATTATATCCGAGGGGCAGGATGTCGATATCGAGTTTCTGAAGGAAATGTCCGCTAAAAAAACAGGATGCCTATTAATGGCATCAGCGGCATTCGGTGCGATTTTAGCCGGTGCCGAGCAGTGCGATGTTAAAAGAGCAGAGGAGTATGCTGCGAATCTCGGAATGAGCTTTCAGATTGTTGATGACATTTTGGACGTCATCGGAACAGAATCAGAGCTCGGAAAGCCGATCGGCAGCGATAAAATCAGAAATAAGAACACCTTTGCAGATGTTTTGGGTATAGACAAAGCTTACGAGCTTGCCCAAAGGTATACCGAGTCGGCTGTCGCACAGATTAAAGATTTAAACGGTTCGCAGCTTTTGTGCGAGCTGGCTTCAGATTTAGTAAAACGCAGGATGTAGCGCTTATAATATACGAATGGGAAATTTGTATTAGAAAAGGACTGTAGATATTGAAGTATGAACTTTTAAGTAGTCTTACACTCCCAAAGGATATAAAAAAGCTTAATATAGATGATGAAAAAAGGCTCTGTGAAGAAATCAGAGAGAAGATAATCGAGACAGTCTCAAAAAACGGAGGACATTTGGCTTCAAATTTGGGAACAGTTGAGCTGTCGGTTGCAATTCATAGAGTTTTTGATTCACCGGATGATAAAATTGTCTTTGACGTCGGTCACCAAAGCTATGCCCATAAGCTTCTGACAGGTCGGTTTGACGAATTTGACTCGCTTCGCTGCAAGGACGGCTTATGCGGCTTCATGAATCCTTCGGAATCGATACATGACCCTGTAATCAGCGGACACAGCTCAACCTCGATATCGTCTGCTCTGGGCTTGGCTCAGGGCATGAAGTTAAAGGGTGACAATCATCATGCAGTTGCAGTAATAGGAGACGGAGCGCTCACGGGCGGTCTTTCATACGAAGGATTAAACAACGCCGGCAGGAGCGGCACCAACCTTGTCGTCATACTAAACTACAATGAGATGTCTATATCCAAAAACATCGGGGGAATCGCTGAGTATTTATCTAAGCTGCGGATGAAGAAGTCATACAAAAAGGTGAAAAATGCAGCTATTCGAATGCTTGAAGCTGTTCCGCTGGTCGGAAGAAGCATAAAAAAGTCGATCAGCTTTTCAAAGGATATAATAAAAGAAAGACTTTTACACATCACCTTGTTTGAGGATTTGGGCTTTGAATATGTCGGACCTGTTGACGGTCACGACCTTGAGTCTCTTGAATCGGCTTTGTTATATGCCAAATCACTGAACGCTCCCGTAATGGTTCAGGTGAACACTGTAAAGGGAAAAGGCTATGCACCGGCAGAAAACAACCCGGGAAGCTTTCACGGAGTAAGCGGATTCGACCCGACGTCAGGCGTTATACCAAAAAAAGAAATCTGCTTTTCTGACATTTTCGGCAAAGCCGTGGCAAGGTTTGCCGATGAGGATAAGAGAATCGTCGCTGTTACAGCTGCCATGAAGTATGGCACAGGGTTGAATTATCTCAATAAAACGCATCCTGAAAGACTTTTTGATGTCGGAATAGCTGAGGAGCACGCCGTCACATTTTGCGCAGGTCTTGCAAAATCGGGAATGATTCCGGTGTTCGGCGTGTACTCGTCCTTCCTGCAAAGATGCTACGATCAGCTGATTCATGATGTTTCGCTTGACAATCTTCATGTGGTTTTAGGTATAGGAAACGCCGGAATAGTCGGCGAGGACGGTCAGACACATCAAGGAATTATGGATGTCCCGTTTCTGAGCACCATTCCGAATGCAAAAATATACTCGCCGTCCTGCTATGCTGAGCTGGAACACTGCTTAAACAAAGCTATATTTTGCGATGAAGGACTCGTTGCAGTAAGATATCCTAAATGTACAGACTTAGATGTCACACCCTGTCTTGATAATTACAGTTTAGTCGGCAGAAGCAGCGACACACTTATTATATCCTACGGCAGGGAATCGGAATCAGCCGAAAAAGCTGCAAAATCGCTCGGGTGCGACTTTATGAAGCTTGTCTGCATTTACCCGATAGAAAACGATATAATCGATATTATTAGCAAATACAAGAGAGCTTTTGTGTTTGAGGAATCGCAATACGAAGGTTCAATAGGTCAAAAGCTTGAAGCAAGATGCAATAACGTGACTGTTCGAGCGATTAACGGATTTGTATCTCACATGAAATACAGTGAAGCTATTGAGCTTTACGGATTATCAGAAAAATCGATAGTAGATACAGTCAAAGCTGATTTACCGTAAGCCTGCAAAATATGTGTCAAGTCATTTAGCTTGACATCAAACGAAAGGAACACCGCTGACAATGCCCAGACTTGACGCTTTGCTTGTTGAAAAGGGACTGGCGCAAAGCCGCGAACGAGCAAAAGAGTATATAAAAAACGGCGAAGTTTTCGTCAATAAGAAGCCTTGTCTTAAGCCTTCCGCTGAAATAAGCGATACTGATGATATTGAGTTCTGCGGCGAAAAGCTGAAATATGTCGGCAGGGGCGGACTCAAGCTTGAAAAGGCAATAAACGAGTTTTCCATTGATTTATCGGGGCTTGTTTGCGCTGATTTAGGCGCTTCAACAGGCGGCTTTACCGACTGTATGCTGCAAAACGGTGCCGAGAAGGTATTTGCCGTTGATGTAGGTCACGGTCAGCTTGATAAGAGACTTTTAAACGATACAAGAGTAAAAAACATTGAAGGTGTTAACGTTAAAGACGTTAATCTTGACATAATAGGCGAGGAATGCGACTTTGTTGCAGCGGATTTATCCTTTATATCTGCAAAGTTTGCTCAGCAGGCTGCTGTGAGAGTACTGAAAACTGACGGCTCGGCAGTGTTTTTAATCAAGCCGCAATTTGAAGCAGGGCGGCAACATCTATCGAAGAACGGTATAGTTAAGGACAAAAAGGTTCATCAAAACATCTTGACAGAAGCTTTGGCGTATCTCAGCGATTTGGGATTTAGCGTTAATGCGTTGACTTTTTCACCTATAGCCGGTGGGGACGGGAACATTGAGTATTTAGTCTATGCTGTAAAGGCTGATGCCAAAAAACCTTTTGTCTGCGATGTCAAGAAAATTGTAGACAATGCGTTCATACAAGTGAAGAAAGGCGGATAACATTCAGATGACGGTTTATATTTATCCTAATCTAAAAAAACAGTTTTCTTTGGAGTGCACTAAGCAGGTCATTCAAAAGCTTAGCGAGATGGGCTGCAATGTCATCGCATCCGAAGCACTTGATGTCGGCGAGCTTGGTAAATGCCTTGAGATTATGGATCAAAACGACGCAGTTGCTGTTTGCGATGTTATAATAACCATAGGCGGCGACGGAACTATACTTAGAATTGCATCTTTGGCTGCGAAATATAGAAAGAAACTTTTAGGCATAAACTGCGGAAGGCTCGGATTTATGGCGTCGCTTGAAAAAGACGAGCTCGATGACCTTTCAAAGCTTTTGACATCTGAATATAAAACCGAGAGCAGAATGATGCTTGACGTTGTAATTGAGCATCCGGACTCGACCTTTGCAACAGTTACAGCCCTTAATGACATCGTCATAACACATGGCTTCAACTATTATATAAACGATTTTACAGTGCTTGCGGACGGAACGACAGTATCGTCGTTAAGAGCCGACGGACTTATTTTTTCAACCCCGACAGGCGCATCGGCATATTCTCTTTCCGCAGGCGGACCTCTTATTGAGCCGACAATGGACTGTATAGAGTTCACTCAGATTTGTCCGCATTCTTTGTTTGCAAGAACAATGCTCTTTGCACCGAATAAGCTCATTGAGGTTAAGTACCGAGCTGACGGAACGATAGGAGTCAGCGCTGACGGCGCAAGTCCTATTCCTGTTACAAAGAGCGACAGGATCTATATAAGAAAGTCCTCGCTCAGGTTAGATTTAATCGACATCAGGGGTGACAACTTCTTTAAATCTATAGGCGCAAAGCTTATGCAGCCTGCTAAGGAAATATGATTTTTTGGTTGATAAAGGGAATGATTTGATATGAAGAACGACAGGAAACAGGCGATTTTAGATATAGTATCAAAATACGAGGTTGACACTCAGGAAACATTGCTTGCTTTGCTGATGGACAGAGGCTACAATGTCACTCAGGCGACCATTTCGAGGGACATAAAGCAGCTTGCCTTGGTCAAAACGATGACGTCAGGCGGCGGGTATAAATACACTATTCCGCAGAAGGCTCAAGGAAGCGGAGCAAAGGCTGCATTTTCATCGTTTTTCAGCGATTCTGTCATTTCTGTTGACAGAGCTATGAATACGGTCGTGATTAAATGCTACACAGGTATGGCGAATGCCGTTTGCTCTAAGCTTGACACGGTCGGGTATATAGGTATAGTCGGAACTCTCGCAGGAGACGACACGATATTTGTTCTTATGCGCACCGAGGCAGACGCTTTGGAGCTTTTAGACGAGCTTAGCAGCTTTATTTGAGTTAAACAGGAAGTGATATCCTTGCTAAAAGAACTTCACATAGAAAACCTTGCCGTCATCGAGAATGCTACAATTGAGCTTGGTGACAAGCTAAATGTGTTTACAGGTGAAACCGGTGCAGGTAAATCGATTCTCATCGGCGGAATTAATGCTGTTTTGGGGCAAAGAATATATAAAGATGTCATAAGAGACGGAGCTTCCAAGGCATATGTCAGCGCAGTATTTACTGACATTCCGCTGTCTGCACAGCACAAGCTTGAACAGATGGGCTTTGATGCCTCCTCGGAGCTTATTATTTCCCGAGAAATAAGTCAGGACGGTAAAAGCTCAGCGAGAATCAATTCAAGACCGGTTAATGTTTCCTCTCTTCGTGAAATCGGAGACCTGTTAGTCAATATTCACGGTCAGCATGATTCGCAGGTTCTTTTGGATCCGTCAAAGCACCTTGAAATTTTAGACGAGTATGCACAGTCGGAAAAGCTTTTGTCTGAGTACAAAACCGCTTTTAAAGCCTTGCAGTCATGCGCAAGAGAAATCAACAGACTAAAGCAGGACGCATTAAAGAATACGAGCAGGGTTGAGTACCTGTCAAGAATCATTGACGATATATCAGCTCTCGACATTGAAGAAAATGAAGATGAATATGTTGAAAATAGGTTCAAGGTTTTGGATAATGCCGTTTCCTTGTCGGAATCGATCAGCTTAGCGATATCCGGGTTGAGCGGTGACGAATCATCGTCAGGAGCAGGAGAAATAATCGCAAGAGCTTATACTGAGCTTGAAATAAACGAAGAGCTTTTGCCGGAGCTAAAGCCGATTGCACAAAGGCTTTCGAGTCTCGGAATTGAGCTTGACGATATTTCAAAAGAGCTTTCCGGTATACTTTCCGGTCTTGATATTGATGAAAGCGAATACGCTTCGCTTACTCAAAGGCGAAATGAGCTTGTCAAGATTAAAAGGCGCTACGGTCCTGAGCTTAAGGATGTATTAAAGGTTTATTACGATGCCATAGAAGAGCGTGACGGACTTATCGTTTCTGACGATCGCATCAGCGAGCTTGAGACGAAAAAGGCTCAACTTCTGAGCGACGTCACTAAAAAAGCTGAGCGTTTAAGCGAACATCGCCGCACTGCCGCAGAAAGGTTTATAAGCGGAGTGACGAGCGAGCTGGAATTTTTAAATATGCCAAATGTCAGGCTCGTCGTTGACAATAAGCGAGGAAAGCTGACATCTACGGGGCTTGACAACGTTGAGTTGCTTATATCAGCAAACAAGGGTGAGTCTTTAAAGCCGCTTGCTAAAATTGCATCAGGCGGTGAGCTGTCAAGAATAATGCTTGCATTAAAGGCAGTTCTTGCAGATAGGGACTCAATTCCGACACTGATATTCGATGAAATTGATACCGGCGTAAGCGGCAGGGCGGCTCAGAAAATCGGAATCAAGCTGCGTGAAATTTCAAGAAAGCATCAGGTTTTATGCGTTACTCATCTTCCTCAGATTGCAATTATGGCTGACGACCATTTGCTGATAGAAAAGAATGTTTGTCAGTCCAGAACGGTTACAAATATTATGCCGCTTGGCTTTGAGGAAAGAAAATATGAAATTGCAAGAATGCTGAGCGGAGACAGCATCACCGAAACGGTTTTAAGGGATGCAGATGAGCAGCTTGCTTCTGCTGCAAAGCTTTGATTACTGTTGTTCATGTTTATAAATATTAGAAGGGAAGTATTTAAAAATGGTATTGTGTTTTTTGGCGAACGGTTTTGAGGAAATTGAAGCTTTAACGCCTGTCGACTGCTTAAGGCGCTGTGAAAAAGAGGTTTTGACAGTAGGAGTAGGCGGAAGCATTATTAAAGGCTCGCACGGTATAAATGTGTTTACAGACGTTGAGGACAACGAAATAAAAATGTCGCCAAGCGTTGAGATGATAATTCTGCCCGGAGGAATGCCCGGAACCTTGAATTTAGAAAAAAGTGAAGCAGTCAATAATGCCATTGACTACTGCGTTGAAAATAACATCCCGATAGCCGCAATCTGCGCAGCACCCTCTATATTAGGTCATAAGGGACTTTTAAAGGGCAAAAACGCCGTTTGCTACCGTGGCTTTGAAAATGAGCTTGTCGATGCGAATGTGTTAAATGCCAATGTTTCAGTAGACGAAAACATTATAACTGCCAGCGGAATGGGTGCAGCCATTGATTTTTCATATGCGATAATCGAAAGGCTGATTTCAAAGGAAAGAGCTGACCGCTTAATTACTTCGCTCGGCACAAGACAGTAAAGGCAAAACAGCATCGACTGAATAGCTATGTCTATTTAGTCTCGGATTTTTTAAAGGACTGATCAAAATGAGTGATAAAAATAATCAAGAGAACTTTGACAAATACCTTGACTCGCTAATCAATCCGTCAGAGAATGACGCCGGCACTGAGCTTGCAAACAGAGAAAGCGGAGATGTTAAGGAATACGAGTCGCAGCCTGTCAAGATTTTTGACGAAGCGGACTCAGAATCTGCCGAAAACGACGCGACTAACATCTTTGATTTCGGAAAGCACGGTCAGACACAAAATGTAGTATTTGATGACCGCTCAGAAGAAAAGATACCTCAGCCGATCAAGAAAAATGTCAAGAAGAAGCGCAGGAGAAAGAATTATTCTGCTTACGGCGGAATAGTATTGGCAACATTAGTTTTGTGTGCGTCTATAGTTCTGTCACTGTTCGTAATAGTAGTCGGCAGAGACGTTTTGGGTATAGAAACAGCTGATAACAGCTTTACTATCTATATCCCCGAAGGCTCGTCGACAAAGGATATAGCTAATCAGCTCTACGGCGAAGGAGTAATCCACTACAAAAAAGTGTTTGTTGCCCTTGCTAAAGTCAAAGAGGCTGACGGTAATATGTGTCCCGGAGATATTGAAGTGGCATATAACATGAGCTATTCTGATTTAATAGACAGCCTTGTTGAAATGCGTGATGCCAAGAAAACTGCCACTATTACCTTTGTTGAAGGCATAACGATAAATCAAGCTGCCAAGCTGCTCGAAGAAAACGATGTGTGCTCGGCGTCCGAATTTATCTATTACTTCAATTCATCTGTGTTCGGCTATGAATTTGAACGCTACGTTTCTAATTCAAGCCTAAAGCTTTATAAATATGAGGGCTATCTTTTCCCTGACACATATGAGTTCTACGTCGGAGACTCTGCCTACAATGTAGTTAAAAAAATCAAGCAGCGTACCAACGAGATTCTCAGCCCTGAAGCTATAAGCCGTGCTCAATCGCTTGGGTACACGATAGACGAGGTTGTAACTCTTGCTTCAATAGTTCAAAAGGAAGCAGGCAGCGTTGACGACATGAAAAATATAGCGTCAGTATTTATAAACAGACTGAATGCCCCGGAGGAATATCCTAAGCTCCAGTCTGACACAACGTATTCATACATTGAAAACGACATTAAGAGTGTCATGACTATAGAATATCAGGATATGTACGATGCATACGATACTTATACCTGCCTTGGGCTTCCGATCGGCGCAATATGCAATCCCGGTGCGGACGCTGTCAATGCGGTGCTGTATCCTGCCGAAACACAGTATTACTATTTCTGTTCTAATATCAATACAAAAGAGACGTTTTATGCCAAGACCTACAGCGAGCATCTTGCCAACTGTGAAGCTGCAGGTATAAGGGCTGATTAGTCGAAAGGATGAATAGACTTAAAATGTTTGACATTGATAAGCTTGAAGTATTGTCTCCGGCAGGGGACATGGAAAGATTCCGTGCTGCGCTTCAATACGGTGCAGACGCTGTTTACCTTGCCGGAAAAAGCTTCGGAATGAGGTCGTCACCGAATAATTTTACCTTTGACGAGTTAAAAACGGCCTGTGACGAAGCCCACAAGCTCGGAAAAAAGGTATATTTGACCTGCAACACGCTTCCGACAAACTCAGAAATCGACGGTTTTGAAGGATTTATAAAGCAAGCCGCCGATTGCAACATTGACGCCGCAATTGTCAATGATATAGGTGTATTTTCGCTTATAAAAAAATACGTCCCCGACCTTGAGCTTCACGTTTCAACTCAGGCGGGAATCGTCAACTACTGCACCGCAAATACATTTTACAATATGGGAGCAAAGCGAGTAGTTCTTGCAAGAGAGCTGTCCTTAGAGGACATCAGTGAAATACGAGCAAAAACTCCAAAGGATTTGGATATTGAGTGTTTTGTACACGGTGCAATGTGCGTTTCGTTTTCGGGCAGATGCCTTTTGTCGCAGTATCTTATAAATCGTGACGCCAACAGGGGAGAGTGCGCACAGCCGTGCAGGTGGAAATACTATCTCATGGAAGAAAAGCGTGAAAATGAGTTTTATCCTATAGCCGAGGACGAAAACGGCGCATACATTTTGAACGCAAAGGACTTATGTATGATCGACCACCTCGACAAGCTCGCTGAAGCAGGCGTTACAAGCTTTAAAATCGAGGGCAGGGCAAAGTCGGCTTATTATGTGTCTGTTGTTACAAATGCGTACAGAGCTGCGACGGATATTTTAAAAAGCAATCCTACAGACTACAAGCTTCCTGAATGGGTAAAAGAGGAAGTATTCAAGGTGTCACACAGAAAATATTGCACCGGTTTTTATTTTGGTCATCCGAAGGACTGCCAGTATTACGAAACAAGCGGATATGTCAGGGATTACGACGTTGTGGCAGTTGTCGACTCGTATGCAGACGGAAAAATATTCTGCACTCAAAGAAACCGTTTCTTCCGAGGCGATGAGCTGGAAATACTCTCGCCGATGACAGAGCCTGTAAAAATGATTGCCAACGAAATAATAAACGAGCAAGGCGAAAGCGTTGAGAGTGCAAATAAGGCGACCATGAAATTCTCGATGCCGTTTGAGCATGAGATCAAGCCCGGTTCTATTATCAGAAAGCAGCTTTAATAAGTTTACTTAAGGGAACAGCAAAAATGGAATACTCCTTGCTTCACTATATATAATGAAGTTCGCTAAATAAAAATTTAGCGAACTTCGCTCA
>DKWG01000019.1 GCA_002491605.1 Ruminococcus sp. UBA7158
CCAACTATTGACATAGAGCCTATATTTTTAAGTATACTATGAACCTGTTTTATTCGCTGTATTGCCATTACACCGCTGAAATGTGTAAAAAGACAAATTAATGAATTACAATACGCATCCCTTTTTGAGTATCACATTGGCATATTGACTGCGCTCTGACGTTGCAATAACCGCATACGCAGACTTTGCCCTGTCGTAAAACTCAAATCTTTCAAGCATTTGAACGTCGTCTAAAGACTTGCCCTCGTGCTTATTTAAAAGCTTGTCGTATGTTTTCCAGATGGAAACGTCCGCATTGTCGCCTTTAACTCTGTCCATCAGGCAGACAGGCTTTTCAACGTATTGGTCGAGCGGAATGAGTGACAAAACAGCGTCTAAAACCTCGGGAACGCCGTGTCCGTCCATTCTTATGACAATTGCATCCTTGCCGACCGATTCAGACGGGAAATTGCCGTCGGCTATAACTATCTCATCTCCGTGACCCATTTCGCACAGAACCTTTAAAAGTACGGGAGGGATTATTGTCGGTATTCCTTTTAACATTTAAAACAGTCCTTTCTTATAAGGCTAATCAAAGCATATGCTTAATCGGCTCAAGAGGGGTAAATTCACCGAAGCCGTAGAACCTCTTAGCATTTTCGCCGAGGAAGAGATTTTTTTCATCATCTGTGAGCTTGTCTGTTTCTAAGATGAAGCGAACCGCCATCTTGTAGGTTATTTCTGTCATGGTTCTCGGGTAATCGCTTCCCCACATCAGCTTATGCATTCCGCAAATTCCTGCCGCTTCCTTAACAGCGTCAATTGCAGACGGGAAGGGGTAGTATTCGCCGTTGAACAGCCATGTTAAGCCGCCGCTTTCAATGTATACGTTCTTATTTTTAGCAAGCTCAATCTGCTTTTGCCAGCCCTTTGTTGTCACCATTCCAAAGTGACCTATAGCAATCTTAAGATTCGTACATTCGTCGATCAAATACTGCATATCATCGGTCTGTTCATCGCCGTCTGCAAGGTCTATTGATATGAACTTGCCCTTAGCTTCGGCGTCCTTAAACAGCGGCAGAAGCTTTTTAAGGTCACGGTCCTTAAGCCTTGATGCACACACCTTTATGCCGTCGAAGCCGTCGGTTTTGTAGCTGTCGTTTTCTTCGTATAAAGAGCAGATTCTGAATCTATTCGGATAGCGATTTCTGACGCTCAGCAGATATTCGTCCTGATTGCCGTCCATATACTCCTGAGTGCAGACACAGGCGTTTACGCAGGCGTAGTCCATGTTGGCTAAAAGCTTTTCGGCGGTATTTTTGCCGTCGTCAATGTATGCCGGCATCATCTGCCTGACCTCTCCCATGAACATACTTTTTCCGCCGCCCAAGCTGTAAACAGGCATACCTGCTACCATGCCCTTTTGCTCAAGCCAAAGGTGAAGGTGGGCGTCTATAATGCAATTTGGTCTGAATGTGTTTGTCACAGTGTAACACCGTCCTTAAATATTGCAATTTCACGGTATCCGTTTCTTTCGGAGCAGGTCAGCTCTCCGTTTGCCACTCTCTTGACGTATTCAAAGAAATCATCGTCAATATCCCTGCCGTTTATTATCTCGCCGGTGTTAAAATCAATCCATCCGCTCTTTTTTGAAGCTATAGACGAGTTTGTTGCTACCTTAACAGTCGGTACAGGCGCACCGAGGGGTGTTCCTCTGCCAGTCGAGAACAGAATAATCTGGCAACCGCAGGCGGTCAGGTTTGTAACGGCTACCATGTCGTTCCCGGGACCGTTTAATAGGTTGAGTCCGGGCTTAGTAACTGTATCGCCGTAGTCCAAGACGTCTGTAACCGGTGATGAGCCGCCCTTTTGAGTGCAGCCTAATGACTTTTCTTCCAAAGTTGATATGCCGCCCGCCTTGTTTCCCGGGGATGGGTTTTCATATATAACCTGATTGTGAGCGACAAAGTAGTCCTTGAAGTTGTTTATCAGCGACACGGTTTTGTCAAAGACGTCCTTGGACTCGCATCTGTCCATCAGAATGGTTTCTGCGCCGAACATTTCGGGGACTTCCGTTAAAACGCACGCTCCGCCCATTGCAATGACCCTATCAGCCAATCGACCTATAGCAGGATTTGCCGTTATGCCCGAAAAACCGTCAGACCCGCCGCACTTAAGCCCTATTTTTAGCTTAGACACGGGCACGCTTTGACGTTTAAAGCCGCTTGTATATTCTTTAAGCTGTGCAATGAGCCTTAAGCCCTCGGCTATTTCGTCGTCAAAGTCCTGAGCGTTTAAAAACTTCACTCTGTCGGGATTGACCCCTCCGAGCACCTTTTTAAACTCGCCTAAATTGTTATTCTCGCATCCCAAGCCCAAAACAAGCACACCGCCTGCGTTCGGATGATTAACAAGTCCGCACAGAATCTTCTGGGTTGTGGCATGGTCGCCGCCTAACTGCGAACAGCCGTAGGGGTGGGTGAGTGCAATTGCACCTGTCAGCTCGGCAAGGCGCCTTGCTGTGCCGTTTATACATCCGACTGTGGGAATAATCCAGATATCGTTTCTTACGCCGACGCTTCCGTCCTCCCTGACATAAGCCTCAACGGTATCGGGAGCTAACGGCTTAAGAGCGCACTCTTTCGGATGGTATTCATATTCAGAGCGAACACTGAGCGCAGTTTTTATATTGTGAGTATGAACGCTGTCGCCTGATTTGATATCCTCGGTGGCTATTCCGATGCAGAAGCCGTATTTTATAACCCTTTCGCCGGCTTTTATGTCGCAAAGGGCGATTTTATGACCTGTTTCGGAATTAACGGCAACGTTATCTAAATGCGATATTTTTATCATGCTCATGACAATGCTTCCTCATAATATGCGCTCATGCCGCTGTTTTCAATGAGCGAGACTGTCTTTTCAATTTCGTCAGCCATAAAGCTTAAGTCCTCGCCCCAGTAATCATCTCTTTTAAGGATATCCTTGACCTCGGCGGTCTTCATGAACTGCATTATTTCCTCGCCGTCGTTGGCTTCATCGGTGCGGTAAAACTCGATTAATGCCGCCAAGGACATTGTTAAGCACTTTGGAAGCTTGCCGAACTTATCCCTGTATTCAAGAATTGTCGGCAAAACTCTTGCCCTAAACTTTGAAACTGAGTTCAAAGCGATGCTTAAAAGCTGATGCTTTACAAACGGGTTGCTGAATCTTTCAAGAACTGCTGCGCCGAAGATCTTATCCTCATCGGTGCTTCCGAGTGTGGGGATGATTTCTTCATCGAGGGCTTTTTTGAGGAATGCCGAAACCTTTTCGTCATTCAAGCATTCGCCGACTGTTGAAAGACCGTAAAGCCTTGCGGCAAGAACCATCGATGTGTGCGCACCGTTAAGGATTCTTACCTTGCGCTTTTTATATGGGGTGACGTCCTTTGTCCAGATGACGTTTATACCCGCTTTCTTAAGCGGAAGCTCGCCCTCGTAGTCGCCTTCGATAACCCAAAGGTGGAATATCTCAGCCGTGTTGATGAGTTTGTCCTCGCATCCGAGCTCAGCGCAAAGCTTTTCGGCTTCGTCCTTAGGATAGCCTGTGCAGATTCTGTCTACAAGGGTGTTTGAAAAGCTGTTCTTTTCATCGAGCCAGTTCTCAAAGTCGTCGCCCAAGCTCCAAAGCTTAGCGTATTTATGTACATATTCCTTTAAGAAATCGGCGTTGTGGTCGATAAGCTCACAGCAAAGAATGATAAAGCCGTCAAGACCTGCCTTGTATCTTTCGTACAAAAGAGCAGTGAGCTTAGCCGGGAAGGACTTCGGAGGTGCATCGTTCAAGCTCTCTGTTCCGAGGTACTCAATACCTGCTTCTGTTGTATTGGAGACAATAAAGCGCATATCGGGATTGTGGGCAAGCTTTAAATACTCCTGATAATCGGTATAGGGATTGATTCCCCTTGAAATTGAGTGAACCTCGGTCATTTGATTGATGACCTCGCCGTTTTCAATTCCTCTTAAATACTGGTGATAAACGCCGTTCTGAGCGTTCAAAACATCAACAAGTCCTTTGGCAATAGGCTGAACAACAACTACCTTGCCGTCAAAAAGACCCTTTTCGTTCATGATATTTACAAACATATCGACGAAGCTGCGCAAGAAGCCGCCTTCGCCAAACTGGATAATTTTTTCCTTCATTTAAATACACTTCCTGTCTGATAAAATATATAGTTTCTTGGGCGGCGGTCCTCCACCGCTCGGTCGGATGTTTGCCCAAAGGGCAAACATTGGTGTCGACAACCAAGGTGTGATTATGAAAGAACTATGAGTCGACACTTGCCGCCTTCACCGAATTGTATAATCTTTTCTTTCATTAAAAAACACTCCCTGTTTGATTATTTTATATAGTTTTCCGTGCGGCGGTCCTCCACCGCTCGGTCGGATGTTTGCCCAAAGGGCAAACATTGGTGTCGACAAC
>DKWG01000062.1:0-6075 GCA_002491605.1 Ruminococcus sp. UBA7158
CCCCAACTTTTAGTATAGAACCAATATTAATCCCGATGCTGACGCTGCTGTTCGCATCGGGATTTTAATTGATTAATATCATAAACTTGGGATTGCAATTGATTCAAGAGTATGCTATAATGCTATTTGTGAAAAATTGGCTTAATCTATCAATGCCGCTGAATATAAGTCTCATAATCGGTTGATTGCTTGTTGACGGATTATGAATTGAAAGAGCTGTTTGATAAATAAGCTCTGATAAATCTTGCTGAAAGGATTATAGTTATGAGAAAAACTAAAATTATATGTACGATCGGTCCGTCATGCTCCGATGAAGCAACCCTGCGTGAAATGATGCTTTCCGGTATGAATGTTGCAAGGCTCAACTTCTCCCACGGAACCCATGAGGATCATCTTGCTAAAATCAATTTAATTAAAAAGCTTCGCCGAGAGCTTGACCTGCCGGTCGGAATAATGCTCGATACAAAGGGACCGGAATACAGAATCAGAGCATTTCAGGACGGCAAGGTATTTTTGAACCCGGGCGACGAGTTTGTCTTTACAACCGAGGAAGTCGTCGGCGACGAGAAGCGTGTATCCGTTAACTATAAGGGTCTTGCCAACGATCTTGAAAAGGGCGACATAATCCTTTTGAACAACGGATTGCTGGTATTTGACGTTACCGGCACGGACGCTGCAAACGTTTACACCGTTGTCAGAGAGGGCGGAGAGCTTTCAAACAATAAGTCTATGAGCTTCCCGACAAAGCTTTTAAAGCAGAAGTATCTGAGTGAGCAGGATAAGTCAGACCTTCTGTTCGGTATTGAAAACGACGTCGATTTTGTTGCCTGCTCATTTGTATCCTGCAAGCAGGATATGCTTGACATAAAGGAATTTCTGCACGCTAACGGCGGAAACAATATCGACCTCATAGCGAAAATCGAAAACCAGTCAGGTATTGACAACATTGAAAGCATCTGCGAGGAATGCGACGGCATTATGATAGGCAGAGGCGATATGGGCGTTGAGATTGCATTTGAAAAGCTCCCCGCAATCCAAAAGGAGCTTATAACTAAATGCCGACTGCTCGGCAAGCGTGTTATAACTGCAACCGAAATGCTTGAGTCTATGATTCATAATCCGCGTCCGACCAGAGCGGAGACATCTGACGTTGCAAATGCCGTATACGACGGAACCAGCGCTGTCATGCTTTCCGGTGAAACTGCTGCAGGAAAATATCCCGTCTTAGCGCTTAAGACAATGGCAAAAATCGCCGAAACAACCGAAAAGTCAATTGACTACAACAGGCTGTTCAGAACAAGCGAGTTCAAGATTAAAAACACTGTTGATGCAATTTCACACGCAACCTGCGGAATGGCAATAGACGTTGACGCAAAGGCAATGGCTGTATGCTCGCTGTCCGGAATGACAGTCAGAATGGTTTCAAGATTCCGTTCACCTGTCGATATTCTGGGTCTCACCACCAATGAAAAGACCTGCCGCAAGCTGTCACTTTCGTGGGGAGTAACGCCTTATATGTGTGATACCTATGATTCAACCGATGTTTTGTTCTACACTGCCAAGCGCACCGCTCAAAAGGTGTTCGGCTTGGAGTCGGGGGAGAAAATCGTCGTAACAGGCGGCATGACAAACGGAACCTCGGGAAACACCAACCTCATTAAGGTTGAGAGAATTTAAAGCTTTTTGTATTAGAAATCGGACAGTCTCGACATGGGGCTGCCCGATTTTTGATTAAGGTAAAAAATCCTCCCACAGCTTAAACGAACGTGAAAAGTCGGATATGGCTCCCCTTGTATTCCGCATAAATTGCCGTTTGAATCCTTTTTTACTAAGTGCTGAACCTCGTTAAAATGGGAGTTGGCATCATCCCAAAGCTTTTGAATAAATCCGGTGCCATAATCTGGTAGAGCCTTCTTTACCGATTACAGCAAAGGATTCTTTTGTGCATTTGTTTATTTCCATCGCAGTCAAATCTCCGTTTCTTAATATATAAAGGTTAGTTCATGCTTATTGACATTTAAAGAATTCTATTCAGGTTGATTCAATAGTAATTGTTTAACGCTTATTTGTTAAGATATGACCGTCATCAAAGACTTTCTCTGCCCCTGCGTTGATTCATGAAGCTTGCCGTTTTTCAAAAGAGCGGTGATACAGTGGAGCAAAAACCAGCCGTCGGAATGAAATACGAACTGCAATTCGAATTCCTTTACTTTTCTAAGATGCTTAGGAACGCTCTCCATCACAGCTTTTACATACGGTGCCTTCAACTCATCGAAATTACGCTTATATTTAAGCTTTATGCTCTCACCTATGCTCAAAAGCTTTGATTTTACCTCACCTTCAAGAATCACGATCTGCCATGACGACTTGAAATCGCCGTCATAGTCGCCGTTGGTTTTAACGCATCCATGCTCAGCCAGCCAAGCATACTCGTCCTTTGAAAGACGTTCTTCAAGTTCTCTTTCATAAAGTGAGAGAATGCGCAGTGCGTCCTGAGAGTGCCGGCGTTCAAATGCTGGACTGTCGCCTCTGTCAGACCATTCGCTGTCAACCTGCCAATGAACCAGCCTTCCGTTGCCGTTCCACATCGGTCCGCACCAGTTATTCATATAAACATAGTCATCGGGAAGCTTTATATCATCCGACAAAACAGACGCATGAACTATATTATGTCCGCCGTCAGGACGAATAGTAGCCACCTCTTCAAAGCTGATTCTGTTATCCATAAGCTTTTCACCCGACATGGCGGCAATGAACGGTATAAGCGACCACAGAATGAAGTTATGGTCTGCTCTTGGGGATTCTGTCATCAAAACAGGACCGTCTGTCTGATTGCATATGATGCCCGGATCGTCAAGAATTCCTGAAGATACCAGCTCATCATACAGTTCATTTGCAAACAGCTCCGCCGCACGTCTATACATATCATTCTGCATGATAAGAAGCTCAGCAGTCGGCTCGCTTATAATGAAATTGACAATGTATTTATCCTTTTGTGACAGTAAAAGACCGTATTTTTCGAGTGATTCAACCTCCGCTTCAACGTAAACCGGCGACACTCCGAGGTCGTCTGCGATTTCGTTTACAGTCTTAGCCGAATTGCGGACGCAATAGCAGATATTTTGGGATAAAATAGAACGGAAATAATCATCCGGAGACGATGTTCCGACAGAACCATTGATGCCGTATGAATTAAACCTTATTGGGTTGAACTTTAATTCGCTTGCCTTTCTCATTTTGTTTATACCTCGCTTTAATTCTTTTTTGGCTTCAAACAAATGCCATTTAACAGTGCCGAGAGGTATTCCAAGCTCATTAGCAATATCCGACTGTCTGCGGTTTTCAAAGTAATAAGCTATAACGATTCTTCTTTGCAGCTTTGAAAGATACGCTATCTCAGCGATAAGCCGGTTAATAGAATCGATGTCGTCGCAGTCAGTATCTGATGAAGGAGCAGGTATGAGATCTGCGACTTCGTCAATCGGTATTCCGACAACGCTTTTTGCCGTATCACGGTAGTAATTGCTAAGAGCGTTATGCGCAACAGTCCATATAAACTTGTTCATGTCGACAATATCGTCCTTGACAAGCAAAGCCTTGAACGCCTTGCAGGCTATTTCCTGCGACAAATCCTCGGCGTCCTGAATGCTTTTGCATCGGCGAAGGGCAAAGCCGTATATCGGTTTTATGTATTCTGTTACCACACTTTGTGCATCTTGTCTGGTCATTTGTTTGCACCTCTTTGAAAGCTTTCATTTATATAGACACCGGAATTTGAAAAGGTTGGGGGATTATTTTGAACGGGTTGAATATTTTTGCTAAAGAAATATACTTGATAGCATAATAAAAGAAAAACTCCAAGCGTTTCCACTCGGAGTTTTTGAGGTTGTAAAAAATTATCTCTTCGAGAACTGAGGAGCACGACGTGCAGCCTTGAGGCCGTACTTCTTTCTTTCCTTCATTCTGGGGTCTCTGGTGAGGAAACCTGCAGCCTTAAGCTGAGGACGAAGATCGTTGTTGTACTGCAAAAGTGCTCTTGAAATACCGTGTCTTATAGCGCCTGCCTGACCGGTTACACCGCCGCCTGCAACTGTGCAGACGATATCGAAGTTAGCAGCAACATTGCAAAGGTTCAAGGGCTGACGAACTATGAGCTTGAGGGTTTCAAGTCCGAAGTAATCGTCGATATCTCTTGAGTTGATAGTTACCTTACCGGTACCGGGATAGAGGCGAACTCTGGCTACAGAATGCTTTCTGCGACCTGTTCCGTAGAAATAAGCCTGTTTAGATTCGTACATATTGATTCATCCTCCTTTGATTAAAGCTCAATAGTCTCAGGCTGCTGAGCAGTGTGAGGATGCTCTGAACCCTTGTAAACGCGAAGTCTTGCAGCTGAGTTAGCACCGATGGTGTTGTGGGGGAGCATTCCCTCGATAGCTATCTTCATAGCTCTCTCAGGCTCCTTAGCCATCATGTCGGAATACTTGTATTCCTTGAGATGACCGATCCAGCCGGTGTGCCAGCGCAAAACCTTATTTGAAAGCTTGTTTCCTGTTAATACAGCCTTCTCACAGTTGATGATGATAACATGATCACCGCAGTCAACGTGGGGGGTGTAGGTGGGCTTGTTTTTTCCGTTGAGGATTGATGCAGCTGCAGCAGCAACTCTTCCGAGGGGCTTGCCGGCAGCGTCGATAACATACCACTTACGTTCAACGTTCTGCGGATTTGCCATAAATGTTGACATTTTGTTTCCTCCTGTTTGCGTAAATTTAACGCTTAATAAGCAACGATGGTTATTATATAGCGAAGTTTTCATCTTGTCAATCGTTTTTTAAAACTTTTTTTAAATATATCCCTTTATCTTTTGATTTCTCTTTATTTCTCTTTGATTTTCTTCAATTCTAAGTTTTCGTTTCACTTTTTCGGGCACACATTTTGCAGCTTTTGTGTTCATAAATCAGCGCAAACTGTTATATCTATTTTGAATAAAAACGGACAAAATCGACTAAAATACTTAGTGGCTATTGATAAAAGCAAACGACTTCTTGATAAAAACTATGACTTGATATATATTGCTTGCAACTTTCGCGGTATGGTATATAATTAAATCGGGTATAAACCTATAATTTTTTATGGAGGAAATTAACATGAAAAGACTTTTAACAATTGCTCTTGCAACAGTAATGCTCGTGTCTTGCTTCGCAGTATCAGCTTTTGCTGCTGCCGGTGACACCGAGATGCTTCTTGAAATCGGCGACGTTTTCGGAACACTTGTTCAGTCAGAGGCAATCGACGTTTCAAACAGCGGTGAGTACACATTGACTGCAACACTTTCTAAGGCTGCTTCTTCAAGTGCAGACGCATCCTTCATCGGCGTTAAGACAACTGCCGGCAACGTTGAGCAGAAGACAGCTCTTCCCGACGGTACAACTGTAACAGTTACTGCACTTGAGTTCGACGGCACTAAGGTTGAGCTCGACGCTGACAAGTCAACAAGCACTGTAAAGAACGGCGTTTTGGATGGAAACAACGGTGTTGTTCTTCTCTTCAAGATGGGCGGCTTGAATGCTTTGACAGGCGATGTACCTGCTGACTTCACAGAGGTTAAGGTTACCTTCACCGTCAACAATCCCGAAGCTCCTGCAGAAGCACCTGCTGAGACACCCGCAGAAACTCCTGCCGAAACTCCGGCAGAGACACCTGCTGAGCCTGAAGCTCCTAAGGCAGAAACTTCTGCTCCTGCAAATACAGGCGTAGTTTTAGCTGTACTTCCTATGGCTGTTGCAGCTGCTGCATTGGCTCTTTCTAAGAAGAGATAATCAGCATTTGGGTCTTGTATTGAGTTCAAAAAGGGAAGCGTTTGCTTCCCTTTTTTCATTCTCAAGCAGCGTCAGTTTTTCTGATTGATTAATGTATGCGCTAATCGTAAACGATTGATTGTATTTATTCTGAGCCTGAATCGGAATTTGTGTGTTTTTTTGAAAAAGGTATTGACATAGTGCTTGCATTATGATATTATATTAAAGCTGTGATTGCGGCGGATATATATGGAGAGGTATCGAAGCGGTCATA
>DKWG01000062.1:6373-34025 GCA_002491605.1 Ruminococcus sp. UBA7158
TCGAAGCGGTCATAACGAGGCGGTCTTGAAAACCGTTTGGTCAAAAGCCACAAGGGTTCGAATCCCTTCCTCTCCGCCATGAAAAAAGCATCGACAAAAGTCGATGCTTTTTTCAATGAAATTCGTTCCTGCGGAACGAGTGAAATATTACTTCGTAATATGAAATACGCTCTGCGCATGAAATATGCCTGCGGTATATGACGGAACGAATTTTATTTCATTTTATGCGTTAGCAGAAAATTTCATAATCTGTCAGGATTATTTTATATTGCGCAGCAACATTTTATTAAAATTACGAGAGTTCAAATCCCACTGCCGAAAATTCACAAATATCTTTTTTGTGACTCTCACAATATAAAACCTCTATTGCATATCAATACAAGAATTGAAATAGTGGGCAGAAAAATTTTAACATTATATCATAGGAGGACACCGTTATGGTAAAACAAACTGCAGGAAGAGACTCACTCGGCGAATTTGCACCGAAATTTGCACAGCTGAACGATGATGTACTGTTCGGAGAGGTATGGAACAGGGAGGATAAGCTTTCTCTGAGAGACCGCTCCCTCATCACCGTTGTGTCGCTGATGTCGCAGGGACTTGTAGATTCATCTTTTCAGTATTATCTGATGAGCGCAAAAAACAACGGCATAACTAAAGAAGAAATCGCCGAAATTCTCACACACGCCGCATTCTATGCAGGCTGGCCGAAGGCGTGGCGGCATTCCGTATGGCAACACAGGTATGGCAGGAGGACGGTCAGCCGACCGATGCCATGACACGCCATGCCGACACAATGGTATTCCCCATCGGCACACCTAACGACGGCTTTGCGCAGTATTTCAGCGGCAGAAGCTTTTTAGCTCCGCTTTCCGCAAGTCAGGTCGGTATATTCAACGTGACCTTTGAGCCCGGATGCCGCAATAATTGGCATATTCACAGGGCGACAAAGGGCGGCGGACAGATTTTAGTATGTGTAAACGGTCGTGGATGGTATCAGGAATGGGGCAAGGAGGCAATAGCACTTAGTCCCGGAGACGTTGTTAACATTCCGGTCGGAGTAAAGCACTGGCACGGAGCGGCAAAGGACAGCTGGTTCTCGCACCTTGCTGTTGAAGTTCCCGGAGAGAATACGGCAAACGAGTGGCTTGAGCCGGTTGATTCGGGCGAATATGACAGTCTATGAGTATTTGTTGTCAGTCTATTCGTCACTGAAATTCTGCTTTAAATATGGCTATCCGGATGTTTCGGCATATAATGAACACCGCCGCAGATCAATCCTGCGGCGGTGTTCATCATATATTACGATTCTGCTCGAAGCTCTATAACTATTGAGTCCTTATCCAAAAGTGAATTCAGCTCATCGGCAGACAATCCCTCGATGTGTCCCAGCTTAGTGTAGCTCCATGAATTTGAACCGAAGAACACCACAATTTGATTGCCGGAATATAAAACGATATCTCCCGGCTGTGTTCTTGTCTGTACATCACTTCGGGAAAAGCTCTGCGGCAGACTGCCGACCTGTTCAAAGCCGCCGTATTCCGAAGCGTTCACGACAATAGGGGAGTTCTGCGCATAGGCAAGCAGCTCGGCAACGGTGTCGTTATTCTCCCAACTGACATCTACTGTTGTGCCGTCGATGGTAAGCGCAAGCGTTTGCTCGGATGTATTGCTTACGGGGGTTGCCGTTTCTTCTTTATCCATTTCAGTCGATACCTCGCTTTCTGTTGCCTGCGTAACGTCGTTTTCATCGGCGGTCTGTGATAGATTCGGCGAAGCGGTCTGACCGACGCAGCCGCTCAGACAAAGCCCGATTGCCAAAAGCAATGCAATCGTGATTATTCGCTTCATTTCAAATACTCCTCGAAGAATGCTTTCAGATTCTCGAAGGGGATCACATCCGTCTGATCGTAAAGGTCGGTGTGGCCGGCGTCGGGGACGATTAGCAGCTCCTTATTATCTCCGATGAGCTTGCTGTAAGCTGTTTCGCTGAAATAGCGTGAGTGAGCTTTTTCTCCGTGCACCAGTATAACAGCAGAACGGATCTCACTGCTGTACTGCAGGATCGGCATATTCAGGAACGACAGTGAGGATGTCACATTCCAGCCGCCGTTGGAGTTCAGACTGCGGGGATGATAGCCGCGAGGGGTCTTGTAGTAGGCGTAGTAGTCCTTGACAAACTGCGGTGCGTCCTCCGGCAGCGGATCAACTACTCCGCCGCTGCGCAGAAATCCTCTGTGTTGATGTCGGGCGAGGCCACATATCGAGGCATACCGCCGCTCTCACCGGTATATGACGGGTCAAAGGCAATTGTCAGAAAGCCTAACTCCGCCATTTTCTGCGCATACAGCCCGGAGGATTGCTCTTTTACTGCACCGAACGGACCGCTGACGGCTATAGCAGGGAGCTTGCCGACTGCGCCCTTCGGAGTATACATATCCGCCGCTAATGTGATGCCGTAGCGGTTGTGGAATGTCACTTTCTTGTGATCTACATTATCGCTTTTTGGAAATACCTTGTCCCATTCCTGTGTCAGATTCAACTTTTCCATTGTTCAAAGCTCCCTTCCGATTTGATAAGCTCTTTCAAGTGCAGGATGACCGACAATGTCTCCCACATCGTTTACGCCGCCTGCAAATACTGTGTCAATAAGCCGGCAGCGTGGGAAGCAATCCACCCAGCCCTGAACAGCTTTTATTGTGCCCTCGGCTGTTTCCGGTTTGTCCTCCGCCGCTGTTGCCAGCAGGTATGCCTTAGTGAAGGCATAGTCAGAGTCGTACAACGGATTGGCTCTATCAAGCATGGTCTTGAGCTGACCGCAGACGCTGTAGTAGTACACCGGTGTGGCAAATACAAGCACATCGGCGTCGTGCATTTTGGCGGCTACCTCCACCGCATCGTCCTTGATGACACAGTGACCCAGCTTTGAGCAGGCGAAGCAGCCCCTGCAAAAGCCGTACTGTTTTTCACGCAGATATACCGTTTCCACATGGTTTCCTGACTCCTGCGCACCCTTTGCAAACGCTGACGCCAGTTCCTCTGAATTACCGCCCTTTCGTGGACTGGAGGAAATAATCAATACCTTTTTATCCATCGTAAAACACTCCTTGCATTTATTTTTTCTTTATGTTATACTTATTATAATACATAAACCTGACTTCAGGTCAAGACTTTTTTGAAAAATTTAAGGAGAAATTTTTATGTACTCGATTGGACAGGTGGCGAATATGTTCGGATTGCCCATCTCTACACTGCGCTATTATGATAAGCAGGGGCTTTTTCCAAGGATGGAGAGGGTGTCCGGCATCCGAAAATTCAGCGAGACGGAGATCGAGGCACTTCGTGTTATAGAATGTTTGAAAAAAGCCGGGATGGAAATCAAGGCAATCAAGCAGTTCATGGATTGGTGCGTGGAGGGACCGTGTACCTATCCTAAACGCAAGGCACTTTTTGAAGCTCAAAAGACCCATATGGAGGAGGAGATTGAGCGGATGAAACGGACGCTGGATATGCTTAAATTCAAGTGCTGGTACTACGAGCAGGCAATCAAGGACGGCGGCGAGGAAAGACTTACCGCAATGATTCCGGACAACCTGCCGAAGGATATCCGCCAAAGCTATGAAAACTCCCACAAGGAATAAGAATACCGGTACATCAAAGGTGGGGCAGAGCTGTCAAAGGCGGTTAAAAAGCTCTTAACTTTACTGTATGATATATCAAAACACAAATCGGATGTTGAGGTGGAAAATTTGATAAGCATCAGAAATTATCAGGACTCAGACTGGGAGCCCATCAGCCGAGTTCACGACAGTGCCAGAATGTAGGAATTGGAGCTTGCCGGCTTGGAGGATGCTTTTTTGCCGTTGGAAATTGCAGCGAAAAGAGAATGCCTGTTTGATTATCCGGGCATTTATGTAGCCGAAGAGGAGGGCAAGGTAATCGGCTTTGCGGCGTGCACTGAGGACGAGCTTGCATGGCTGTATGTTGCTCCTGAAAAGAGACGCTGCGGAGTCGGACGCAGTCTTTCGGAATATGCTATGAAAATGCACCCGGGGATCAGATATGTTGAAGCGCTTAAAGGCAATCTGCCGGCATTAAAGTTGTATGAAAAGCTCGGCTTTAAGCTCAAGGGAATAGAAGAGGGTAAAATGCCCGGGAATGAAGCGTTTACTGTTCAAGTATATTCATTGGAAAGAGAAGCTTAGCCTATCAGCCGCCCATTTTAGGCAAGCTGCCGTATGGCACTAAAATCCGCACGATCTTCGGTCTTTGAAAACAATTAACAACACCCACTGTCAGCCGTTAATTAAAGGTTGACAGTGGGTGCGTTTCGTATTAGAATGTGTTCGTTTAAGGGGCGAGCGTTAGCTATACTATCTTCTTTGCTTCCACTTAGACGGCTGACAGCCTGTTACAAGTGAAAACTGCCGTGAAAAGTGAACGGCACTGTTATATCCGCAGCGGAAGCCCACCTCCTGAACGCTCAGCGAGGTTTCATCCAAAAGGCTTTTAGCAGCTTCAATTCTTGAGTTGATGACGTCGGCACGGCAGGATATGCCAAAGGTGTTTTTATATATCTCCTGCAAGTAAGCCGCACTCACATGGAGCCTTTTTGCCATGTTTGTAACGCTCCAATCTTGATGCGGGTTTGTGTATATCTCACGTCTCATTTCGGCCAGCTCACGGTAGTGTGAGCCTTTTATTACTGAGCTGCCCGTCAGCGAGATGATGTCAGAAAACATTGCGTTCATCAGCGCCGAGCACGCCTTTGTGCTTGCACGGTAATAAGCGTCGCATATTAAGCGGATGTAGTCGCTCACCGGAATTTGAGAATTGAAGTAGTATGGGTGAGAAAACTCGATTTCAGGCTCTTCATCGCAGTCGAAGTGAATCCAGTCGTCTATGTATTCGCCGCCTGACGAGCGGTATTGGACGCTTGAATTCTTATCAAAGACTATAAACATATCAGGCTCTGTCAGCCTGTCCTTACCGTTTAGAGTAAAGATTGCGGGAGTTTTCACAAAGAGTGCAAGGTAGTGTCTAAAGCCGTTCGGTCTGTTAATGAAGAAATCCTTGCTATGCGCAGAATCGCAGCCCATATGAACTATTTTATACATTTCATCACATCCTGCAAAATGTTAAGTTTATCTTAGTATACTTCATTTACTTTTGGTTGTCAATTATAATACAATGATATTGCCAAAGCTTTTTTAATGCTTTAGGGCTTAAGCCGTGTCAGGCATAATACTGCCCGTATATGCGCTTTAAATGTGACGGCAGGCTTTAATATGCAGCGTTGAGCTTGCAGCTTCAAAGTCCTGCTGTCAATTATGAGTCTTTATTAAAACGCAAATACAAGCTCGGGAAACCGATTTGTGCAATTTAGCGAAGAAAGGAAAATGATAAAAATGTATGTTGCAAACGCTTCAAGATATGAAAAAATGAAATATAACCGCTGCGGAAAATCCGGACTGTCATTGCCGGCAGTTTCCTTGGGGCTTTGGAAGAATTTCGGGCTCAAGGATTCCTACGACAACATGGAAAAGATGGCACTCACTGCTTTCGACTGCGGAATAACCTACTTTGACCTTGCAAATAACTACGGCAATCCGTATAACGGCAGTGCAGAGGAGAACTTCAAGCGAATTATGAGCCGTGCTTTGAAGCCATACCGTGATGAGATAGTCGTCGCAACAAAGGCAGGCTTTGAAATGTGGGACGGACCTTACGGGAACCTCAACGGTTCAAGAAAGTATATGATTGCATCTTTGGATCAAAGCCTTAAAAGAATGGGCCTTGACTATGTGGATATATACTATCATCACATATTTGACCAAAACACTCCTCTTGAGGAAACGGCACTTGCGCTGGATCAGGTTGTAAGGCAGGGAAAGGCACTGTATGTCGGCATATCAAACTACAATAAGGCACAGACCGCTGAGATGACCGCTATACTCAAAGAGCTTAAGACTCCGTTTATCGTCAATCAAATCTCATACTCGATGCTGAACCGCTGGATTGAGAATGACGGATTGGACGAATGGGCTTTGGAAAACGGAATAGGCTTGTCGGTTTACTCGCCCTTGTATCAGGGACTTCTAACGGATAAGTATATAAGCGGTGTTCCTGCTGATTCAAGAATAGGCAAAAACGACACTTGGATAGGCGGACAGCGAGACGAAAGGATGGTCTTAAAGCTTTCGGCACTGTCGCAAATCGCCGCCGACAGAGGACAAAAGCTTTCTCAGCTGGCGCTTTCATGGGTGTTACACAACAAAGCGGTGACAACAGTAATAATAGGAGCGTCAAGACCTGAGCAGGTCAAGGAAAATGCCGAGTGCATAAATAACTCGGAGTTTTCCGACGATGAAATCAGCAGAATAAACGAGATACTCGCTATGTAAGAAGTATGCTCGATTCATTTAAGATGATTATTAGAGGTAAATAAAGAATTATGAGCAGCATCAATAAAAAAATCTACATTAATCAGGCAGGATATTTGCCGAAGGATATAAAAACCGCCGTTTTGCCTGTGAATGTCATGTCTGTGTCTGTTATCGATAAAGACGATAAGGAAGTATACAGGGCAAAGTGCGATCATTTCGGATTTGACAAGCCGTCGGGCGATGATGTATATCATGCGGATTTTTCCGAAGTAACCACCGAAGGCGAGTATAGGCTTGTATCGGGAGATTATTACTCCGATAAGTTCTGTATCGGCGACAGTGCATATGATAAGGTGTTTTATGACCTTGTAAGAGCATACTACTATTTCAGATGCGGTATGGAGCTAAAAAGCGAGCACGCAGGTAAGTTTACGCATATGCCGTGTCACACTGAGCCTGCCTGCGAGTGGTTTGACCACAGCGTTACTAAGGATGTTTCGGGCGGCTGGCACGATGCCGGGGATTACGGAAGATATGTCACTGCCGGCGCAGTTGCCTTGGGTCATTTGCTGTACGCATTTGTCCTTTTCCCGAAGACGTTTGAAAAGCGTGATTTCGGAATACCGAAGACTCCGGGTTTGCCCGACTTTCTGACTGAGTGCAAATATGAGCTGGACTGGCTTTTAAAAATGCAGAAGCCTGACGGGGGAGTGTATCATAAGGCAAGTACTGCTCAGCACGCTGATTTCGTCATGCCGGAGGACGACTTGGGTCAGATGTATTTGCTCCCGGTGTCTTCGATGGCTGTTGCCGATTTTGCGGCTGTATGCGCTTTAGCTTACAGGGTGTATGCTGAGTACGATAAAGAGTACGCCGACAGGCTTTTGCAGGCGGCAAAAAGGTCGGCGGAGTGGCTCGACAACAATCAGGATTTCATCGGCTTTAGAAATCCCGAGGGTTGCGGAACAGGTGACTACTGTGAGTCTAACGATAAGGATAATCGTTTTTGGGCGTATTCTGAGCTGTATGCGTCGACGGGCGATTGTGAATACTTAAATAAAGCCGAGAAGCTTTCGGACTATGGCTTTTCGAAAACCGATCTCGGCTGGGGTGCAGTCGGCGGATTGGGAGCGTTGGCATATATAACCCTTCGGGCTGAGTGGCGTGATGAGAGCAAGGCTAAAGAATACGGAGATATGTATATAAGCAGCGCAGAGTCTCTTTTGCAGACTGCAAACCAAAGCGGCTACATGGCGGCAATGGGCGAGCGCAGCTACAGCTGGGGAAGCAATATGACTCTTATGAAAAATGCAATGATTTTTGCCATTGCTGACATCATAAGCCCGAATAAGGAATTTTCGCATTCGGCAAAGGCGCAGTTCGACGTTTTGATGGGTGTAAACGCTATGGGCATAAGCTATGTTACCGGAAACGGCGACAGCGCATATAACTATCCGCATCTGCGTCCGGCGTTTGCCGACAGGATTAAGGAATGTATTCCGGGAATGGTCAGCGGAGGACCTAACAGCTACCGGAATGAGCTGTATATCAGGCAGTTCATTCCCGAGGGCACTCCTCCGATGAAATGCTTTGCAGACAGAACGGAGCTGTACTCCGTCAATGAGGTGACAATCTATTGGAATTCCCCGGCAGTGTTTGTGACAGCATATTTGCTTGACGGAAAAGACGGCATGAGGTAAATAAAAAAGGGTACAAACAATTAAACCTGCACGAAATCTTTTTTAAGTGATTTCGTGCAGGTTTTTATGTTGCATTTTTATAAGGCTATAGAATCATTTATCGAAAATTCATATTTATAACTTCGTACATGAATGAATCACCTTTACTCCGCATTTGCGAATCTGCCCATCAGGTCATGTCCTATCGGCAAATACCTTTCGGTTTCCTTGGCCGATTCTTCGCAGAAGCATTTAACACCGTCAAGCTTTTTGCGGCTGTCATATATAAGATACGGTATAGGGTCGTTGGTGTGAGTGCGCAGAGCTAACGGTGTTGCGTGGTCGGGCATTATGAGTATCTTATAGTCGCCTGATTTTTCAAGATACGATAAAACAGGAGCTAAAATCTTTTCATCAATCAGCTCAATTGCCTTGACCTTGTTTGTGATCTCATGGCGATGACCGCACTCGTCGGGTGCTTCAACATGAACGTAGCATAAATCAGAGCCGTTTTCAAACTCATTTATACAGGCAGCTGCCTTGCCGTCAAAATTGGTGTCAAGATAACCGGTTGCACCTTCAACGTTTACAACTCTCATGCCGGAAAACTTTCCTATTCCCTTTAGCAGGTCAACGGCGGATATCATAGATGCCTTCAAGCCGTATTTATCCTCAAACAGTGCCAAGGGCTTCTTAACGCCTTCTCCCCAGAACCAAGCTGAATTTGCCGGACGCTCGCCGCGCTTTACTCTTTCTATATTAATCGGATGGTCTTTGAGCAGCTCGTAGCTTTTAACCATCATGTCGTAAAGCTTTTCGGCGTTTTCATGGCTCGGAAGGTGGTCCTTTATCGGCTTACCTGTTATGTCGTGAGGAGGGGTGAGAGTTCCGACGTTCAGAGTGCCGTTGTGCCAGATAAGGCAGTGGCGGTAGCTTACCCCCGAGTACAGCTCAAACTCATCGTTGTCAAAATGCTCCTTTAGATAATCTATCAAAACCTTGGCTTCGGCTGTCGAGATGTCGCCGGCGCAGTAGTCGATTATCGTTTTGTCATCGTAGCTTTCTTCGTCTGAAAGTGTGACTAAATTTAAGCGGAACGATACGTCTGTGGGGAGCATATCGATTCCTATCGAGCCAGCCTCAAGCGGTGATCTTCCGGAGTAGTAAACCGCAGGGTCGTAGCCGAGAACCGAAAGGTTGGCAACGTCGCTTCCGGGCTTTAATCCGTCTGCCACGGTTTTAATAAGTCCGACCTCAGCCGTTTTCGCAAGTCTGTCCATGTTGGGCTTATGCGCTTTTTGCATGGGCGTTTTGTTGTCAAGCTCCGAAACGGGGTAGTCAGCCATTCCGTCGCACAGTAAAACAAGATACTTCATAATAATTACCTTTCCCTTCTGAAAGAGCCAAACTGAGCAGCACTCTTAACGACTATGCGATAAGTCTGCGTTTCGGCAATAAATATATGAGCAATAAAGCTGATAGGAATAATGATTTAAATTACTAAAATCAATATGCGTAGTATAGCACTTTTAGATTTGAATTGCAACCGAAATTGATACAAATTTTCATCGGCAGAAATTTTATTTCGGCTTTTCGATTAACCGTGATTAGCTCTTGCCTATGTGCATTCTGAGATATATTTGAGCTTGGAATCCGAAGAAAACAGCATAATTAATACTGTCACTATGATATTTTCATGTAAAACGGTCAATAATACCATAAAATCATACAAAAAGTATGTCTGCATATGCACTTATCAAACCGCTTCATGCGGCATATTCTCAAGAAAGGCACATGATTATATGGAACGGTCAATACTTATAAATTCTTCGGACTCAGGGCTTATATCCGTCAGAAGGCTGACGCACGAAGTAAAAGCAATGAAGGCTAAGCTGAAACGCAGATACCGCAGTATTTGCCTGGACGGAGCCAAAACAGATGACGAATCATTCTTTGCGGACAATTACCACACAGTTTCGGTGAATATCGATTTTTTAATCAATTACTCACCCGACGCCGTTGTCTCAAGAGAGCTGCCGTTGGCAAAAAGGGTATTGGCGGCGGATGATACCTCGATTCCCGATACCGATGATATCATTATGCGCATTCGAGATTTTGCGCACAGTCAAAAGCTGTATTGTCAGGACGTTGAGCATATAAAGTACACCGTTACGCTCCTTATTATAAGGCAGATATACTCCTGCGTTTTCGGAGGGCAAAGCGGAATGGTGCGCTTTGTTTCTCTTCTTTGCGATATTTCCTCGCTGGACACCGAGAGCATTATAAGTACTGCCAACCCGGTGGCAATTGCGCTGTGTAATGACAAGACATATTCCGATTGCGACCCAAAGACGAAGCTTTGCTACCGTGAGCAGATATATAAAATGTCAAAAAAACAGGGGACTCAGCCGCAGGAGCTGGCAAACGAGCTTATTCTTCGGTCTAAGTCGAGGGGCGTTGATTTGAGCGAGCTTTTGTTTTCGGACACCGACGCTTGCGGAAGAACCGTGTCTGCAGGCTTTTCGGCGGCAATCGAGGTGTTTATATCGCTTGCCGTTTCACTCGCTGTTTCGGTTGGGATAAGCGAGGCGTGGACTTTTTTTATTCTTTTTATTCCGACACTCGGAGCCGTGAAGTCGCTTATCGACTCGGTTTTGATTAAAACTGCACGTCATCGTCCTCTCTTGAGGCTGAATCCGCAGTGTGACGCTGTGGCTGACACTAAGTGCGCAATTGTTCTGTCTGCGGCTGTAAACTCACATGAGCAGGCAGACGCACTGTATGACAGGCTGTATAGGCTTCATGCTTCAAATCCTCAAAAAAGCATAAAGATAACGGCGCTGTGCGACCTTTCGCCGGAACAGGTTGCCGTTACGGGCGACGACAGGTCTGTAATTCAAAGCATAGCAGAAGTAATAGACCGCTTGAATGATGAGGTTTCAAAGGGAACCTTTTCGGGAGTAGTGCGCAAAAGGAGCTATTCTAAAACTCAGGATGAGTATATGGGCAGGGAAAGAAAGCGAGGAGCTATAGCAGACCTCGTCAAATTAATGCTGTCGGGTGAAAAAGATTTTTTTGCAGAGCTCGGCGATGTCGACGGGCTTATCGGTATAAAATACATCTGCGCCGTCGACTTTGATACTGAGCCGTATATGGACTCTGTAACCGAGCTTTTAGCCGCAGCTCTTCACCCGATTAACAAGCCTTATATAAGCGGAGAGAGGGTTGTAAAGGGCTACGGAGTTATTGTACCGAGAATGGTAACAAGGCTTGATGAGTCTATGTCGACAGGCTTTGCTCGCAACATGGGAGGAATAGGCTCGCTTTCAAGCTACGACACTCAGAGCATAGATATAAACCAGCAGGTTTACGCAACGACTAACTTCGGCGGAAAGGGGCTTATAGACTGCGAGGCAATGCAAAAGTGTACGTCTTGGCTTCCGGACGAGAAAATACTTTCACATGATATTTTAGAGGGCGAGCTGATAAGAGCGGCATATGCCGGCGATATCATCTTTACAGAGGGCTTCCCGAAATCGCCTATAAGCTATTTTAAGCGCCTTGACAGGTGGATCAGGGGCGATGTACAAAATCTGCGATTTTTGATGTCAAGCCGCTTCGGACTTATATCGAAGCTGAAGCTTTTGGATAATCTTCTTCGTGCTGTTCTGCCGGTTTCAGTGCTTACAGCGCTGTATTTCGGTTTTATAATATACCCTGAAGCGTCGGGAGTCTTAGCCGCATGGGCAATGGGAATGTATTTATTCCCACAGCTTCTCGGTCTTATAAGAACGGTATTCTACCAGGGGATAAGAACACGTCACTTTTTCTCGGGACTGATCTCTCAAACAGCTCAAAGCCTTACAAGCCTTATCTACTCAGTAATACTTTTGCCCACTGTCGCAGTTAAATCGGCAAGAGCGGTAATAACAGCTGTCTCACGAATGATATCGGGCAAAAGGCTTTTGGAGTGGACGACATCGGCACAGCAGGATTTAGCTTCAAACGAGCCGATAAGCTGCTTTTTTGTATCTGAGCTTGCCGCACTGGGTCTGTGCTTCAGCCAAAGCCATATAATCAGGCTTTTCGGCGTGATATTCTCATTGATGCCGCTTTTGATGGCAACGGCGACATATAAAAAGGACACAGAAACGAAAAAACTGAGCTACCGTGACACAAGGCTTATTTCTGCGCAGATTGCCGATATGTGGCGATTTTATTCCGACTATGTAACAGAGTCGGAAAACCATCTGCCGCCGGATAACGTGCAGTTTGCGCCTGTATATAAAATATGCCACCGCACGTCCCCGACAAATATAGGAATGTACCTTTTGAGCGTTTTAGCAGCCTGCGATTCAAAGCTCATAAGCGTTCAGAATATGTATAAGCGGCTGAGCCTGACGCTGTCATCGGTTGAGAGAATGGAAAAGTATTCGGGCAACTTATATAACTGGTATGAAACAAAGACTCTTGAGCTAAGCCCGAATCCGTATGTGTCGAGCGTTGACTCGGGAAACTTTATCGTATCTCTTGTAACTTTGAAGGAGGGGCTTAAAGAATATTCAGGGCGCTGTCCTGAGCTGGCAGTTGTAATTAAAAGAATAGACAGGCTTATTAACGGCTGTGATTTAAGCATCTTTTATGACAGCGTAAAGGGTTTGATGGCAATAGGCATCGATCCTTCAACCGGAAAAACGGATCGCTCGAGGTACGATAACCTCATGAGTGAGTCTCGCCTCGGTTCATTTTATGCCATAGCGTCAAGGCAGGTTCCGAAGACGCACTGGCTCAGGCTGCAAAGGACGTCTGTAAGCTGCCTGTTCTACAGCGGTGCGGCTTCCTATTCCGGAACGATGTTTGAATACTTTATGCCCGAAATATTCATGAAAAGCCCTGAAAATTCACTGATAAACGAAAGCTTAAAGTACGCTTTGTGGTGTCAGCGAAGATATGCAAGCTCACTCAACCGCCCCTACGGAATATCCGAAAGCGGATACTACAGCTTCGACCCGAGCCTTTCATACAGCTATATGGCTCACGGCGTACCGAAAACAGGACTTAGACGAGGACTTGAGTCTGACTATGTTGTGTCGCCGTACTCGACATATCTTTCCCTTGGCTATGCGCCGAAGGAGGGCATGGAAAACCTAAACCGCCTTAAAAGCTACGGAATGTATTCAAGGTATGGCTTCTATGAAGCGCTGGACTTTACCTATCCGGAGGGCGGAAAAGAGCCGGAGGTTGTAAAGAGCTACATGGCGCACCATGTCGGAATGAGTATTCTGTCAGCCGAAAACGTGTTGACCGGCGGAATCTTTCAAAAGCGTTTTATGCGCAATAAGGACGTTTTAGGAGCAAGCGAGCTGCTATATGAGCGTGTCAGCATTGAAAGAAATGTCTTTGAGGACACATCGCTGCGCCCGAGCGTTCAAAAAACAGAGATTCGCCGCCGTGAGCCGGAGAGCTTTGAAAATATATCGGTCTTTAACCCTAAGATGAAGCTTATAACAAACTCAGAATACACCTTAGCGCTTACCGACGGCGGTATTTCGGTTGCGGCTTACCGTGATAAAAATGTTTACACAAGGACTAAAGACTGCATAGAACGACCGAAGGGAGCATTTTTCGGCGTCGGCGACGGAAAAGAGTATGCTTCGCTGACACTTCAGCCTGACGGCTCAAATGACGTCACCTGCGAGTTCGGAGACGGATATGCGTCATATTTCAAAACCGTCGGTTCGCTTGAAGCCGGCATGAAGGTCGAGCTGCATAAAAGCCTTCCATGCGAAATAAGGAGCTTTGTTTTAAAGAACACCTCACAGCAGCCGTTAAATGCCTCGCTGATAAGCTATATCGAGCCATCGCTTTCCGATGCTTCGGCAGAAGCGGCGCATCCGGCATTTAATAAGATGTTCTTACGCTTGGATATTGACCCGACGCTTAATATAATCACAGCGACAAGAAGCGATACCGTCGGCGAACCCCGACCTTATATGGCTATAGGCTTTGTGCAGGATATAATGGGCTGTGTATCATTTGACAAGGAGGAGGTTTTAAGCCGCCCGGAGGGAGTAAAGGGTCTGTTCGGACGTGCCAAGGACATTCAAAGAAGCTTTATAGCAGAGCCTAATCCCTGCATTTTCATGAGGACAGAAATTGAGATTCCTGCAAAATCCGAGACGGAGGTTAATCTTTTCATTCTTTGTGCTGACAGCAGGGATGAGCTGACTGTCATAGTAAATGAGCTGAGAAGCCACTTTATGCGGCAGGAAAGAGTGCAGAGCTTTGATTCTGCCCCGGGTGCAAGGCTGTTGGAAAGGCTTTTGCCGCAGATAATGTTTATTCCTCAGACAAGCGAGGAGAGAATAAACTCGCTCAATTCTTCAAAGCTCAATCTGCGTTCTCTTTGGGAGTTGGGGTTGTCAACCGATATACCGCTGATAGTTTTAAGGCTTAACGACAGAAATGACCGTGACAAGCTGCTTGCTTATTTATCTGCATACCGCAGACTGACTCTTTGCAGAATTAAAGCACAGCTTGCAGTCGTTTTCGACGACGGGGGAAGATATGAGCGAGAGCATTACACTGCGCTTTTGCAGGCCGCAAAGCAAACCCATACCGAGTCGCTTATATATGCCCGTGAAGGGATTTTGCCCATTGATTTGAGCACGGTATCTGCTGAGCTTTATGAGCTGATTAAGGCATATGCTTGTCACATATCAAGCGATTCGATTATAGGTGATGACAGCTTGAGCACCGACGAGTCAAGCTCTAAGGCAAAAATTGATATCGGGTCTGTTTCGCCGATAGAGCAAAGCGTTGATTATGAGGTTGCGCTCGGAGGATTTAAAGGCGACAGCTATGTAATAAACAAAAAGCCGATGCTTCCGTGGTGCCATGTTCTGTCCTCAAGACAGTTCGGAACGCTTTTATCAAGCGGCTCCTTGGGCTTTAGCTATGCGTTTAATTCACGAGAAAACCGCCTTACGCCTTGGGACAACGACACCTCTTATGACAACATCGGCGAACGCCTGATATTGAAGCTTAAAAACAGGTATTACGACATTATTTCAGGCTCTGCGGCAGTTTTCAGTCCGTACAAAGCTGAGTATTACTTTAAAGGCGACGGCTTTAGCGGCAAGGTGACCGTCGGCGTTTCCGACAAGGGAATGTGCAAAAAAATTGATGTCGAGATTAAAGCTGACGGCGATGCAACCTTGGCTTACTACTGCGAGCCTTGCTTGGGAGTTGACAGAAAGTATTCGCATATGCTTAAGCCCGAGCTGAAGGGGAACACGCTTATAATGTCAAACGCCGCTTCGGAGGCTGACGGATATATGGCGATAGCTTCAAGCGAAAAATGCTCATTTACAACAAGCAGGCAAGGCTTTTTATCGGGCGATTGGTCGCAGAATGTAAGTGCAGCTTCGGATACTGCGGCAGCCGCTGTTGTCGGCATCGGCAAAAGGAACAAGTTGAGCTTTTATTTATCCTATGCAATGAGCAAAAAAGCAGCTGTTTTGATGCCGAAACTCTTTGTTGAGCAGAAGTCCACAAGGGAAAACCGTCTTGAGGTCGCTTCGGACGGTGACACAGCCGCTGAGCCGTATCTGCCGTTAGCTAACGAGTGGCTCAGATATCAGGCACTTCATGCAAGAATATGGGCAAGAACGGGCTTCTATCAGTGCTCTGGTGCGTATGGCTTCAGAGATCAGCTTCAGGACGCCTGCGGCATAGTTCTTGAGAATCCGAAGGTGCTGTATACTCAGATTCTGCGTGCCTGTACGAAGCAGTTTACAGAGGGTGATGCGCTGCATTGGTGGCATTCTCTTCCCACCAAAAAGGTCAGAGGAATACGCACAAGGATTACTGACGACAACCTATGGCTTGTATATGCGGTGTGCGAGTATGTCGATAAAACTAAAGATTCGAGCATTCTTCATCTTAACGTCCGTTACTCAAAGGGGCTGACGCTTAATGACGGCGAAAACGAACAGTACGGCGAAGTATCGCTCACCTCCGAAAAAGAAAGCGTGTACAATCACTGCAAGCGTGCTATGGAATCAAGACGACAAAATGTCGGCAAAAACGGCTTGATGCTGATAGGAACAGGCGACTGGAACGACGGCTTTTCGAAGCTTGGCGAAAAGGGCGATGGCGAGTCTGTATGGCTCAGCGAGTTTTATATTTTATGCGCTGAAAGGTTCATAAAGCTATGCGAGCAGTGCTCTGATACTGAATATGCAAACGTGCTCAGACAAGCAGCTGATGAGCTTCAGGACGCTATAGTGAAAAACGGCAGGGACGAAAAGTGGTATTTAAGAGCATATGCCGATGACGGAACCGTTATAGGCTCAAACAGCTCAAGGTACTGTAAAATAGATTCCATCGCTCAATCCTTTGCACAGTTTTCGGGTCTTGATGATAAGAGCTTCACAATTTCGGCGCTTTTGCAGGCTTATGAGCAGCTTGCGGACACAAAGAGGGGAGTTATAAAGCTGTTTACTCCTGCGTTCAGTATGGATGCAGAGCCGAATCCGGGGTATATTCGTCATTACCCTGAGGGACTGCGTGAAAACGGGGGACAGTATACCCATGGCGCAGTTTGGCTCGGAATGGCTTGCATAGAAGCAGGTCTTGAAGAAGAGGGACTTGATATTTTGAACGCAATCAACCCAATAGTGCGCTCTGAAAACGGCGGCTATGAGCGATATAAAACAGAGCCGTATTATATATGCGGCGACGTTTACTCCAATAAGAACTGCTATTCAAGAGGCGGCTGGTCTATCTATACAGGCTCGGCGGCATGGTACTACAGAGCCGTTATACAGGATATATTCGGCGTTAAGCTTCAAGGCGGAGTTATAACTAAGTCAAACCCATTGATAAAGACTAAGGTCACTTTTAACGGCAAGACGGTAAAAGACGAGTAGCGAATGAAAGCCCCTGCGATTTGTTTTAATGCAAATCGCAGGGGCTGTTTTAAGCATTGTGCTTATTTAAGCATTGTGCTTATTTAAGCACTGTGCTTATTTGTATCTTTTGATCTTTGCGCCGCCGTACATTCTTCCTCGTTTTTTATTTTGATTGTGGAAAACGATTTTTAAGACAATTATGAGAACAGTATAGACAAGAAAAAAGCCTGCTGACCATTTTATTGCGCTGTAGAAGTCCTTAGAGCCGATAAAGCTCTCGGCGACAGTCATCATTTCAGCCTTTTGAGAACGCTCAAGGCTTGTTGTAGCGATAAGGTCCATTTTTACAAGCGTTTCTCCGCCGTATTGATATTCGATAGTGCCCAGCTTGTCTCCTGCCTTAACAGGGGCGATGACGTTCTGCTCAACCTCTATCACCTCATGTATTGAGCTGAGAGGAATTCTCTTGTTCCAGATCTTTGAATATGTCCCCGACGGCTTGACGATAACAAAGTCCTTACCTTCTCCGAATTCAACCGGCACCTCAGCCTTTTCCTCGGTTCCGAGAACTATGTCAGTGTATTCAAAGTTTTCAAACGCCCACTGATAGATTTTTTTGTGGTCGTCGAAGTTGTAAAAGTGGTTGTTTCCGTTTTCGTCCTTCTGGGGGGCGTTAAGGGTGACTAAAAGATAGCTGTAGCCGTCCTTGTTGGCAGTTGTGACAAGGCATCGTCCTGCTTCGTCTAGAGTACCGGTTTTTATTCCTCTGACGTATTCATAGTAGTAATCGCCGCCGTTTGTCTTGGACATCATATAGTTTGTATGCGAAATTGTTCTCGGCTTTGAGTGGAAATTTGTTGCTTCCATTTCGTATGTCGGCGAACAGGATATCTCCATGAACATGGGCAGGCTCATAGCGTAAAGAGTGATTTTTGCCATGTCCTCGGCGGTGGTATAGTGGTTTTCCCAGAAAAGACCGTGGGAGTTTGTAAAGTGAGTGTTTTTGCAGCCCAAAACAGCCGCTTTATCGTTCATCATGTCGGCAAAGCTGGAAAGACTTCCGCCGATGTCGTATGCTAAGATATTTGCCGCTTCGCAGGCAGAGCGGAGCATAAGTGCGTAAAGCAGGTCTTTATACGATACTTTTTCGCCGATCTGTATGTCTGCGTTTGAGCAGCCGGTCAGATAAAGCTCGTCAAAGCAGGCGCTTGTTCCGGATATGTAGGTGGTGGACATGGCAGAAATATCGTCTTCAAACTTTTCAAGGACGAGTATAGCCGTCATTATCTTTGTCAGAGACGCAGGGACAAGCTGCTTGTCTGCGTTCTTTTGGTATACAACCTCTCCCGTATCGATGTTATACAAGTACGCCGCTTCTGACGTTATGTCAAAGTCGGGAGTAAAAGTAAAGGCACTGACATTTGATGCGGCAAAAACGCAGATAAAAACAGTAAGAATCAGTAAACTAAGTTTTCGCATATAGACAAAACCTCTTTTTCGGAGTATAATAATTAAATATGAAAACACGAATGCGTTGCTTGAAGCATTATTGTGTAATTTCAGCACAAATCGAAGAAATTGCTTTAAAGCCGGAACAGCGGTGCTGTGACAGCGATTCTTTCAGATTTTAAGTCATATTCACAAAGCTATTATATCAGACTTTAGGCTGAATGAAAAGGGCTAATTGATTAATTTTTGATTACATTTTTTGTTTTGCGATAATTCGTCAATAGGGAGGACAGGCGGTCGGGCTTGTGTTAACAGCGTTAAGCTCAGCTGCCGAAAAAATGATTTATTGTATTGCCGACACGCACGGAGACATAACAAGATTTAAGGATAAGCGTTTGAAAAAGCTGAAAAAGGGGGACTGCCTTATCATCTGCGGAGACTTCGGGTTTATCTGGGACGGCTCAGAAAAGGAAAAGCGGATTCTTAAAAAGCTCGGTAAAAAGAAATATTATACACTTTTTGTCGAGGGCGCGCATGAGAATTTCGAGCTTTTGCAGGAGTACCCTGTTACAGAATGGAACGGCGGAGAGGTCAGGGTGATAAGTCAGCGGCTGATGTATTTATGCCGGGGAAGCGTTTTCAATATCGGCGAAACGTCGCTTTTTGCCTTCGGCGGAGGACTTCTTTCAGAGGACGAGCAGGCTGAGAGCTTGGATTTATTCAAGGACGCGGCTTTGCCGAGTGCCGAGGATATCAGACGGGCTATAAATAATCTTGAAAATGCGAACAGACAGGTCGATTACATAGTTTCATACGAACCGCCGTCGGTTTTGGAGGACTTTTTCCACAACGCCGACAACGATATCCTGATAAAATCTCATCTTAACACTCTCTTCGATGAAATTGTACGATGCGTCGAGTTTAAGAAGTGGATTTTCGGAAAGTGCCATAAAAATAAAACGGTTTCGCCTAAATACACCGCTGTCTATACCGCTCCGATTGCGCTCGGCGATGTTGAGGAAACAAGGAAAGGAAGAAAAAGAAAAGTTGCAGCAATTTGAAAAAACAGAGCTATTTGAAAAAACGCCTATAGCAAAGGCGACAATAAGTCTCGCCATACCGATGATCCTTTCGTCGCTGACTATGGTTATTTATAATCTTGCGGATACATATTTTGTAGCAATGCTGAACGACTCGATTCAAACCGCCGCAGTAACTTTAGCAGGACCCATACTGCTGTCGTTCAACGCAGTGAGCAATCTGTTCGGAGTCGGAACGGCGAGTATGATGTCGAGAACCTTGGGCAAAAAGGACTACGAGTCGGTAAAAAGAATATCAGCGTTCGGCTTCTACAGCACATTGTTTTTAGGAATACTGTATTCGGTTTTGTATGCCGCATTTAAAAACCCGATAATGGGCGTTTTGGGTGTAGACCTGTCCACATATGCCGCTACCGACGCTTATATGCTCTACACGGTGACCTTGGGTGCAGTCCCCTCAATTCTTCATGTCGTGCTTTTAAACATCGTAAGAGCCGAGGGAGCGTCTATGCATGCAAGCCTCGGAATCATTGTCGGCTGCGGACTGAATATTGTTCTTGACCCTATATTTATACTTCCGTGGGGCTTAAATATGGGGGCGGCGGGAGCGGGTCTTGCGACGTTTATTTCCAACTGTGTATCGTGTATTTATTATTTTGTGCTTATCTTCGTCAAACGCAAAAGGTCGTATGTCTGCGTTTCGCCGAAGTATTTTACATTGAGAAAGGACATTGTTTTAGGCGTTTGCGGCGTCGGCGTTCCTGCTTCCATTCAGAACCTTTTGAATGTAACCGGAATGACAATTTTGAACAACTTTGCAGTCGGATACGGAGCGGACGCTGTTTCTGCATACGGTATTGTACAAAAGATTAACATGGTGCCGATGAATATAGTCTTCGGCGGCGCGCAGGGAATAATGCCGCTTATAAGCTACAACTATGCCGCCGGCAACCACAAGCGAATGAAAAACGCCGTTAAATTCACAATGAAGGCTATGCTCGGCTTTACCGCAGCTGCAACGCTTATCATGTTTATATTTTCCGGTCAGCTCACAGCCCTTTTTATGGACAACGAAGCTATAGTTGCCTACGGAACCCGATTCTTAAGGGGATTATCGCTGGGCTTGCCGTTTATGTGCGTGGATTTTGTATCAGTTTCTATTTTCCAGGCGGTCGGAATGGGCAAGGAAGCGCTTTTCTTTGCCGTTATGCGAAAAATTGTGCTTGAAATACCTGCACTGTTCATACTTAACGCCCTGTTTCCGCTCTACGGCTTGGCGTATGCTCAGCCGACAGCTGAGATGATACTGTCGGTGTTTGCTGTATTCGTTTTGAAAAAGATGCTTGTCAGGGCAGAGAAGGAGCACAAATGAGTGCCCGCCTTGGATTTATATGATGCATAAAAATTAACAACCCGTCTGACGCTTGAGCGAGGTACGGGTTGTTTGATATTTATACTCATTATCGTTTAAAAAGTGTCCAAAAAATTCGCCGCCGAACCCACGCTAAAGCGGTTTGGCGGCGAATTAATGTGGTCTGCTATGGCAGACCCTGCTATCACTTTAAACGAGAATTAGCATAAGAATAAAAGATTATTTTTATGTACACGCTGATTAAAGCGAAGAGGTGAGTTTTAAGCCCCCGAAAATCCGACACGGAGGAGGCAAAAGGTTTTCGAATCCACGAAACGTATTACTCAGCGTGTCCTTAGCCCAATCAAGCTTCTAAATCTAAAAGATTTCTTACCTGCTTAAGATTCAAAAGAATGTACGCTGCAACAACAGTCATAACAAGCTCGGGAAGCATATATGCTCCGTTGTAAAGGAAGCTGTATAGCCATTCGTTTTCGGTTGAAAAGGCTTCCCAAAGCTTACCTGAGGAATGCCAGATAGCAGCGCCGCTGACAAAGTGGAACAAAAATCTTATAAACACCGCTAAAGCAGTTCCTAAAATCCATCCGGCAAAGCCTTTTTTTCTGAACAGTCCGGCAATACCTATAACAGTGTATGCGCCCAAGTAATCTAATAATATGCAGGCAACTAGCATAAATGCTGTCAGTCCCCAGCCAAACAGACCGTCGGTAACTCCCTGACCGAACTGAATGAGCGAAAATACAAACGAGCATAAAAGCCCCTGCTTAACGCCGTACTTAAGACTGAACAGGACGATAGGAAGCATTGAAAACAGCGTTATAGACCCGCCCCACGGGAATTTGAATATGCGTATGTAGCTCAATACGGTTGCCAATGCTACCATCATTGCGCCTTCAACAAGCATTCTTGTTTTTGAGTTTTTTGTTTTTTGTGATTGTGACATTTTTCGTGTCTCCTTTAAAAATATTTAAAACAGACCCTTTTCGTTACGCGAAATAAAAACGCCCCGAAACCAAACCGTTTCGAGGCACATTAAGCGTAAATACAAGCGTAAAAAAGCTTTTATTGCCCTACGTCGGCATTATCCGAATCAGGTTATGGGTCGAAGCGTTACTCCGCTTCCTCTCAGCCCGAATACGAGCTCCCCTGTTTTATTGAAACTGATGATAGCACTAATTTTTGCTGTTGTCAAGCATTTTTTTCAACTGCTCCGAATTTATCATAAAAGCAAGATATAATAACCAAAAGGGCGTTTCTTAATCGAAACGCCCCGTTTGGCTATTGTCTATACTTTGGAGGAAGGAAAAAATATGAAAAAGACAAATATTTTATCGGACTGTTTTCCGCTTTATCAGCGCACTTACTCAATGCGCAGACCCGTTACAAAGCGAGATGTCCAGTAGTTAGTTGTGATATTTGCGGTTTTAACAAACTCGTCGGGGACAGGGGAGTAGATAATAAGTCCGCCGCCCACATATACTCCGCAAAAGCTTGCCTTTTCGTTCGGCTCGGCGCTGAAGTACACTATATCGCCTGCCGCAAGCTCACTGTATGAAACGTGTGAATAAGCTTCGAGCTGAGATTTAATGCTTCTCGGGAACTTCATTCCTGCCTGATTTACGCAGTAGTATGTAAATCCCGAGGAATCAAAGCCCTTTTCGGGGCTGTCGCCGCCTGACTGATACGGTATGCCGAGCTGTGCCTGAGCTATGCTCACTATGGCTTCGCCGTACGAAGCGATTTGCTGAGCGCCGTCTGTATTATCATCCGGTGTCGGATCTGAAATGTCAGTGTCTGCGACGGTTGTTTCCGGTGGGTTTGTAACCTCCGGCAAAACCGGTTCGGTTACAGGCGATTCGGTCACATCCGGCTGAGTCTGAGTCGTCTCATCGACGTTTTCTGTGACAGGCAGTAACGATGAAATCGGTTCGGCAGCATCTGTCGGAGCTGATGTCTGTGATGAGCTGTCGGAATTTTGTGAACCGCCGCCGTCGTTCGGTGCTTCAACTTTGCCGCAGGATGCCATTGCAGCTACAATCGCAAGCGAGGCAATTATTGCAATGGTGATTCGCAGTTTATTCTTCGTCATGTTCTGTCACCGCCTTAATCAAGTCTGTGATTATATTTTAGCATATTATGCGGAGTATTCAAGAACAGAGCGATTACAAATGGTGACAACTTGGTAACAAAAACAAAATGCGAAGCATTTTGTTTTATCGAGATTTTGCTCCACGTCCGAAGGACGTGGTTTTTGATGCTCAAAAACCGCAAAACTCGTGTGTTATTCAGGAAGTTTCGTTTCGGTGCCATATACGGTGGCACCGATTTCGGCGTTTTGCCCAAAATCAAGGCGTTGCCTTGATTTGACACGAAACTTCTTATTTGGTGTTAAGGAAAAGCATTTTGCTTTATCGAGATTTTGCTCCGTGTCCGAAGGACGTGGTTTTTGATACTCAAAAACCGCAAAACTCGTGCGGCTTAGGAATCATTTTTGCGTCAGTGCTTTATTACGGCATATACATTTGTATCCCATGCAGGGTAGTAGGGGAAGTGCCTTACATATAAGCTGTAGTCGGGACGCAGGGAGTGTATACGCAACGGTATATCGAAGATATCCTGCGTTCTGTGGTAAATGGCGGCGCAAAGCTTCGGAGCATATTCTGTAATGGTTTTGTAAGAGCCGTTTATTGCGTCCGACTCTGAGCCCTCGACGTCGTATTTAATATATGTGCATGGCTTCCCGTCAAGAACAGTGTCAAGTCTTACGCTGTCTATTTCTATTCCGCTGTCGCTGCGGTGTATCATTCTTCCGCCGCCCTTGGAAACGGTGATTTTGCCGTCATTGTCGCCTGCTGCCGCTTGGATTACGGTTATGTTATCAAGTGCGGACGTATTTTCACGGAGCTTTCGGCTGTTTCGTGCATTCGGCTCTATGGCATAGATTTTATCATAGCTTCCTTTAGTATATTCAAGCAGCTGCAAAACTGTGTCGCCGGTGTAAGCGCCGAGATCGGCGTATATCTCGTTTTCGTTTACGGCTAAGACGGATTCAAACACTTCATCGGGGCTTGTTTCACAGTCCTTCAAGCACTTTATGTCGCCTGTGATTTTAAACTCTATCAGCTTTTCGTAGCAGTACCTTGACTGCTCGTCTGCCAAAAGCTCATATACACGGTTCAGCTTATCAAAATTGCTCTTTAAGTAGTCCTTGGTAAAAAGTCCGTCGCCGATAACAGGCATATCGGGGACTATAAGCCTGTGGCGCTTGGCTATATCGTCAATTTTGTCCATCAGCGAGCGGTACCCGGCGCCGAATGCCAATACAACCGTAAAGCGTTCAACCATCTCTTCTATTTCAGACAGCCGCCTTATTTTATGCCCCATAAAAACCTTGTCCCTGACAAATTCATCGCTTGCAAATATTCCGGCGCAAGGGATTGAGTATTCATCGAAGATTTTCAGGACCTTAAGGCAGCCGTCTCCCATTCCGTATATAAATATAGGCTCATCGCTGCTTTTGAGGATGTCGATATATGAGTTAAGTGATAAAAAATAGTTAAGCTTCATCATTTGAGCAGTTCCTTTTTTAGTTTGTCGGGTGCGCATAGCCGCAGTCAAGCTGCGTTTTGCACAACAATACTAACATTATACAAGCTTTTATTCGTCGTTTCAACCTATTTATTCGTTACATCTTGAAATCGGAAAAAATAGTAGTATAATATTTTTGTTTTTGATTTTAATAATAATATTGATTTTCAAGCTTCGGGCAAGGACTGCGGCTTGATGAGAAAATAGTATAAAAGGGTGGTCTACAGTGGAAATCTTTCGCGACTTGGCGCTTATTCTTCTTTGCGCTAAGTTTATGGGTCTTTTAGCTAAGCGTTTCGGCGCGCCGCAGGTTGTCGGTGAGATAATTGCAGGTCTTTTAATAGGACCGGGTGTTTTGAATCTTGTCCGTCCGTCTGATTACATAACTACTTCTGCCGAAATCGGAGTAGTTTTATTAATGTTCATGGCAGGGCTTTCGACTAATCTCAAGGAGCTTATAAAAACAGGTCCGATGGCTCTGTTGATTGCCTGCGTCGGAGTTTTTGTGCCGCTTATAGGCGGAACGCTTCTGTACAGCTGCTTCTACGGCTTTTCGTCGGTCGGAAGCGATGAGTTCTTCAAGGCTGTTTTTATAGGCGTCATACTGACTGCTACATCTGTTAGCATAACCGTTGAAACGCTCAAGGAGCTCGGAAAGCTCGAGGGCAGGCTCGGAACTATCATAACCGGTGCCGCCATAATTGATGACGTTATCGGCATTATAGTTTTGACCTTTGTAATAGGCTTTAAGGACAAAGGCTCAAGTGTCGGCGGAGTGCTTTTAAGAACTCTGCTGTTCATGGTATTTTGCATGACTGTCGGTATAGGTGTTTACTACCTCTTTAAGTACATCGACAAGCACCATCCGCACCAGCGAAGAATACCTATTTTGAGTCTTGCGCTGTGCTTGGGCATGGCATATATTGCAGAAACCTATTTTTCAATTGCCGATATAACCGGAGCGTATGTTGCCGGCATACTGCTCTGCAATTTGCAGGATTCAAAATATATCAATGAGAAGATGGATGTAAGCTCGTACATTTTCTTCGGTCCAGTTTTCTTTGCGAGCATAGGCATAAAAACACAGTTTTCGGATTTCAGCGCCGAGGTTATTATCTTCTCGATATGCTTTGTCTTGGTGGGACTGCTGACAAAGATTATAGGCTGCGGACTCACTGCAAAGGCGTTTAAGATGTCGTCAAGCGACGCTTTGAAGGTCGGAATCGGCATGATGACGAGAGGCGAGGTTGCACTCATCGTCTCACAAAAGGGACTGGACGTCGGACTATTGGACGAAAAATTTTTCACTGCCGTAATCCTTTTGATTTTGGTTTCATCGATATCAACGCCGATACTTTTAAAGCTTTTGTTCAATCGTGACGAGAAAAAGGCTCATGCCGAGCTGCAGTCTAAAGTATAATTACATTTAACAATCAGCACTCGCTCAGTACTTTAAAAACTGTTACTATTTACAAAAATTAATTATCCCTCTTGCGCAAAACGCCCAAGGGGGATATTATATAGCCATAAACTTGGTTTAATGCTTGAGTCTGAATAAGCTTATTTGCTTAAAGCTTTGATTTTTCGGACGCAAAGTATAAAGAAAGGAATGCTTTAACTATGGTTTTTACGGTTGACGTTGGAAATACTAATATCGTCTTGGGCGCTTACAACAGCGCAGACGAGCTTGTTTTCACCTCGAGGGTTGCAACTGAAGCTATCAAAACTGAGGATCAGTATGCCATAACCTTCAATGAAATTTTAAAGCTCAACGATGTTTCTAAGAATGATTTTGACGGCGCTATAATCTCCACGGTTGTTCCTTCGCTGCTTCCCGTCCTTAAAAACGCAGTAAAAAAGCTGTTTAAGGTAGACGCTTTGGTTGTAGGTCCGGGTATAAAGACGGGACTTGACATCAAGCTTGAAAACCCTGCAATTTTGGGCGCTGATTTGGTATGCGGAGCCGTCGGTGCGCTTTTGAAGTATAAACCGCCGCTTATAATTTTCGATTTCGGAACGGCTACAACCATTTCCGGCATCGATAAAAACGGCGCGTTTCTTGGTGGCTCTATTATCCCGGGAGTTAACGTGTCGCTTAAGGCGTTATCGTCGTCGGCTGCTCAGCTTCAGGATATCAACGCAGAGTCAGGTCAGATTACAGCTATCGGCAAGAATACTATCGACTCCATGCGCTCGGGTATAATCCTGGGAAATGCAGCGATGTTAGACGGCATGATACTTCGCTACAAAGAGGTTTTAGGAGAGGATGCAACCGTTGTCGCAACAGGCGGGCTTGCTCCGAGCATTGTTCCGTATTGCAAAGCAGAAGGAATCAATCTCGATTCCGGACTTCTTTTAGACGGTCTTTACGCTATCTATAAAAAGAACAGAGCTTAATAAATACAGATAGTCTTGGCATAGCATTTTATCAGGTTTAAATTTAACTGCGCCGTACCGATTTTTTCGGACGACAGCACGGGTTAAAGTCCCGAGAGGTAAAATTTATGAGCAACACACTATCAAGCAGCAGAAAAAAGACGCAGATCCTTGTCGGAACGGCACTGTTTACAGCGATTGTCGCAGTGCTTCAGTTTGCAGGAGCATTTATCAGGTTCGGCACATTCTCAATTTCGTTGGTTTTAATGCCTATTGTTGTCGGAGCTGCAATGTTCGGAGTTATGTCCGGAGCTTGGCTGGGATTTGTCTTCGGCGCGGTCGTTTTGATTTCGGGAGACGCAGCACCGTTTATGGCGATAAGCGTTTGGGGAACAGTTATAACCGTTTTGGCAAAGGGCACTCTTTGCGGACTCGCTTCAGGACTTGCATATAAGCTTCTTGAAAAGCACAAGTATTGGGCAGTGTTGGCAGCATCCGTTGTCTGTCCTATAGTAAACACAGGCGTTTTCCTTATCGGATGCAGACTCTTCTTCTTTGAAACAATAACAGAGTGGGCAAACGGCGAAAGCGTTTTGCACTACATGATTGTCGGACTTGTCGGCTTAAACTTCGTATTTGAGCTTTTGGTCAATCTTGTACTGAATCCAATAATCGTAAGACTGATTGATATCGGAAAGAAAACGAGAAAAGTAAGCGCCGCTTAAAATTTGAATACAGATAAAACATAAAGTCCTGCCGGAAGCTTTTCGGCGGGACTTTTCTATCATTTTGAGCGGGAGTCGGCATTTGTCTTGCAATGAACAAAATATTAGTGTATAATGAAATC
>DKWG01000053.1 GCA_002491605.1 Ruminococcus sp. UBA7158
TTCTCTATTCTCTTTTCACTTTTCACTCTTCTCTTACTTCCTGCAACGGCTTTTTCAGAGAAGAGTGAAGAGATAAGAGTGAAGAGTAAAATACCCCCACCGCACTATACATATATCGCCGCACAGTCGGACGATTGACATCATGCCAATCGTCCGGCTTACTTTATGTATTTGCATCATTTTGGTGAATAGCACTGCTTAAGCTCTTTTATTAGGTAGTCATATCTTGCTTCGAGTGCCGCTTTGTCGAAAATGAGCGCTGTGGACAGGCTTTCGTCCACTACCTCGTTGAAGCAGCTGTCCGCTGCCTTTATTGCGTCTGACACCGACTTGATATCCGTCTCAATTCGGCGTATTTTCGCCTTTAATTCCTTTTCACTTTGCTTATTTCTCTTCAGCATTTTCATCATCCTCAGTATGTATTTGCAATTTTCTAATTGCATCAATAATAAAATATGCTGACCAAGCTTAAAAATTACAGTTTTGCATATAATACTAATACCAAATAATTTTACGCTCTTGTTACTGTGTTGAGCGCTTAAGGAATCTCTGATAGGGACAGATTGACGGTAAAGCGGCGTCATCAGCGATTTCCTAAGATGAAATATGATATTATGATATACAAAGTGTTGAAGGGAGAAATAAGTATGCATGAATCAGTATATGCAAGCCTCAGGTATTGTTCACTTTTAAAAAGAAACGTGGTATTCGAAAATCATTACGACAAGCTTGGTAATAGGGAGAGCGTGTGTATATATAAGTCGTTTTGCAATTATGACGAATGCGGTTGCCGAAACAGCTTGTCGGTAAAAATTCTCCCGTCTATGGTACAGCAGGTAGAAATGAAATCGAGCGACGTTTAATAAGGCGGAAACGGTCATACAGCCATGCCGTGATTTTTGAGCTTCGGTGCTTTGAACGGATATGTGTCAGTTATGCCCGGGTATTGCGGAAAATGCAGACTGCGGTATTGACAACGACAATACTCTGTGATATACTTTCATAAAGACAAATTATTCTTTTTGGAGGACAAAACTATGAAGCATATTGTTACTTTAAAGACTCGCAATCTTTGCAAGAGCGCTAAGAACGGCGGATGCGGCGAGTGCCAGACTTCCTGCCAGTCAGCTTGCAAAACCAGCTGCGGTATCGCTAATCAGAAGTGCGAAAAGTCTGAAAAGAGATAAATCACTCTGAATCGGCAGGCTTTTGCTGTTTGTGCTTATGAACGGCATAGACTTCGGTCGGCTTGATAAAAAAGAGAAAAAGGCGCCGCCGTTTCAGCGGCGTTTTTTTATGATGAAAGGAAAGCTTATGATACATTGTTACAAGCAGGGCGGCGTTAACATCGTATTGGATGTTTACTCCGGCTCTATACATATAGTTGACGATATTTGCTTTGATATTATTCAGCTGTTTGAAGAGCTTACTGAGGATGAAATAGTAAAAAAGATAATTGAAAAATATCAGGGCACAGAGGACATTTCCGAGGATGATGTAAGAGAGTGCTGCGCTGAGGTTGCCGCATTAAAAGAAGATGGACGTCTTTTCACTCCCGACAGCTTTTCACACATGGCAAATGAGCTGAAGGAACGCACATCAGGCGTTGTCAAGGCGCTGTGCCTTCATGTTGCGCACACCTGCAACTTAAACTGCTCCTACTGCTTTGCAAGTCAGGGAAGATACTCAGCCGAGAGAGCTGTTATGAGCTTTGAAACAGGTAAGCAGGCGCTCGACTTCTTAGTTGCAAACTCCGGCGACAGATATAATCTTGAGGTCGACTTCTTCGGCGGTGAACCGCTTATGAACTTTGACGTTGTTAAGCAGCTTGTCGCTTATGCGCGTTCTATTGAAAAGGACGTCAATAAAAACTTCCGTTTCACTCTAACGACAAACGGTATGCTCATAGACGACGATGTTATAGACTTTGCAAACCGTGAGATGTCAAACGTTGTTTTAAGTCTTGACGGAAGAAAAGAGGTTCACGACAGATACAGAGTGGACTACTTGGGCAGAGGAAGCTGGGAGAGGATAGTTCCTAAGTTCCAAAGGTTAGTCAATGCCCGTGACGGCAAGAATTACTACATGAGAGGAACCTTCACTCATGCCAACCCCGACTTCTTGGCAGACATAAAGACAATGCTCGACTTGGGCTTTAATGAACTGAGCATGGAGCCTGTTGTCTGTGCGCCGAACGACCCCTGCGCTTTGACGGATGAGGACTTAGAGCTTGTTAAAAAGCAGTATGAGGAGCTTGCAGACCTTATGCTCAGCCGCCGCAGAGAGGGCAAGCCGTTTACCTTCTATCACTACATGATTGACTTAAGCGGCGGACCTTGCATCTACAAGAGAATTTCGGGCTGCGGTTCGGGAACTGAGTATATGGCTGTTACGCCGTGGGGAGATTTGTATCCCTGCCACCAGTTTGTCGGCGATGAAAAGTTTAAGCTCGGCAACATCTGGGACGGTGTTACCAACACCGAAATGCAGAACGAATTCAAGGGCTGCAATGTATATTCAAGAAATGAATGCTCCGATTGCTGGGCAAAGCTTTACTGCTCCGGCGGATGCGCCGCCAACGCATACCATGCGACAGGCAGCATCAGGGGAATATATAAGAACGGCTGCGAGCTGTTTAAAAAGAGAATGGAATGCGCTATATTCCTTGAAGCCATAAAGAGTATTGAAGAATAATGGATACGCCTATATGCGATTTTGTGCGTGAATACGCTGAAAAGGATTCGGTCAGGCTTCATATGCCGGGACATAAGGGTGTTGACGCTCTGGGCTGCGAAAGGCTTGATATTACTGAGATATCCGGCGCAGATGTTTTGTATCACGCCAACGGGATAATAAAGCGCAGTGAGGAAAACGCCGCAAAGCTTTTCGGGACGGCGAAAACCATATATTCCTGCGAGGGCTCATCGCTTTCTATAAGGGCAATGCTCTATCTTATAAAGCTCTATGCTGTGTCGAACGGAAAAGCGCCGCTTATATTGAGCGCAAGAAATGCGCATAAGACGTTCGTCACAGCTGCGGCAGTTCTTGATATTGATGTTCAGTGGCTTTATTCGAAGGAGACGGGTATTGTTTCCTGTAAGCCGGATATTTCTGAGCTTGAGAACAGGATTTCTGAGCTTAGTCCGACAGCCGTCTATATAACAAGTCCCGACTATATAGGAAATATAGCCGACATTGAAGCTATCTCCGAGGTGTGCCGCAGGCACGGAGTCATTCTGGCAGTCGACAATGCTCACGGAGCTTATTTAAAGTTTTTGAATAAGCCGCAGCACCCGATAGATTTGGGTGCTGATATTTGCTGCGATTCTGCGCACAAAACTCTGCCTGCGCTGACCGGTGCCGGATACCTGCATATATCGAAAAAAGCCCCCGAAATGTTTAAAACGCAGGCGCAAAACGCAATGTCGCTGTTTGCTTCAACAAGCCCGTCTTATCTTATAATGCAGTCGCTGGATATGACTAACAAATTGATAAGTGACGGCATATTTGAAAAAGCCGAGCAGCTGTTTTTGCGTCTCGGCGAGCTCAAGTCAACGCTTATTGAGCATGGCTTTGAGCTTTGCGGAGATGAGCCTGCAAAGCTTTCGGTAATGCCGAAAAGCTACGGATATACCGGCGACGAGCTTAGCGACATACTGTATGAAAATAATATAGTCTGCGAGTTTTCGGATCCTGATTTTTGTGTTCTGATGTTTTCACCTTGTACGTTGGAAGACGATATATCTAAGCTTGAGTCTGTGCTTTTGACTTTGCCGAGACGTCAGCCGAAATTAAATACGTCTCCGAGATTAAACAGGCTTGAAACTGCTATTCCTATGAACAAGGCGGTTATGCTTCCGAGCGTTGAAATTGACGTAAGTGACGCTGTCGGAAGAATATCGGCGTCTGCAACTGTTGCCTGCCCGCCTGCCATTCCGATAGCCGTTTGCGGCGAAAGGATAGACAGCTCGGCAGTAGAGTGCTTTAAATACTATGGAATCAAAAGCTGCTTAATCGTTGACGATAAGTTTATAAAGTAGTGAGCTTAAGGCTTGGTGAGCGGTTATTTATTGCGTAAGCCGACTGCTTCGCATTTCGATTATTAATTTTTGAAATAAGCGTTCGGCAACTCTTAAAATTATTGTTTTGCGGCAAAACTCATCTGTTATTCGATTAATTCATCGACTATTTTCATTATTTTGTATGTGCTAAAATGATAAGACCCAACAAAAAAGAGAAATGCCAAACGAGATATGGTATAATAA
>DKWG01000005.1:0-126 GCA_002491605.1 Ruminococcus sp. UBA7158
GGATTTAAAACTTTTTATAAAAAGGGTATTGACATATCGGCTGAGTTGTGCTATCATATATGAGCATTCAGTTGATGCGTCAATATCGCGGGGTAGAGCAGATGGTAGCTCGTCGGGCTCATAACC
>DKWG01000005.1:444-35911 GCA_002491605.1 Ruminococcus sp. UBA7158
ATAACCCGGAGGTCGTTGGTTCAAGTCCTTCCCCCGCAACCAAAAGAAAAAAGCCGCATTAGCGGCTTTTTTCTTTTGGTACTCTTAACTCTTAACTATTATCTCTTCTATTTTCTCTGATAAATACAAAAACTAAAATAATTAAATCGAATTTATAATCGATAATCTTAAATTTACTTTTTATCTTCACTCTCAACCAAAGTCAACATAGGCATACTCACAGCTTAAAGCCGTCTACGCCTATCAATATAAAAATAAGAGGTGTTCAACATGGTAAAAAAACAATTTAAAACAGAATCAAAAAAGCTTTTGGATATGATGGTGAACTCCATCTATACCCATAAAGAAATCTTTTTGAGGGAGCTTATTTCAAATGCCAGCGACGCTATTGATAAGCTTTATTTTCGTTCGCTGACGGACGACAGTGTCAAGCTGGTACACAGCGATTATGAAATCCGAATTGCCGCCGACAAGGATGCTCGCACTCTGACTGTTTCGGATAACGGCTGCGGTATGAGCTGTGATGAGCTTGAAAACAACCTCGGCACAATTGCAAAGAGCGGTTCGTTTGATTTTAAGAACGACCCTGAGAACAAGAACGGAGAGCAGATTGATATTATCGGTCAGTTCGGCGTCGGCTTCTATTCTGCTTTTATGGTTGCGGACAGTATTGCGGTTGAAAGCCGTGTTTACGGCTCTGACGAAGCGTTTCGCTGGGAATCCGAGGGTGCTGACGGCTATACTGTTTCTCCGTGTGAAAAGGAAACCGCAGGAACGACTATAACCCTTCATATCAAGCCCGACACCGATGACGAGAGCTACAGCGAGTATATGGATGAGTACAGAATCCGCAGTCTTGTCAAAAAATACAGCGATTATATCCGCTATCCTATTCGTATGCTTGTCTCACACAGCAAGCTCAAGGAGGGAAGCGAAAGTGAATATGAGACTGTCACCGAGGACGAGACTCTTAACAGCATGGTTCCGATCTGGAAGAAGACAGCTTCCGAGGTAACTGACGAGGAGTATTCGCAGTTCTATCAGGATAAGTTCTATGATTATGAAGCACCGCTCAAGGTGATACGTCAAAAGACGGAGGGTGCGTCTAATTTTGAAGCTTTGCTGTTCATACCGTCGCACGCTCCGTTTGACTATTACAGCAAGGATTTTGAAAAGGGCTTGCAGCTTTATTCAAGCAGTGTACTCATTATGGAAAAGTGCAAGGAGCTTCTGCCCGACCACTTCAGCTTTGTCAGAGGCTTAGTCGACAGCTCCGATCTTTCGCTCAACATCTCCCGTGAAATGCTCCAGCACGATCGTCAGCTAAAGCTTATAGCAAAGGCGCTTGAAAAGAAGATTGCAGGCGAGCTTGCAAAGATGAGAAACAGCGACCGTGACAAATACGAGAAGTTCTTTGCTGCTTTCGGCAATCAGCTCAAGTGGGGTATATACTCAAGCTACGGCGGCAATAAGGACACTTTGCAGGATCTTTTACTGTTTAAGTCCTCATTTGAAGGCAAGTATGTAACGCTTTCGGAGTATGTATCAAGAATGAAAGAAGGACAGGCTAAGATTTACTACGCATACGGCGACAGCGTTGAAAAGATTGCCCTTCTTCCCCAGGTTGAAGCTGTTATAGGTCACGGCTATGAAGTGCTTTACCTGACTGAGGACATCGACGAGTTCACATTGCAAATGCTTCACAGCTATTCCGAAAAAGACTTTTTGAACGTCTGTGAAGAAAATCTGGATCTTTCAAGTGATGAGGAAAAGGAAAAGCTCAAAGCCGAAAATGAGGCGTCAGAGGATATGTTCAAGTTTATGAAGGAGAGCATTGGTAAAGACGTCGCCAAGGTTCGTTTCTCGGGCACGCTCCAAAAGCATCCCGTCAGCCTTTCAAGCGAAGGAAACGTTTCTATGGGCATGGAAAAGGTGCTGAGCAAAATGCCGGGCGCTGAGGATCAGCATATCAAGGCGGAAATTGTTTTGGAAGTAAACGTTGACCATCCGCTCGCCGCAAGACTTAAAGATCTTTTTGCAAGCGACAAGGACAAGCTTGCAGCTTACAGCAGGATTCTTTATGCTCAGGCTCGACTCGTCAGCGGAATGAGCATTGAAAATCCGTCAGAGGTCAGCGAGCTTGTCTGCGGCTTGATGATTTAGTTATCGGGCGTCGACAGCGATGAGTCAGCTTTGACGATGAAGCTTTATCGTTAAACTGAAATACGAACAGTCAAAATAACCCTCGGCAAGTGAGAGCCGAGGGTTATTCTAATGCGATATAAGTGTGCTGAGCCGCCTAATAAAATGCCTGAAGCATTAAGCTCGCTTGAATATCACTGCTGTGTGAATCGGAGATGACTCTATGTCCGACTTACAGAGCTTTATTTCGATTTTTGTATTTCGCCTGCAAGCTCAAATCCCTTTTTGGCTGCAAAGACGGCGATAAATTCGTTAATGATTGCAGCGGCGGCGATTGTGCCCTGTACGATTTGTACAAGCTCAGGAGCGGAAATCAGTGTCGAGCAGATTATACCTGTAAACACAAGCGATACGCCTGAGTGAGGCAGCAGCGTAAGACCGAGATATTTACATACGGTATCGGGCATATGTGTAAGCTTTGCACCGCTTCTTGCGCCGAAATACTTTCCGAAGGCTCTTGCTGCAATATAGACGGCATTTTAATCTTTGTCATCAGTTCTCCTGCCGCAAAGGCAACGGCGAGAACCGCAAGCCACCTTAAAATATCGATTATCATTTTAATTATCTCCTTTTGCGATCCCGTGCAGCATAAAATCAAGCAGCTGAGGGAGAATTTTTTCGTGTAAGACCATTTTTTCTTCAAGAGAGGTATTGCAAAAAGCAGGACTGCTGAAATAGCCGTTGAGCATTGTCTGCATCATGTGAAAATATGAAACGGCGTCCTCCCGCTCAACCTTGTTCCGCAGGGTAACGGAATCCAGAGCTTTGTTCACCATATGTGCGTTTAAGTCGTTAAACGCTGAAAGAGCCATGTTTATTTTATCCGTTAGATGCGGCGGGGGATTGAGGAATGCTTCGAAGAAGATGTGCGATTCGTCCGGGTACAAAATAAAAGTATCCATGCGGGCAGCCAGATAGCGTTCAGGATTTGTTGTCCCGTCCCGTTCACGGATATTTTGCATCAGTTTTTTACAGCTGAGGTTCAGACAGGTCAGATAAAGCTCGTCTTTGCCGCTGAAATTGTGATAGATAAGCCCCTTGTTAATTCCCGTTTTGCAGATGTTATTTATAGTTCCTGCAGAGTATCCGTTCCTGCCGAATTCTTTTACGGCAGCTTCGATGATCTTTGAAACGGTGATTTCTGTTTTATCGCTTTTTTTCATACTATACCTCTGTACGATTATTAACTGAACGGTCAATAATCATTATAGCAGTTATTAACCGATCGGTCAATAACATTTTATGCTTTTGTGAAAAGATGAATAATGTCAGAAAATGAAGCTGTGAAATGAACACAGCTATAGGTATACAAACATTGTGGTTGGAGCGTCCGTAGCTTTCGGCAACGAGTTTATCGTTCGGCAGCTTTTTCACGGCTTATCTGCCTGACACGCTGATTTTTTGGTTTTCTATTGCAAATAATTAAATACCGTGCTATACTTATAAAGCTTTTGCGCCGCAGGGCGCAATCATTATGCGAGTACTACGGCTTTTACACTGCTGCGCTTGCTTTTAGCATACGCGGCATTGTGACTTAAAATATTCGTTTATCCGATATTCCGCTCAAAGGCGGCAAGCTATGTTCTTACACCGCTGAAAGCCCTTGAGATTGTTATGAATATTAATATATGCAGCAAGGAGGCATCATTGAAATGCGCATTTTAGGATAAACGCTTTCTTATGATAATCGGTCATAAGGAGCGTATTCATTCCCGATTGATTGTGCCGTTGAAATTATTTATTTGACGGCTGATAAAAACGGTTTGCCGTTTGAGACGATTACATCGTTTTACAGGAGGACTTATGACTGAGAATACACAAATAAAACCAAAGGTAATACTCGTGTCGGTTGACACGGGGGATTTTGACGCTGAGCGTTCGATGGCGGAGCTGGGAGAGCTTTGCGACACAGCCGGAGCCGAGGTTGTCGGCGAAGTTATACAAAAACGTCCGTCTATGGACAATGCAACCTGCATAGGCTCGGGGCGTTTGCAGGAGGTCAGGGAGCTTTGCGAGTCGCTTGAAGCCGACCAAGTAATTTTCGACTGTGAGCTGACTGCTACACAGATAAGAAACATTGAAGAAATCGTCGACACCCACACAATTGACCGAACAATGCTTATTCTTGACATTTTTGCACAGCGAGCAGTCACAAAAGAGGGCAAGCTTCAGGTTGAGCTGGCACAGCAAAAATACCGTCTGCCGAGGCTTGCAGGTATGGGAATTAATCTATCAAGATTAGGCGGCGGAATAGGCACAAGAGGACCCGGTGAGACAAAGCTCGAAACCGATAAACGCCATATAAGAACAAGGATAGAGTATTTAGAGGATGAATTAAAGGAAATAGCTCAAAGGCGTCAGACTATGCGCAAAAGAAGAAAAAAGGACGGCGTTTTAACGGCTGCTATAGTAGGCTATACCAATGTCGGCAAGTCAACGCTTTTAAACGCCTTGACAGACGCAGGAGTTTTGGCTGAGAACAAGCTCTTTGCCACTCTTGAAACAACCTCACGTTCTATTCTCTTGCCGGATGGCAGAAGTGTAATGCTTATTGACACGGTAGGGCTTATTTCAAGGCTGCCGTACCATTTGGTTGAAGCCTTTAAATCAACTCTTGAGGAAGCAGCAAACGCCGATGTGATTCTTCACATTACGGACGCTTCGAGCGAGTACTCGGAGGTTGAAAGAAAGGTCACCTTGGAGCTGCTTAAGGATCTCGGATGCGAGGGAATACCGGTCGTTACGGTATTAAATAAGTGCGATCTTCTTCCCGACGGCTTCAATGTTCCGAGCGGAGCGGTTGCAATTTCAGCCAAAGAGAAAAGAGGCTTTGATGAGCTGCTTGCGGCAATATCGTCGGCCTTGCCGGAAACGGCAAGAAGGATGAAGCTAATAATTCCTTTTGAAGAAGCAGGGCTTTTGGCTAAGATTCGTGAGGACGGCAGGATTTATTCCGAGGAGTACATCTGCGAGGGAATAAAGGTCGATGCGTTGGTTGATATAAAGCTCTGTCAAAGAGCTGAAAAATATAAGGTATAGTTTGATTTTATCCGTCGGCTGAATAATCGGTCGGCGGATTTTTGTGTCTGTATCTGACTGCAAATATGCATATTTTGAACCTTTGTGTATATGTTAATACTATTTAATACAGAAGGCTTTGAGTGAAGAAAAAGTGTAGCTTCTGTGGAGGCTTTTTCGGGAATCGGCAGGACGAGTTTTTGTGTCCGAGGTCGGCATGACCTTCACTCATAGAAGAAAGGTATGGTTAACAGTATGCAGGTTGTGATATTGGCAGGAGGAGAAGGCTCAAGGCTTCGACCCATAACATCGGATATACCAAAGCCGCTTGTAAAGGTTTTGGGCGTGCCCGTAATCGAAAGGCTGACGGCGCTGCTGTTTCGCTGCGGCTTTCGTGAGGCTACAGTCGCCGACTGTTATCTGGCAAACAAGCTTGAGGAAAGACTCGGCAGCTTTTCAAACGGCGTTAAAATCAATTATGTCCGAGAGGACACGCCGTTGGGAACGGCAGGCTGTGTAAGAAAGGCTTGGAACGGCGGCGACGATGTTTTAGTTGTCAGCGGTGACAGCGTATGCAGCTTCAACTTTGAAGCAATCGCCGCTTTTCATCAAAAAAATTCCGCAGATGTGACTATAGTGACACATAGGGTGGCAGATCCGAGAGAATACGGGCTTGTGACGGCGGACGACTCAGGCAGAATAGTCGGTTTTTTGGAGAAGCCGGGGTACGATTCCTGCCTGACGGATGTTGCAAACACCGGCGCATATGTCATTTCAAAGGACATAATCTTGCGTATACCGAAGGACGAAAAGGTCGATTTTGCCTTTGATGTCTTTCCGCAGCTTTTAAAAGAGGACAAGCGGATGTTTTCATATTCCGAGGACGGAATATGGCACGATATCGGGGACATTCCGTCGCTGATTAAGTGTCAAGCCGAGCTTTTAAGTCTTGAAAACGAGAAGCGGCTTATATTTAAAGGGGCGTTTGTCAGCGAAAGCGCCGTTATAGGCGAGGGAAGTGTAATTGAGGACAGCGCTTCGGTCGGGGCTAAGTGCAGAGTGATGGGCTCGCTTATATCGGAGGGTGCGTCTATCGGCGAGAGCTGTGCGCTTGCTAATGCCGTTCTTCTGGAAAATGTCACGATGGGCAGGGGAGTGACGTTGGGCGAGTACTCCTGCGTGGGCAGAGACTGCGTTATCGGCTCGGCGGTGACGGTTGACCCGGGCGTCAGGATAGCTTCGGGGACGAAAATACCGTCCGGCGCTCATATAAGGTCGGACATTTCAAAGGAAGGCTATAAAGCTATGAGCTTCGGCGACTTCGGCGAAGCCTTGGGCATAGAGCTTGACGCTTCAAGCTGCATTAGGCTTGGTGCGGCTATAGGCTCGGCACTTGCTCTAAAGGAAGTAACCGTCGGTCAGGAGGGCGACGATTCGCCGATAAGCGAGTCGTTGTGCTTGGGTCTTCGGTCGGTCGGAACGGCGGTATATTTGATGAACAATGCGTCCTTCGGAAAAACAGTCTTTGCAGGCAGACGGTTGAATACCAAGTACTGTTTGTACGTCGGAGACGATATAAGGCTGATGCGCAGTGACAGAATAGAGCTTTGCCGTTCCGAGGAGCGCAAAATTGAGCTGATGTATAACCGAGGAGAGCTTAAAGAAACCGATTATGCACCGATGATTAACGCAGAAGCGGCGGCATGGCTGTATGAAGCTGAGCTTAAAAAGGCAATACCGCCAAAGCTTCAAACTAAGGTTACTCTTAAGACCGACTCGATTTCAGAAGCGAGAGAGTTCGCCAAGGCTTTTTCGTCAGTTTTGGTTGACGGCGGCGAAAGGGCTGAGTTTTCCGTTGCAAACGACCGAAGAAGCGTTTTTTGTATGCTGGATAATACCAATCTTTCCTACGAGCAGCTGATATTGCTGGCGTGCAAAAGCTACTTTTCAAAGCGCTTAAATGTCAGACTGCATCAAAGAGCACCGCTGAGCTGCGACGACTGTGCTTCAAGCTCCGGTCTGACGGTAACCCATGTCAGCGCATCGGACGACATAGAGCTGTCGCCTTTTGCATATGATCCGCTCATGCTGATAGCGGCTGTACTGGATTATACTCATCAGCGTGGGATATCGCTCTCGGCGGCGGCAGCTGAGCTTCCCGAAATTGTGTATACAAGGCGCACTGTCAACGTCGGCGAGGGCTTGCCTAAGATTTTAAGCGAAGCTCTTAAGGATCTCAGAGTCGGAAACGACATTGTGTATCAGTCGGATTCGGCAAGAGCTTATGTCAGACCGATGAAAAGCGGCAAGTCTCTGTCTTTATATGTTGAGTCGGTCTCTCAGGAGGCGGCGAACGACATATGTCTTGACCTTATTAAAAAGCTCGGAATTAATAACGGCGAGACTGATAAGATGTGATTGTTTGTCCTGAATAGTTATAAAAATGTCTGCATGAAGCATTCTTTGTAATCGTTGCTTTAATCGGCGTTTATGAAATAGTATGCTTCGTGCAGATGAGCAGGGCTTCGGGTAACACATCAATCCCAACAAATTACATTTAGTGAATTAATCGTCACTAAAAATTAATTAAGCAGTTGACATTTGGGATGGTTTGTAGTATGATAAGAATACATTTATATTCGGATATTATTGTCCGTAGGCGTGAATCGACGATGTGTTGTCGGCGTTTTGATGTATTCAAGTAATGCGCCTTACGGTCTTACATATTTAAATTTTATCTATACTAATAATACATTTGTATTAACAATCGGAAAGGATTTTCATGGCAAATAACAGCGAAGAAAAGAGCAATAAGAATAAGAAAACAAATCGCTCTAAGAATACAAATAATACTCAAAAGCAGGATATAACTGCACTCGACGCAGCTATAGCAGCTGCGATTTCAGCTCCCAAGCCGCCGAAAAAAGCGGCGTCATATAAAAAATCAAAGCAGAATCAGCAGCAAAAGGCAAAGAATGCTGATAAATCTGTCAATCAGGAGCAAAAAAGAACTGAGGAGAAGCAAAAAGGCGTTAAGCAGCCTTCTAAGAAGCAGCCGCAGAGCAAAAAGACTCAGATTAAGCTTCCCTCATTTAACAAGCAGGAACCGCAGGCTGTCACTGCACCTGCATCGGTTTCGGCTGATGAGCCTGCAAAGGCTAAAGGCAAGGAAAAACCGATTAAGATTATTCCTTTGGGCGGACTGAACGAAATCGGCAAGAATATGACGCTTGTCGAATACGGCGATGATATCGTCATCATCGACTGCGGAATGACTTTTCCTGACTCTGAAATGCCAGGCGTTGACATTGTCATACCTGATTTTACCTATGTTGAGAATAATGCAGGCAGAATAAGAGGCGTTTTGCTTACCCACGGTCACGAGGACCATATAGGAGCTATACCTTACCTATTAAAGAAGATAAACGTTCCTGTTTACGGTACAAGACTCACCTTGGGACTCATTGAAGGAAAGCTGAAGGAGCACAATCTCGGAGCTGTTAAGCTGAATGTTGTAACGGCATCGCAGACAGTCAAGCTCGGAGCGTTCACGGCTGAGTTTATAAGGGTCAATCACTCTATACCCGACGCCTGCGCAATAGCGCTTAAAACACCTGTGGGAACTGTTGTGCACATGGGCGACTTTAAGGTAGATTACACCCCGATTGAGGGCGGCGTAATTGACCTGCCGAGATTTGCCGAGCTTGGAACTCAGGGAGTTTTAGCCCTGATGAGCGACTCGACAAACGCTGAGCGCTCAGGCTTTACGCCGAGCGAGAGAAAAGTCGGTGAAAGCTTTGAAAGGCTGTTTGTTAAGGCGGAGGGCAAGAGAATCATAATTGCCACCTTCTCCTCTAACGTTCACAGAGTTCAGCAGATAATCGACTGCGCAGTTAAGCATAACCGCAAGGTTGCCGTTTTCGGCAGGAGCATGATAAATGTTATCAAGCTTGGCTTGGAAATCGGCTGTCTTAAAGCTCCGCAGGGCGTTATAATTGACATCGACAAGATGAAAAACTACACCGACGGCGAGATAGTCCTGATAACAACAGGCAGTCAGGGCGAGCCGATGAGCGCATTGACAAGAATGGCTCTCAACGACCACCGTCAGGTGAGCATAACCTCAAACGACTATATCATCATTTCTGCAAGACCGATACCGGGTAACGAAAAGTTTGTCGGCAAGGTTGTAAACGAGCTGCTTAAGCTCGGTGCAGAGGTTGTATACGAGGAAATGTACGAGGTTCACGTTTCGGGTCACGCCTGTCAGGAAGAGCAAAAGCTGATATTAAGTCTTATAAGACCGAAGTATTTCATTCCGGTTCACGGCGAATATAAGCATTTGATTCGCCATGCGTCTACGGCCATGGAGCTTGGAATACCCGAAAAGAATATTTTGATTTCCGATATAGGAAATATAATCGAGGTTCGTCAAAGCGGTATAAAGCACGCAGGCAATGTTCCCTCCGGAAAGGTGATGGTCGACGGCTTGGGCGTCGGAGACGTCGGAACAGCTGTTTTGAAGGACAGAAAGCATTTAGCGCAGGACGGCGTAATAGTAGTAACCTGCACCATAGACAAGATTGACCGCAAGCTTCTGTGCGGACCGGAGATTACATCTAAGGGCTTTGTATACGAAAAGGAAAGCGAGGAGCTGTTTATAAAGGCAAAGGATCTTGCTGTGGCAGTTCTTGCATCTGAGCTTGCTACACGTCATGACTACACTGCAATTAAAAACAAGCTGAAGGATGAGCTTGGTGACTTCTTCTTCTCGAAAACCAAGCGCAGACCGACAGTTATTCCTACTGTTTTGGATATATAGCAATAGCTCACGTTTAAACGGTTCTTTGACACTTTTTAAACGAGAATCAGCAATAGGCGTTAAAAAATGAACGTTCATTTTGCCCGGAAAGGAAAGTGATAGGAATGAAGAAACGGTTTTCACTGCTGTATGTATGCTCGCTGTGTGCATTGATGGGTGTTTCACTTGCATTTGCCGTTGTCTTGGGGATAAGCGGCAGGCAGCACGGATTTGAAGGCTTACGTATCTTTTTGTTGGCAGGAGCTTGCCTGACATTTGTTTCGGCAGCGGTGGTTTTGATTGTCAGTTTATTTTTCGGGCGCGATTTGACACGTCATGTCACGATGATGGACAAAGACATTGTCGCTGTGGGACGTGAGGCGTTTTATGACTATCCTGAGCCTATTATTATAGCCGATGAAAATGAGAAGATAATTTGGTACAACAGATGTTTTGAAGATAGGCTTTTTTCCGATGACCGTGCATACGGGCTTCCGCTATCGGATCTTGTAGGAAACAATACGGCTAAGATATTTGCTCAGACGGGCGCAACCGTAAAAATTCTCGACTGCTATTACAATGTGGCGGCGAGACAGTCTGAGGCATTTAACCTTTCTGTCATCAGATTTACCGATATAACCGAAAAGGTTATGCTTGAAAACGAGTACAGGGCGAGCCGAAAAACTGTTCTCATAATGACAATTGACAACTACGACGATGTTTTGCAGAATTCGAAGGAGAGCGACAAGGCAAACGTACAGGTTCAGATTGAGCAGATTTTTGAGCGTTTTATAGAGCATACAAACGGAATCATTCACAAGGTTTCAAACGACAGGTTTTACTGTATTATCGAAGAAAGACATCTGGCAAGAATCGTTGAAAGAAAATTCGACATTTTGGACGAGGTGCGAAGCATTCAAGCCGGCGACAGGTCGAGCGTGACACTTTCCATAGGTGTAGGACGGGGAGCAAAGACCTTAGCCGAAAGCGAAGCATATGCAAAGCAGGCGCTTGATATGTGCTTGGGAAGAGGCGGCGACCAGGCGGCTGTCAAAACCGACAACGGCTTTGAGTTCTTCGGAGGAATTTCAAAGGCGGTTGAAAAGTCTACCAAGGTTCGTTCAAGAATAATAGCTACTGCATTGAAGGAGCTTGCCGAAGGTTCGGAGACTATATACATCATGGGTCACCGCTTTGCGGACTTTGACTCGGTCGGAGCTTCGATAGGTCTTGCAGGAGCGTTCAGGAGCATGGGAAAGCGAGCATATTGCTGCGTTGACCCGGAAAGAAATCTTTCTAAATCCTTGATTGACTACATAAAAACCACCGGAGAGGATGATCTTTTTATCTCCTGCGAGCAGGCTCACGCCGAGATCAACGAGCGTTCGATGCTTATTATTGTCGACACTCACAATCCCGACTTTGTAGATTCCAAGGAGCTTTACAGTGCGGCGAAAACCGTCGTTATAATCGATCACCACAGGAAGATGGTCAATCATATCGACAATGCCGTTGTATTCTTCCACGAGCCCTTTGCGTCGTCGGCGTGTGAAATGGCTGCCGAGCTTATACAGTATTTCGGCTCTGACTGCAAAATATCTGTTTCTGACGCCGAGGCACTTTTGGCAGGTATAATGCTCGACACGAAGAATTTCGTCATGCGCTCGGGTGCAAGAACCTTTGAAGCTGCGGCGTACTTAAGAAAGCTCGGAGCAGATACCGTTGCGGTAAAGAATCTGTTTTCCGACACATTGGATACATACCGTGAAAAGAGCATACTCATTCAGTCGGCTTCACTTTATCACGGCTGCGCAATTGCCACTACAGATTCCAGTTCTCCCGAGCTTCGTCTTGCGGCTCCTCAGGCTGCCGATGAGCTTTTGGGCATAATAGGTGTTAAGGCGTCATTTGTTATATATAGAATGGACAATGTTTGCTACATATCCGCAAGGTCGATGGGAGCTTTTAATGTTCAGCTCATAATGGAGGCTATAGGCGGCGGCGGACATCAGACGATGGCAGGCGCACAGCTTGATGTATCTGTTGACGAGGCTGTTGCAAAGATTAAGTCGGCTATTGAGGACTTTATAATCAGATAAAAGACTTGGCAGTGTATGCTGCCAAGTCACAAGTTTATCACTTTGTTTAAAAGCCGCACGATGAAGGTTTATCAGTTCGACGGCTTTGTGTGGTTCGGTTAACGGTATTGAACGCTTGGGCGGTTTGTATGCCGATTTTCTTCATTATCATTCACTTTTAATAATCGAAAAATTACTCTATTAAGGAGGATATATATCATGAAGGTTATATTAATTAAAGATGTTAAAGGCTCCGGCAAGGCAGGACAGGTTTTAGATGTTGCCGACGGATACGCTCGCAATTTCCTTTTGGCAAAGGGCTACGCTATTGAAGCAACAGCAAAGAACATCAACGACTTAGAGGGCAAAAAGGCATCCCAGCAGCATAAGCTGGACGTTGCCAAGGCGGACGCTGAAGCTGCCGCTGCAAAGCTCAACGGAAAGTCTTTGACAGTTAAGGCTAAAGCCGGACAGGGCGGAAAGCTTTTCGGCTCTGTCACAACTACAACACTGTGCGACATGATTAAGTCACAGTTCGGAGTTGACGTCGATAAGAAAAAGATTGTTCTAAGCAGCGATATAAAGGCTTACGGCGATTACGATTTTGAAATTAAGATGACTCAGGGAGTATCGGCTAAGATGACCGTTAAGGTTGTGCCGGAGGAGTAATTGTCTTTGTCCTTTGCAACCGGTTAAGCCCGATTTTTTGAATCGAGCTTAATTTGTAAAAGATTCATATTATTCATCAATCAATGTACATCGCATTGATTTAGGACGGCTGAGGTCCGACTCACGGAGGTGATAGCATTGCCGGTAAACAGTCTTACCGCTCAGGATTTATCAGGCAGGGAGCTGCCGTACAGCTTAGAAGCAGAGCAGACGGTTTTAGGTGCGCTTTTGCTGAATCCCGATACTCTGCCCACGGTTATTACAAGGCTCAAGCCCGAGTGCTTTTATCGTGAACAGCACAGGGAGATATTTTCTATAATTCTGAGAATGTTTTCAAACGGTCAGAATGCGGATATCATAACCGTTATGAACGAGGCGGTTTCACAGGGAATATTTGAAACGCCTGAGATGGCAAAGGTCTATCTCAAGGGAATAATGGACGGCGTACCGTCTACATCAAATATAGCTTCCTATTGCAAAATCGTCTCGGATAAGTATTTAATCCGTTCGCTGATGAGCGCGTCAAGAGAGATTTTGGATGCGGCATCGGAAAGCTCGGATGACCCCAGAGTGCTTTTAGATCTCGCAGAGCAAAAGATTTACGAGATAAGGCAGGGAAGAGAGGTCGAGGGCTTAACAAGGCTCAGCGAGGTAATTATCACAGCTTATGACAGGATTCAAAAGCTCTCGGGCGAGGACAAGTCGAAGTATCAGGGCTTGCGTTCGGGATATTCGCTTTTGGATTCATACATATCGGGACTTAATAAGTCTGACCTGATAATTCTTGCCGGCAGACCGGGTATGGGTAAAACCGCACTGGCGCTGAACATTGCGGCGAACGTCGGAAAAAAGCACCCCGAAAAGGATGTGTGCATTTTTTCACTTGAAATGAGCAAGGAGCAGCTGGCGTCAAGAATGCTCAGTTCTGAGGCGCTCGTTGCAAATACGTCTTTAAATTCAGGAATGATAACGCCTGACGACTGGGTTAAGCTCGCTGAAGCCGCCGATACTCTGTCGTCTATGAACATATATATTGACGATACTGCGGGAATAACCGTTCCGCAGATGAAGGCAAAGCTCAGGAGGATGAAAAACCTCGGACTGGTTGTAATAGACTATTTGCAGCTGATGGAGTCAGCCGGAAATCATACAAGCCGTGTCAACGAGGTTTCCGAAATGACACGTCAGGTTAAGCTTATGGCGAAGGAGCTTGATGTTCCTATAATTTTGTGTTCACAGCTGAACCGTTCTGTAGAATCAAGACAGGATCACCGTCCGCAGCCCTCCGACCTGCGTGAATCCGGATCTATTGAGCAGGACGCAGACATAATTTTGTTTGTTTACAGAGAAAGCGTTTACAATAAGGAAGAGCCGGATCAAACCTCTGCTGAGTGTATAATAAGCAAGAACCGTCACGGAAGCATCGGAACCGTTCCGCTTGCATACTTAGGTGAGTACACGCTCTTTAGAAATCTCGATACAAGGTCAAGCGGCTCATGACGGACAAGGTTTTAAATACAATCCGCAAGTATGGAATGCTTGATGACGGCGGCAGCGCAGTGTGCGCATTATCCGGCGGAGCGGACAGTGTTTCGCTTCTTTTGGTGCTGAAAGAGCTTGGGTATAAGGTCAGAGCGGTTCATGTTAATCACAATCTTCGCGGCGACGAAAGCCTGAGAGACGAGCGCTTTTGCATTGATCTTTGCAGGGATTTAGGCGTGGAGCTGAGCGTTGAGAGCGTAGACGTTTTGTCCTATTGCAAGCAGAATAAGCTGTCCCTTGAGGACGGCGCAAGGCGATTGAGATACGCAGCGATTGAAAAGCATTTAAACAGCGACAGGCTTTGCACTGCCCACAATTTAAACGACTGCTTCGAGACTACTCTTTTCAACCTCGTCAGAGGCTGCTCGGTATCAGGGCTTACCGGCATACCTCCTGTAAGGGACAATATAGTCCGTCCGCTGATTGAGGTGACGAAGGATGAGATTTTAGACTATTTGAAGAGAAGGAATCAGGACTACGTCACAGACAGCACAAATCTTGAGGACGACTGTTCCAGAAATATAATAAGGCTGAATGTAGTGCCCGAGCTGTTAAGAATTAATCCGTCGCTATATAAGACATATTCCGCTTCGCTTCAGAACTTCAAGGATGCCGACAGCTACATTGAAAGCGTCTCGAAAGAGCTTTTAAATGCTGCGAGGGATAAAGACGGCTTTAATTTTTTTGGTTCGCGCGACAATATAGCTTTGTCAGGAGCGCTCAAGCTTATGCTTCGCGAAAAGGCAATTGAGCCTTCATCGATGCGAATATCAGAAATTAAGTCGCTTGTTTTTGAGGACGGCAGAATTAATATATCAAAGGGCGTTTATGTCAGGGGAAAATCGGGTAAAATAACTTTTGAATATGAAAAGACCAATGACGACTTTTTCATTCCGGCTGTTCCTGATAAGACATATAATGTAGGACGGTTCGACGTTACGTTCACTGAAATTTCACAATTTGACATATCGGATTATAACAATCGAAGCTTAAAATGTATCATCGACCCTAATAAGCTTTGCGGAGAATTGGTTATAAGAAGCTACTGCGGAAATGAAACAATAAAGCTTTGCGGCAGGAATTTTAATTCAACTGTAAAAAAGCTTTTGGCAAAGCTGCCTGTTGACGAGCGAAAAAAAGCTATAGTTGTTTCAGACGATGATGGCGCTGTATTTGTACAGGGCTTCGGAGTGGCGTCAAGAGTTTTTTGCGGCAGTGAGACAGCTTCCGCCGTTAAAATAGACATAATTGACCGAAAGGACGTTTAAAGTATGGAATATCAGCATAAAATTAATGTTATGATTTCAAAAGACGAAATTGTTGAAGCGGTTAAGAAATTAGGCGAAAGGATAACCGAAGACTACCGAAACAAGCCGGTAGTTTTAGTAGGTGTTTTGAAGGGCTCGTTTATATTTATGTCTGACCTTGTCAGGGCTATTGATCTGCCGCTTAATCTTGACTTTATTCATGCAAAGAGCTATATCGGTACTCAGTCTGTCGGCGCAGTTAATATCAAGATGGACACAGAGCTTGATGTAGAGGGCAAGAACGTGCTGCTGGTTGAGGACATTCTTGATACAGGGCGAACCTTGAGCGTTTTAAAGGAGACAATGCTCGCAAGAGGCGCAAACGACGTTAAGATTGCTGCGTTTTTAGATAAACCGGCAAGAAGAATAGTTGATATCACTGCTGACTACAGCTGCTTCACTATTGAGGATAGGTTTGTCGTCGGCTACGGACTGGACTATGACGAGAGCTATAGGAATCTTGACTTTATAGGCGAGGTTGTCTTAGATAATTAACGCAACAGGGTTTTAGTCTGTTCGGCAGATATATGTATTATGCTGAATATACTTTATAAATACATTGCAGGAAATGAGGAATATAATTGAATTCTAAGAAATCCAAGGGCGCTATTGCGTACTTTGTGTTTGCGGCGCTGATACTTTTATTCATGGTATTAACTATGAAAAACCTTTTGTCAATGAGTGATGAAACGAAATACTCGGATATCATTCAGAACTTTGACGAATACAAGGTAAGTGAGTTTTCACTCAATTTAGGCTCAGGACAGCTTTCGTATAAGCTCAAGGGCGACGAAAAAGAGTACAAATACAAAGTACCGAACGTGTCTGTATTTTACGATGATCTTTTTTCTGAAGAAAGAAATTATCGAGAGGAATATAACTCTCAAAATGACGTTCCTTTAAAATATGACCTCATACCTGCGAGCAACAGTTCATTCTGGCTGAATCTCATACCGACGCTTCTGATGATCGGCGTGATGATATTTGTTGTGGTATCTATGTCGAGAACTATGTCCGCCGGTAAGATAAATTCTGTCGGCAAGGCAAATGTAAAGCTTGACGGAATGGGCAAGGCGAAGGTGACCTTTGACGACGTTGCCGGAGCGGACGAGGAAAAGGAAGAGCTTCAGGAGATCGTTAATCTTTTGAAAAATCCTCAGAAGTATCATGATATCGGTGCAAAGATTCCGAAGGGCGTGCTCTTAGTAGGCCCTCCCGGTACAGGTAAAACCCTTCTTGCGAAGGCTGTTGCCGGTGAGGCAGGCGTGCCGTTCTATTCAATTTCAGGCTCTGACTTCTTAGAGCTTTATGTCGGCGTCGGTGCTGCAAGAGTTCGTGACTTGTTTGACCAGGCTAAAAAATCTGCGCCGTCAATTATATTCATCGATGAGATTGATGCAGTGGGCAGGCGCAGAGGAACCGGTCTCGGCGGCGGACACGATGAGCGTGAGCAGACACTCAACCAGCTGCTTGTTGAAATGGACGGCTTTGAAGCCAATGAAAGCGTTATAGTCATGGCAGCTACAAACCGTCGTGACGTTTTAGACCCTGCACTTTTAAGACCCGGACGTTTTGACCGTCAAGTATACGTTAATTATCCCGACATCAAGGGCAGAGAGGAGATTTTAAAGGTTCATACAAAGAACAAGCCCCTTGCTCCTGACGTTGATTTAAGTAAGATTGCTGCTGCAACAGCAGGCTTTACAGGTGCCGACCTTGCAAACCTTGTAAACGAAGCTGCGCTCTTGGCAGTTAAGAATGAACGAAAGGCTATAACTGCTCAGGATTTGGGCGAGGCGTCTATAAAGGTAATCGCCGGACCGGAAAAGAAGTCAAGAGTTATTTTAGACAAGGAAAAGAAGCTGACTGCTTATCACGAAGCAGGTCACGCAATCTGCCATTACTATTGTCCGACTCAGGATAAGGTTCATGAAGTCTCAATTATACCCAGAGGTCAGGCAGGTGGATATACAATGTCCCTGCCCGAGCATGACAAGTCGTATATGTCTAAGGCTGAAATGAGCGAAGAGGTTATAACGCTTTTGGGCGGACGTGCGGCTGAAAAGGTCGTTTTGGACGATATCTCGACCGGAGCGTCAAACGATTTAGAGAGAGCTACAAACATTGCAAGAAGCATGGTTACAAGATACGGCTTCAGCGATAAGCTCGGACCGATAGTATACGGCAGAAGCGACGATGAGGTATTCTTAGGTCGTGATTATAACTCTAACAAGACCTATTCAGAGGGTATCGCAAGTGAAATAGATTCTGAAATCAGAGAGATAGTTCACGGCGCATACGATAAGGCTATAAAGCTTTTGCAGGAGCATATCGACCAGCTTCACACCGTTGCTAAGTATCTTATAGAGCATGAGAAGCTTAACGGGGAGCAGTTCACAAAGCTTATGAGCGGTGAAATGTTTTTTGACGGATCGGCTTTACAGTCAACTGATTATGGCGAAACCGAAACAAACGAATTCGGTGAGGCATAATTAATGTATGGCTGTTCTGCGGATTATTACCTTGGCTAATAGTGTATTCGCGTCAATACTCGGTGCAGAGTGAAGGTATGTAGATATTTTTGTGCCGCAGATAATCTGCGGCACAAATCATTTATATGTCAGATTTATGAGTAGATATAATAAAAGCCTTACCGCAGACCGGTAAGGCTTTTGCTTTATCTGAGAGTTGCATGAAAAAGATATTTTTGCGTTTTCAGAGGTGAGATTTTGACCTTCGTGATTTTAATGTAATATTGCTGAGCAGTATGAAATGATTCTGACGGATTATGAAATTTTCTGTCAGAGAAGAGATAAAAGTGAGGGGAGAAGAGTGAAGAGTACAAAAAGAAAAGGCGATTTTCTTGCGAAAATTGCCTTTTCTTTTTGGCGGAGAAGGAGGGATTCGAACCCTCGATGAGCTATCAACCCATACACGAGTTCCAGTCGTGCGCCATAAACCGGGCTAGGCGACTTCTCCGCATTTATTTGCGTTCTCAGCGAACTATTGCATTATATCAGAAAGCTAAAAGAAATGCAAGTGTTTTTCGCAGTTTTTTTAAAAAATATTTGAAAATCGCCTTTGGAGTCCGATAAAACGGACTCTTTTCATTTTACCTGTTGACAGACTTCGATTTATGTGTATTATAGAATATAGAACATATGTTCTTGATTGAGCTTAGGGACAATGAATTGGGCGGATTAAGATGGGTGAAATGCTATTCCGGCAGTGCCGATTCTTAGTTTGCATAAATTCGTTTTTGCTCTGTTCACGGCAGTGTCTACTGCCCGATTATATTAATGCTGATTGTGGAGACGGGGCGCTTGCATATTGAAAGGGGTGATCATATAACTCAGCGAGAGAGATACAAAATAATTCTGGACTACTGCGAAAATGAAAATTATTCGCTTTCGGGGAGGATGAATGGTGTTTGTGCGGCAACAGTCAAAAGAGTTGTAACCGAAAACCTTGAGCTGTTTGAGCTGCTTAAAGAGAGGTATTCAAGGAAGGAGTCAGGGCTTCGCAGGTTGGTTCACGAGAAGCAGGAGGAGATATTAATGATTATTGCCAACTGTCTGGACATTCTTTGCGACAAGGACAAGCTGAGTGCTGCAACTGTTCCTCAGCTGACGTCGTGCATGGGGGCTTTGCTGGACAATTTCTGTGAAGAAAACGAGGCTTTTAAGGAGGATAGCTTTGCGGACGATCCGCTCAGCAAGAGCTTGATTGAGTTGGGAGCAGAGCTTAAAAGCGATTAAGCTCATAGCTTAAAAGCGATTAAACTCATAGCTTAAAAGTGACTAAGTTATAAAGTTATGAATGATAATCTACAGCCTTGCACATTGCTGCTGCATTCATTTCCCGTAAAGCTATCAAATGGTCTTTGATTAATTCAACCGCTCATGTGCGGCTATGGGTATTGGGGAAAGGAGCATCAAACGGAAGTGTCGGTTGGGCAGCTTGGTAGTTTGTTTATGCCGGTTGAGGTCGATGCGGCAAAGGGTATTAACCGAAAGCGATTATAAAAAAAGGAGGGAGGACAATTGATAAGTGATAAGCAAAAAAAGATATTAGCATTTGGCTATTCTGACTACGACGCTGTCATCTGCGACGGTGCGGTGCGTTCGGGAAAGACGTCAATTATGGCTGTGGCGTTTGTCGACTGGGCTATGAGAGAGTTTTCGGGCGTGAGGTTTGGAATATGCGGAAAGACGATTGAGTCCTGCGTCAAAAACATTATCATTCCGTTTATATCCATGAGCTACGCTAAAAGGCGTTACAAGCTCAAGTGGAGGCGGAGCGACAGAGTGCTCGAGGTTTGGTCGGGGAGGGTCAAGAATACTTTCGAGGTGTTCGGGGGCAAGGATGAGTCGAGCTTTGCGCTCATTCAGGGACGCACGCTTGCCGGATTAATGCTTGATGAGGTTGTTTTGATGCCGCAGTCTTTTGTTATGCAGGCGATAGCGAGGTGTTCTGTCGAGGGGACAAAGATATGGTTCAGCTGCAATCCTGAGTCCCCACAGCATTGGTTTTACAAAGAATGGATTTTAAAGCACGAGGAAAGAAACGCCTTATACCTTCACTTTAGCATGGAGGACAATCCGTCTTTATCTAAGGAGACAATTAAGAGGTACAAAAGCCTGTACACCGGAGCATTTTATCAAAGATACATCGAAGGAAAATGGACTGTTGCCGAGGGGCTGGTTTACGACCTGCCGAGCGGCGCCGTTACGGATGAGATACCGTCGGGCGGCGAGTACTACATATCCTGTGATTACGGAACAATGAATCCGTTTTCAGCCGGATTATGGTGTGTTTCATCGGATACAGCCGTCAGGATTTCGGAGTATTACTACGACGGAAGGGCGCAAAAGCGTCAGCTTACGGATTTGGACTATTATGATGCGCTTGTCAGGCTTGCGGCTGATAAGCCTGTAAGGTGCGTTATCATCGACCCGTCTGCGTCGTCGTTTATAGCTCTTATAAGGCAAAAGGGACAGTTCAGGGTTAAAAAGGCAGACAACGATGTTTTAAGCGGAATACGGCGAACGGCGAGCTATTTGCAGACCGAAAAAATTAAAATTCACTCCGGATGTGAAAACGCCATCAGAGAGTTCGGGCTTTATCGCTGGGACTGCACGGCAGCCTGCGACAAGGTAATAAAAGAGAATGACCATGCGATGGACGATATTCGATACTTTTGCTCGACTGTAATGACAAAGCGTCTTAAGCATACGCCGCTTGATTAGCTTGATTTGCTGTTTGACCGTAAATAAGGGTCTGTAGACCGTGCCGCAGGGGGCGGCATTAGTAACACAGGCTTTGAGCGAATTTAAAGTTTCTTATTGAAGCATGAAAGGATGATTTATCAATGAAAACGTATCAGGATTTACTTTTGGCTCTTGACAGTGAAAGGAGTCTTGCGGACTTTTTAAAGTCGGCAATTGTCGACTACAAGCTTTCAAAGCAGTATTTGACTGTCTTGGAGGCTATGCAGTACTACAAAAACGAAAATCCTACCATTACAAAATATCAAAAGCTCTTATACACTATATCCGGCAAGGCTGTTCCGGATAACTACTCAGCTGATTTCAGGCTGGCGTCAAATGTGTATTTTAGATTTATTACTCAGACGGTTCAATACCTTTTGGGCAACGGTGCGGATTTTGACAAGTCAGATACCAAGGAGAGATTGGGCGGAAAAAGCTTTGATTCGGCACTGCAAAACGCTCTGACGAAGTCATTAAACGGCGGAGCTGCATATGGATTTATGAATTTGAATCATCTTGAGGTTTTCGGCGCCGAGGAGTTCATACCGCTTTACGACGAGGAAACCGGCAGGCTTGAAGCCGGTATTAGGTTTTGGCAGTTAGAAAGCAGCCGTCCGCTGAGGGTGACTTTATATGAAAGCTCAGGATACACAGAGTTTATACAGAGGGGCATGGGCGAGCTTGAGGTGTTAAGACCTAAGAGGGCTTATAAAGTATCTGTCATATCGAACGATGTCGGTCAGAGCAGGGTTATAGGTGAGTCGAATTACGGTGTTTTGCCGATTTTTGCACTTTATTCGCCCAGAAAGCAATCGAGCATTGTCGGCTTGAAAAGGCTGATAGATTGCCACGACCTCATAGAATCGGGATTTGCAAATGACATCGACGACGCCAGCATGATTTACTGGACGATATCAAATGCCGGAGGAATGGACGACATTGATCTTGCAAAGTTTGTTGAGCACATGAAAAAGGTAAAGGCGGCAGTTGTTGAGGACGACGGAGCAAAAGCCGAGTCGCACACGGTTGACGTGCCTTACCAGTCGAGAGAGGCAATTTTGTCGAGGCTGGAGGGGGAGATGTACCGTGATTTCATGGTGCTGAATCCTGATATGATTTCGGGAAGGTCGTCGACGGCTACAGCTATAAAGGCGGCATACGAGCCGATGAACCTTTATTCAAACATGATTGAGTACTCGGTAAATGAGTTTATCGACAAGATTTTAAAGCTTTTAGATATTGACGACTCGCCCAAGTTTAAACGAATCAGCATTGCCAGCGAGCTTGAAAACGCCAGAGCAAGGCAGATTAATGTTGAAACAATACTTCAGCTCAGGGGAGTGTTTGACAATGAGACGGTAGTGGATCTTTTGGCGGACGCCATGGGGCTTGGGCGCAGTGAGGTCAAAAGGGTTATGCAGACAAACGGTATAAACTCCTGACGCATAAATATGCCCGTTCACGCAGGCGGAATCTTTGCAGGATATGCTTATTTAATATTCAGCCGCTTGCTGCGTGAATAGGTAATTGCGTGGGATTTATATATAGGAAAAAGCAGGACGCATAAGGAGCGTTGCGTCTTACGCAGAGGAAAATGTTTTCAGAAAGGATACAGAAATGGCACTGACAAGAAAACTGCTCAAGGAAATGAGCATAGACGAAGAGAAAATAGAAAAGATAATTGCGGCGCATTCCGAAACTGTTGAAGCGCTTAAGGGCTTTAAGTCGGAGGCGGAGCGTCTTAGGGGGCTTGAGGAGGAGCTGGGTCTTGCTAAGCAGGAGCTTTCCTTGGGGTACAGGCAAAAATACGAGGCTCTTTTGAGCGACTTTGAGGGCTACAAGCTAAATGTTGAGCAGGAAAAGACGAATGAGAGTCTAAGACGCAAAAAGGCTGACGGGTTTGAAAGGGTTTTAAGAGACTTAAATGTAGCGCAAAGCTGCATCAAGCCCATTATGAGGGTGACAGATATAGACGCTATTGAGCTTTCTGAGGACGGAGATTTAGCTGATGCAGACGCTGTTGTCGCAGATGTGATTAAAAACTGGTCTTCATTTATCGAAAAGAGCCACACGGAAGGGGCGTTCACCCCGAATCCTCCTGAAAACGTTCCGAAAAGGGTTTACTCAGCCGACGACATAAGAAAGATGTCATACGGTGAGATAAATCAAAATTATCGAGAAATAGTGAGTTCACTCGGCGGCAAGGAGCTTTGATTTGCAAAACGTCAGCCGAAAACGACAGTTATGTTTTAAAAATGATTTTAAGTATTGAAAGGAAAAATGATTATGGCAGTTACAACATTTATTTCAGAGCTTTGGAGCGCAAGACTTTTAAACGCACTTGATAAGGTTCATGTCGGCACACATTTAGTCAACCGTGATTATGAGGGCGATATCAGACAGCAGGGTGACACCGTTCATATCAATTCAATAGGCGCAGTTACCGTGAACGACTACACTAAAAATGCAGACATAGGCGCACCTCAGACTCTTTCAACCACTGATCAGTCGCTTGTCATATCCAAGGCGAAGTACTTCAATTTCCAAATTGACGACGTTGACGCCGCTCAGGCAGCAGGAGATTTGATGGACAAGGCGATGAAAAGAAGTGCCTACGCATTAAACGACGCTGCCGACGCATACATACTTGAAACCTTGGCTAAAGGCGCAGCTGCTGACAACACTATAGGCGCAACTACAGCCGTTGCCCTGACAAAGGACAATATCTACGAGAACATAGTTAAGTTAAGACTTCTTTTAGACAAGCAAAATGTTCCTGCCGAAGGTAGAACCATTGTTTTGCCTCCTGAAGCATATGCGCTTATTTTGCAGGACAGCCGCTTTGCAGGAGCAGGCGTTCAGGGTGAGGATTTGACAAGAAGCGGCTTTATAGGCAGGGTCGCAGGCTTTGACATTTACGAATCTAACAACTGCTACAAGTCGTCCGGTACTTTTCACATCACCGCACAGTCTCCCGAAGCCTGCACATATGCTGAGCAGATTGTTGAGACGAGTGCATATCGTCCTGAAAAGCGCTTTGCAGACGCTGTTAAGGGTCTTCATGTATACGGCGCAAAGGTCACAAATGCAAACGGCATTGCGGTTTTGAAGTGCACAATCGCCTAAATACAGATTTATAACAGTTTGCTTGACTGAGCAAATCGGAGTATCGGTGTCGGTTTTCGGCACCGATACCCGACGCTTTCGGGGCGATAAGAGATACAAAGGGGTGATTGAAGTGATGATAAATCAAATATGCCGACACATCAGAAACTTTTTCATACGCAGCGTCAGCGAGGGAGAGTTCGGTATCATAGGCGGGGAGCTGTACCCGTCGGCTTCTATACAGGACGGCGACTTTTACCTGATATCGGGCAGCAAGTATAACGACGGAGTTCACATTCATCCGGCGTATGATTTAAGGGATGAGGAATTTGTCGGAGAGGTGTCAGTGATGAAGCCGCCGATGGACTTTTTAAATGTTGTTATGGAAATTGAGGAATATTGCCGAAGCGGCTGCGACAAGGCGTCGCCTTATTTAAAGGAGAGCTTCGGCGGATACTCGTATACACGGCTCACCGACGGCGGTACGGGTTCATCATGGCAAAAGGTGTTTAAGACTAAGCTGAATCCTTGGAGAAAGATATAGGCTTAAAAAGCTCGGCATAAATTTATGCGAAAGGGATGGCAATATAAATGAGTTTATTAAATGAATCGATGGTGAAGGCTCACAGAGTCGAAAAAAGAATTTATCAGGACGAATTCGGCGACTTTATAACAAGCTACATTCCGCTTGACAGCTTTAAAGCCGCTGTGATTTTGGATGGGACATCGGCAAGCGAGGCTGCCGGTGCAATCACATATAAAAAGACATATACAGTAACTGCTGAAAAAGGAGCAAGCCTTTCATGCAATGACATTATTGTTATAGACGGCACCGACACGGCGGTATGCGTTACCGAGCTTTTGGGTATGACGCCTGTCGGGGCTTCTTTATCAATCGAGCAGGCTAAAGCGGTTGAATATGAATTTATAAAGGACGCTGAGGAAGATGAGTGAGAGCAATGCTTTAAGAGCCTTCTTTAAAGGCTTCGGAATAAATGCCTACGATGAGCAGCAGGCTTTGAGTGTCAATCCTGACGCCGATATGCCTTATATAGTATATTCGCTGTCTGAAGGCTCACAGGGCGAAAAGGTCTCGGTAACGGCGGATATGTGGTATCGACCTAAAAACGACGGTGAAAAGACGGACAGAGTTAAAAACTCAATATATGAAACAGTCGGCACAGGGCTTGTGATTCCGTTTGAACGTGGAGCGATGCTCATTCAGCCCGACAAAACATTCTGCAAGGCAGGCAGGGACACAAAAAATCCGGAGCTTAGAAAAAAGAGCATTTATCTCACGGCAAGGTTCTTTTTGAAAAGAGGTGCAGACTTATGAACAGGTTATTTCAGATACCCGAGCAGGCATATAATGAGCTGACCTTGGGACCGGGTGTTATTGCTTCGGACTTTAATCCGTATACAGGTGTTTTGAATCAGCCTGACATTTTGGCATATGCCGAGGACGTGAGCTTTTCGGCTGAGCCGATTGTAAGCGAAATGAGGAATGCAGCCGACAATCTGCCGAAGAATGTGCCGGATCTGATGCGGCTTGACGGCTGGAACGCAGCCCTAAAGGGCAGGTTCATTTCTGTCAATCCGCCGCTTATGAATATTATGCTGATGGGCAGCTTGCAGTCGAGCGGACAGGTCAGCAAAATAGCTCCCGGCAGGAGCGGAGCTGTAAGCTCGAAGGATTTATGGTTTATATGCGATTATTCCTGCGTGTTCGGCGGTGCTGAGGGTGGCTTTTTCGCAGTAAAGCTTAAGAATACATTTTCGAGCGGCGGTATAAGGCTTGGGTCTAAGGACTCGGGGCTTATGGGCTTTGATTTTTGCTTTACCGCAGGTCAGCTTTTGACAGACGGCAATGCCTGTTTTGAGGTCTACATTAAAAATCCGAATACATAAAGGGGGCTGTGATCATTGTCAAGACAAATTACTATTACAAACGGCGAGGACGAGGTTAGCTTGATGTGTGACCTTGAGTTTACCGTTAAGACGCAAAGGCTTGGAGGAGAGTACGTCACTATGGGAGGCAAAACCGTTTTGGACGTTTTCGGATACAGGAAGAGCCTTATAATCCCGACAGGCTGGCTTTCAAACCTTAATTTGGCGCTTTTAACGCAGATGATATCAAAATGTCCCAAGCTAACGGTTACATATCCTGACGTCGATGGGGACAAGACAGAGGATTTTATCTTTGAAATGCCTATTAAAAAGGCTTTTAGATATGACGGCAGCGGAGTTGAAAGATGGTATGGCGTAACGCTTGAAGCGGTCGGAGGGGAGGTGAGCTGATGCTTATAACATCTGCCGATTACAATCCTTCCTCTGCTGTGAGAAGCTTGGGCATGAAAATCAGCATTATGACCGCCGAGGGCGTAAAGACGTTTTTGACCGAGGACATCATATCAGCTGAGATTTTTGAAGGGGTTGATATGAGCTGCGAAAGGTTTTTGTCAAGAACCTTTAATTTTGAGGTCAGAGACAAATACGGTATGTCTAAGCCCTTAACAGCTGCCAAGGTAACAGGCTCCAAGGTGAGTGCTGAGTTTATAATCAACGGTGAAAGCCTGCACGTCGGCGATTTCTTTATTGAAAGGATCAAAACAGATAATTTGGGGGTTATAGCGAGGTTTCAGGCGGCGGATATCGTTTCGAGGATGTCAAGATACATAACCGGCTTAGCTATAAGCAGTCCGATAAGTCTTTCGGAGCTGATATCATATGACAGCGGCGCTGTAGCAGGGCTTAATTTTATATGTGATTCTGTTTCCGGGAACGCATTGGTTTGTCCGACAATGTATACCGAGGTCGACACTCAAAAAAGATGTCTTTTGTTTTTAGCTCAGGCGGCGCTTTCTTCTCAGATTTGGGTGGACAGGCTCGGAAACGTCAATATTAAAATCCTGACCTACGGTGCCGGTCACAGTATCACGCTCACGTCGGACGACATTTTGTCATACTCGGATCAGTCGCTCAGAAGCTACGTCGACTATACTGAGGTGAGCGGTGAAAACAATAAGGGCAAGTATTCCGGAGTGGACGGCTCGTATTTCAGCGGATGCAATATGCACAGTCTTAAAAACGACTTTTTAGCAGCCGGAAACGCGGCGTTCGTTGCAAAAAACTACCGCAGCGCAAAGAACCTCAGATACGAGCTGAAGCTGAGAACAAGGTGCAATCCTGCGATTGAAATAGGGGACAGGGTTGAGGTTTTAGACAGAAGCGGTTCGTCGATAGGCGAGTTTTGCGTTGCAGCTCAGACATTTCATTTTTCAAAGTCAGGACTGTATGCAGACATAACCCTGGCTTCTGCAAGTACAGCGGATTAACTTACAGTTCAATTAGTGAGAGGAGAAAAGATGCTTAAGATTAACGGCAGCGATATATACATAACAAGAGGTGACACAGCCGAAATCGACGTTGAAATATCAAGATCGGACGGCACGGCATATACCTTAGCTTCGACCGACAAGCTGACGCTGACAGTGAAGAAGTCAATTTCAGCGGAAAAAGAAGTTATTTCAAAGACACTTACAGGTTCAAGCCGCATTAAAATAGCTCCGACCGACACAAGCGGCTTAGCCTTCGGTGAGTATGTGTATGATATACAGCTGAACACGGCTGACGGCGGAATTTATACCATAGTCGAGCCGTCAAAGCTTATAATAGCAACCGAGGTGACGGTATGAGCGAGGTTTTGCACGGTAAAATCGTATCGGCGTATGTTAAGGGGGTATTATCGGTCGGCGGAGGTATTAACGCCTCAGACGCAACAGCCGTTTCGGGTGATATCCTAAGCGGAAAGACTGCATATGTCAGTGTCGGAAAGGTTTCGGGAGCTATGCCGAACAGAGGTGCAGTGAGCAAAACTCTTTCGGCTGCATCAACGTCGTTTACGGTTCCCGAGGGCTATCACAACGGGGCAGGTGAGATTAAGATTATACCTGAAACCAAAACTGCCACGCCGACAAAGTCGTCTCAGAATATAGTTCCGACAAGCGGAAAGGTTTTATCCAAAGTAACAGTCAATCCGATTCCGTCTGAATATATAACGACTGCTGACGCAACGGCGGAGTCGGCAGATATCATGACAGGAAAGACGGCATATGTTAAGGGCGTTAAGCTGACAGGAACGCTTGAGGTCAACGAAGGAACAGACACCTCAGACGCAACAGCCGCTTCAGGAGATATTCTCAGCGGAAAAACTGCATATGTAAACGGCGATAAGCTTACAGGCACAATGACAAATAACGGCGCAGTCGGCAAGACGCTGACTGTATCGGACACTTCCTATACCGTTCCTGCCGGCTATCACAGTGGTTCGGGGAAGGTGCAGATATCCACCGAAGTAAAAACCGCCACACCTACTAAGTCAACTCAGAGCATAGTCCCGACAAGCGGAAAGGTTTTATCTAAGGTGACAGTCAATCCGATACCGTCAGCATATATTTCAACAACAGACGCCACAGCCGCCGCCGGCGATATAAGAAGCGGAAAGACTGCATATGTCAACGGCGCTAAGCTCACAGGCACGTTGAGTGCAGATTCATTTTATACATCCATACCCATAACAATATCAACAACGACTCAAACCGTCTCAACCGGTCTTAGCTCTGTTTCAAATATAGCTGTATATTACAGCGGCACTTATCCTGCACCCGGGGGGACATATTCAGCTAAGGGAATGGCATATGCAGAGGGAACAAAGATTGTATATGCGTCGTCTTCGGATGTTATTAAGGTCGAAAGTATATCGGGCGGAGACATAACCTTTAAGTTTACGCTGCCTGCATATTCATCGGGTGCGGTAGTAGATTATCATGTAATAATATTTGCACATTAAGAAAGGAAGGCATAAATGAAAACACTTACGGTAGTGAAGAACGGCACTATATTCTTTTCATCTCAGTTTGATGATATATCCTTAGAAAACGTCCATATAACAGACGGCGCCTTTCCCGAGGAAAACTGTCCTGACGGGTACAGCTCAAGACTTATTTGGGATGAAGAAGCTAATGAATTGAAGTATGTTTACGAAAAGACGGATCAGCAGAAGCTTCTTGACAGAATAGCCGAGCTTGAGCGAATGTTTATTGAAACCCAGGGGGTATAGCAATGACCGAGGCAATAATAGTAGCTATTATAGCGGGAGCCGTGCAGCTGGCAGCCGTCCTTATATCCAATCGGACAACCGGTCAGCGTATGCAGTCGAGCTTAGAAAAATCTCAGGCGGTTACGGATACCAAAATCGACGAGCTGACCCGAGAGGTGAGAGAGCACAACAATTTTGCACAGCGTGTGCCGGTGCTCGAAGAAAAAATCAAGGTGGCTAATAATCGTATTGACGATTTGGAACAACTGTCACGGTAACGAAAATGCGCTTTTCTAAAAAAATAATAGTCACAATGTTTGTATTTCTGTTTGTGTTTGTCACGGTGATATTAGCTCTGTTCTGGTTTAAAGACGAAATACCCGACACATTAGTCACCTGCGTTTTCGGGTTCTTCGCCGCCGAGGGCGGATGCTTGGCAATGATAAAAACAGCAGAAACAAAGCACAAGAAAGACGTTGAGGACAATGAAAGTGAGGACGATGAAAATGACGGATATAACACAGATACTGATGGCGACAATGACGCTGATAATGTCAATGATAACAGCATTCCTGATTCCCTACCTGAAAGAAAAAATAGGCGAAAAGAAGTTTGCCGAACTGTCAAGGTGGGTGTCGGTAGCCGTAACCGCCGCTGAACAGATATATGTCGGTTCGGGGCGTGGAACGGAGAAGAAACAGTATGTTTTGGAGTTTCTCAATTCCAAGGGGTTTACTGTAGATACGAATGTTTTAGATAATCTGATAGAGTCTGCGGTGTATGCTATGAAAAACGGGGTGTAAAGCATGGCAACAGAGATTAAGGGTATCGATGTATCGAAACACCAAACGGCGGGAAGGGTCAACTTTTCCGCCTTAAAAAACCTCGGATATGAGTTTTGCATGATGAGAGCAGGGTATGGTATGTATGACTGCCAGAAGGACAGAGCGTTTGAGAGTCACTATAAAGCTGCCGTTAATGCAGGAATAAATGTGGGGGCGTATCACTATAGCTATGCGACAAGCGTCAAGGAGGCTGAGAGGGAAGCGGAGTGCTTTCTTGGGTGGATAAAGGGAAAACAGCTGAGGTATCCTGTAGCGTTTGATATTGAGGACAGAAGCCAGAAATACCTATCTAACCGTCTTAGAACGGACATCGCTCTTGCATGGATGAGCAAGGTTGAAGCCGCAGGATATTATACTATGCTCTACAGCTCTGCGAGCTGGCTCGGGTCAAAGCTTGATATGTCACGCTTAAAGCATTTTGATGTTTGGTGTGCAGCATATGTTGATAAAGACAAGATATCTCGGTACTACAAGGGCAGTTTCGGTATGTGGCAGTATAGCTCGTCGGGAAAGCTTTCGGGGGTTTATCCTAACCGTCTGGATTTGGATTTTGCTTTTAAGGATTATGCAAAGATTATTTGTCGGGCGGGGTTGAACAGGGGATAATGGCAGAGCTGAACGGCAAGCTGTTGCAGATTTTCTAAGTCTTTCGTACTCTTTCAGACGGATAAAATATGAATAATAAAATGAAACCCGTATAAACGCCGGATTAATAGGCGTTTATACGGGTTTATTACTAAGTACACATTGCGGCGTTTAGCGGCATTTTTATATCCCTGACGCAATCGTTACTTTTTGGCGATTGCTTTTTTCGGCTGTTTAGACAGTCGTTTTCCGACATCCTCTTTCACAAGCTCGATAATTACAGCTGTTAACGGAATAAAGAATATAATTCCGATTATGCCGAATAGTTTTCCTCCGATCATTGCAGCAATTAACGTGTAAAGCGGTGAAAGACCCACAGAGCTGCCGACTACACGGGGATAGATAAATTGGTTTTCGATAAACTGAACAGCAAGATATACAATCAGACAGCGCAAAGCTAACATTGGGTCAATTATAAGAACCATAAACACGCTGATTGAGCATGAAATAAAAGCGCCGACATACGGAATAATTGCGCAGATCGCCGTCAGTACCCCGACTAAAAGACCGTAAGGTATTCTAAAAATCGCAAAGGTCAACGACATAAGTATTCCGAGAATAACCGCTTCGCTGCATTGTCCTGTCAAAAATTTTGCAAAGGACTGATGGAACAGCCTGCAGAATTTCAGAATGTTATCGGCATATGTCGGCTTCAAATAAGCATTAACCAGCTTCTTTGCGTCTTTACTCAGCTTTTCGTGTCCGAGCGACATATATATAGATATTATGATTGCGAAAGCTATAGTTATAATGATATTGACAGTAGACGAAACTGCCCCGACGGCGTTGGTGACAAGGGAGTCAACACGATTTGAAAGATCCTGCAGCATCTGATCCCAGTTAATACCTGTAAGCCACTCCTTAAGCCATCCGATATCAATGTCAGCTGACTTTAAGTATGCAGTCCATCGGGGAATACTTGCTTCAATTTGAGCATACAGGCTTTGACAAGACTGAACCAGCTCCGGAATCAGTAAGGTCAAAGCCAAAATGAGTACGAGTACGACGCAGACCAGTGTTAAAGCAAAGCTGATGACGGTAATCAGCTTGTCTGAGGGACGATGCTTTTTGGATTTCTTGAACAAGCGTGTCAGCCGTTTTTCGATTCCTTTCATAGGCACGTTTATAAACAGAGCCAGTATAGCTCCGATAATAACAGGGAGTATTATGTTTATAACCTTTCCTGCAAAGCTTAAAACAGCCGAAAAATTAATCAATGAAACAAACAGGACTACTCCCACGATTGTTACGATTAAGTACTGCTTTGTTTTTGCTTCCATTGCGATTTTCCTTTCTTGAAAATACTATTTCTCTATTTGCTTCATTGCTTTTCTGAACTGGAAGCTGAATAAGATTACGGTAAACAATACAGCGATTACATCCGCAATCGGCTCGGCAAGATAAACGCCTATAGCTTGATTGGATACAAAATGAGGAATTATATAAATGAGCGGCAGCAACAGAATAAACTTACGCATAACGGCAACCATGATTGACGCCTTTGCATTTCCGAGCGCATTAAATGTCATCTGGCAGGCTATTTGTGCTCCGAATATGCCCATGGCGGCACAATAAATGCGCAGAACATGGCTTGTATACTCAATAAGCGAGGCGTCGGGCGAAAAGATTCTTACAAACACCCTCGGGAACAGCATAACTAATCCCCATATTGAAACCGAGTAAGCCAGCGTCGATATGAGCAAAAGCTTAAAAGTCTTTTTAACTCTTTCGGCATTCTTGGCGCCGTAATTATAGCTGGAAATCGGCTGAGCTCCTTGTCCCAATCCCTGTATCGGCAATGTCGAGAACTGCATTACACTTGACAAAATTGTCATAGCTCCGACCGCTATGTCACCGCCGTATTTCAGCAGAGACGAATTGAAGCAGATGATAATAACGCTTTCGCTTGCCTGCATGATAAAGGGCGCAATGCCGAGGGTAATACAAGGAAGCATGATCTTCATTTCCGGCTTCATATAGCATTTTTTGATTCTTATGACCGTTTTCTTTCCTGTTAAAAAGCGGATTATCACGATTGTTGAAATTGCCTGTGAAATAATTGTTGCCAATGCAGCTCCGCGTACGCCCATGTGAAGTCCGTAAATGAGGATGGGGTCGAGGATAATATTAGAAACAGCTCCGACGACCACGCTCAGCATTCCCATTTTTGCAAAGCCCTGAGCTGTAACAAATGCGTTCATTCCGAGCGTGAGCTGCACGAAAACCGTTCCTATAGCATAAACGCTCATATATTCACAAGCATATCCTATTGTGTTTTCACTTGCGCCAAAGACCAAAAGCAGCGGACGGTTAAATAGCAGCAGTCCGATTGTAAGCACAAAGGACACCAATATCTGCATCAGAAAGCTCTGACTCAGAATCTTTTCGGCTTCATCATGCCTTTCTGCACCCATAGCAATTGAAGCTCTCGGCGCACTGCCGCTGCTTATAAATGCAGAAAATGCAGATATAATCATGATAATCGGCAAACATACGCCGACGCCCGTTAAAGCTAAGCCTTCGGTATTCGGGATATGACCTATGTAGATTCTATCCACTAAATTATATAAAAGGTTAATCAGCTGAGCTGTTATCGCCGGTACTGATAATTTCAGCAGCAGCTTTCCTATCGGCTCAGTTCCTAAAAACTCATTTTTTTGTTCCACGGTTATTCTTCCTTTCTGCAAAAACTCATATTAAATATTTCTGATTTCCGCTCGGTGTATCTCTTCTCGTAACAGATTTATATATTTTGAAAGCACAGCGGCGCACGCTGCTCTCTCATCCATCGGTATTCGGTCAAGGGCGCGCTGCTCGGCACCGGTAATAGGGAGTATTATACTCTCTCCGTACCTCCTGCCTTCTGCGGTCAAGCGGATGTTTTTTCGGTTTCGGGTTCCCGGGACGACCTCTAAGGTTGCGTACTTTTCTTTAACCATATGCGAAATAATTGTATTGACAGTTTGTTTTGAAAACGACCATATACCGCAAATATCCTGCTGAGAAAATACACCGTCAATATTTATAAGTGCATACCAAATCCAAAACTCATTTTCGGATATGCCGATATCGCTGACTGCATTTTTGTATATGCCGGCAAGATCCTTGATTTGCTGATTAATTGTTTCCATTTGCTCCTTTGTCGCATTTGTTGCATTATCCATATGCTTCATCCCTCCTAAGAGTGTCCGCTTTAGGACTCTTACTTTACTATAGTCCGATATAGGACACTCGTCAAGGGGAATAAAGAAAGTTTCACATACCTTTCATCTTTTACAGGCAATGCGGTTGAGTATCTGAATCTGAGCCTTGACGATTGTGAAGGGTGATGTTTGCAGATGCTGTTAACATAAATAAAAGACTCACCGTTTTTCGGTGGGTCTTAGGCTTAAGGCAATGCAGATTTACCTCTTCTTTTACTTTGCATCTGCAAATTTATATTCGGGAACGACAGTTTTTGAGAAGAGATAAAAGTGAGAAGATAAGAGTGAAGAGTACAAAAAGAAAAGGCAATTTTCTTGCGAAAATTGCTTTTTCTTTTTGGCGGAGAAGGAGGGATTTGAACCCTCGCGCCGGTTACCCGACCTACTCCCTTAGCAGGGGAGCCCCTTCACCACTTGGGTACTTCTCCAAGCAGCTGCGATTAATTCTAATATTGCCGCTAAAGCATTCATAGAATGACAACGTTTATATTATAACTGCTGCGGATTCAAAAGTCAAGCATTTTCAGAACATTTTCGAAAAAACTATATTTAATCGAAGCGTACTGTTGATTACCGCAGTTTAAACATAAATACAGGGGGCAGACGCCGATATAAGGCGTCTGCCTCTGCAAAGAGCTATTTAAGCCTGATAGGTCTTAGTATCTGATACCCGATAACCTCGGGATAATGACGCTGATAGCATTGGCAGGCGTCTTCGTTCCATGTGTATTTGTCGCCGCAGAATTCTTTTTCTATGTCGTAATTCCATGCTAAGTCTTCTACCTTGCTCATTACCTCGCCGTTGTCAGATAAATAGTCAAACGGCGGGTGGAAGAAAACAAGGTAATAGCTTGCGGGGAACTCACGCAATTCAAAGCCCTCCGGTATTTTTCCGCTGTAGTCCATGGGCAGACCCAGACCGTAGAAATATCTGCGTTCACCGTTTTTATACCACCAGCCGGCAGTGTGTCCGGTGACTATAATGTCGGATACGTTGCTTAAGCTGTCAATGATACCGCAGACTGTGTTACAGCTGTGGTGCTGCCAAAATTCGCCGTAATCCTTGGCTTTGTCGTCCCAAATTCCGAGGTATTTGTGCGCCGGGATATACTCCACCTTTATATGCGGCTTTGCAAGAATAGTTTCACTCATGGATAATTCTCCCTTCATATTTTGATACTGCCACGGATTGAGAACAACCTGTCGAATTGAAAGCGGTATGGGGATCGGATTCTTGCGATAGGCGGCAGGCGTACAGCCGAACGCCGCTGAAAATGCTCTTGTCAGTGCCTCCTGAGACGAGTAGCCGTATTTTACAGCGATATCGATTATGCGCTCATCGGTGTCGCGAATAGCCAAAGCCGCAAGTCTCAGCCGTCTGCCTGCAACATAGCTTTTAACAGTCATGCCCGTTATCTCATGAAACAGCGTTGAGCAGTAGTAGGGTGAATAACCGATATGCTCCGCCATTTGCATAAGTGTCGGGTCATCTAAAATATTGTTGTCTATCCAATCGATCATTTTTTGTATCGCTTCATTCCATTCTAACAAGCCGTTCACCTCCTCACTGAAGTAAGTATATCACACATCGAAGAAAAAATCTTGATATAAGTTGCGGAAAAATCAAAATAAAAAAGTCAAAACAGGTTCACGGTATATTTTGGTTCTATACTAAAAGTTGGGG
>DKWG01000071.1 GCA_002491605.1 Ruminococcus sp. UBA7158
CAACTATTGACATAGAGCCAAAATTAAGCGGCAGGGATTGCCCTTGCCGCTTATTCATTTCTATTTCATCAATTCTCACCGTTAGTAACAATATTAAGCATCGGCGCATTGACACCGCTTTCCTTTGAGCAAACGGCTATTTTTTGACCTCCCTCAGCCTCGCAAATTGCAAAAGCAACGTTCTTTGTTCCCGGCTCAAGGGACTTTATCAGCTTTGTGACGTCGATATTGATCTCATAGCCCAAATCGGTGCTCGAAGCTGTTGCAAACTCATCGGAGACTGCTGTTGTGCCGTCTATGTCATCGGGATTGTAGATAACTTTAGGCATATTGTCCCAGCTGACGTCTCTTGGGTCGACAAAATCGCCCTCGTTTCCCGAGCTGTTGCCCTCATACCATTCTGTGTCAGCCAAAGCGACTATAATGCGGTTTGTCTTGCTGTCACCACCGAAATTATCGTTGAAGATAATCGAAAGCGTTGCGCTTTCAACCTCATCGGGGTTAAACTTTGCAAGATTGTATTTCAAAAATCCTATGCTGCATTTTTGAGCCGAGTCTACCTTAAGCTCTTCGCCGAAAAGCCCCGCATCCGAAGCGGTGCTTCTCCGAAGCTGAATGTAGCCCTTTGAGCCATAGTTTAGAGAGTGTTCCTTTGAACCCAAGACCGCCATAGAGTCCTCTCGGGGCTTTTTGCCCTCGACCTCCTTCGGCACAAATCCCTCACGCTGTTCATGGGCAAACCTGTGCAGCTCCTCGCCGTCAAACGGAACTACTATAACCTTACTTCCGTGGCTGTCGCGACCGCCTTCCTGCTCTTTCGGAACGTCTATAACGGAAAACGTCATCGCTGTGACAACACCGTCCTCAATATAGACATTGGGACGCTCAATTTTGTTCCAGTGGTTAACCGTTCCGTCGGTATATCTCAAGAAGTCCGTATCCGGCTGATATGCCGAGCCGTCGTTGAGCTTCCAGCCGTCGATACCGTTTTCGGAGGTGAGGTAGTAAGCGTTTCTTGAATCCCACTTGTTGACGGTTACATGATATAGCCCGTCGCTGTACCACATAACGGCGTCCTCGATGCACTCAGTCGGCATTCCTCTGACCTGACCCCATATATTTCTTGTCTGAATCTCGTACTCACCCATAAGGTCGTCGGAAATTGCTATATCGCCTGTGCGGTTGATTATTTCATACTTTCCGTCAGGACGTGCTATCAGGCAGGTGTTCGACTGCCAGTAGCCCTCGTTTACCTTCAGCTGACCGATATTCTTCCACGGACCGTCTAAACTGTCGGAAACAAAAACGTCTCCGCCTCTTGTCTCGCTGACTATTATGGCGTACTTTCCGTGCGGATCATTTTTGTGAAGCTCCAACGGCCAGACGTTGTGACCCTTTCCTCCCTGGTCGTCCGGCCAGAGAAGACCCTTTTCGGTATACGGTCCGTAAAGGTTGTCGCTGACGGCATAAACGGCATTCGAGCCGAACCAGCCGCCATGACCGTTTGCTTCATCCCAGCGGCTTGCGAACATATAGTATTTTCCGGACTTCTTGTCCTTGAGGATTTTTCCGTCCCAGTAGCAGTATTGTGAATTGCTTTTGTCCTCAAGACCGTTGCCCTGATCCCTTGCGCCGACTCCTGAACCCCAGCAGTCGGTTGTGAGCTTGTCAACTATCGGCATAGGCTGAACGCAGTCCATAAACTGACTTACTGTCGCTTTTTTATCGTCATTCTTAACACTATCCTGCTTTTCGGATGGCTTTTTTGAAAACAGTACCGCCAACACCGCAGCAGCCACTGCAACAACTATTATCGAAAGGAAGATTATTATCTTTTTGCTTTTGGACACCTGCATTACCTCCCAATTTAAAGCAGAGCCTCCCTGCAATTGTGCAAAGGAGGCTCACTTACTGTAAAAAAATCAGAACAATCCTGTTATAACGCCGTTTGAATCAACGTCTATTTTTTCAGCGGCAGGAACCTTGGGAAGTCCCGGCATTGTCATAATATCGCCTGTCAAAACGACGACAAATCCTGCGCCTGCTGATACCTTAACGTTCTTAACTGTTACCTTGAAGCCTTCGGGTGCGCCGAGCTTTGTCGGGTCGTCAGAGAAGGAGTACTGAGTTTTTGCTATGCACACAGGCACTGAGCCGAAGCCTAAGTCGGTCAGCTTATTAAGCTCCTTCTTTGCAGCAGGAAGGTATGTTACGCCGTCGCCGCCGTAGACCTTTTTAACAACTGCTTCAATCTTTTCTTCAAGGCTCATGTTATCCTCATATGAGAATGTAAAGTGAGGTGTTTCCTCCTCGCAAAGTCTGACGACCTCACGGGCAAGCTCCGTGCCTCCCTCGCCGCCCTTTGCCCAAACGTCTGAAAGGACAACGTTAACGCCCAAGTCACGGCACTTTTCAATGACAAGCTCAACCTCGGCATCTGTATCAGTCGGGAAGCGGTTTACAGCTACTACCGACGGCAAGCCGTATACATTCTTGATATTTGAAACGTGTCTTAAGAGGTTGGGAAGTCCCTTTTCAAGTGCGGAAAGGTTTTCGCTGCCGAGCTCGGTTTTTGCAAGACCGCCGTGCATCTTAAGAGCTCTTACCGTTGCGACTATAACTACAGCAGACGGTGTAAGTCCTGCCATGCGACACTTTATGTCCAAGAACTTTTCAGCGCCCAAATCAGCTCCGAAGCCTGCTTCTGTAACGGCATAGTCGCCCAGCTTCATTGCAAGCTTTGTTGCGAGGATTGAATTACAGCCATGAGCGATGTTTGCAAAAGGTCCGCCGTGGACTAAAGCCGGGGTGTGCTCAAGGGTCTGAACAAGGTTTGGCTTTAAAGCGTCCTTCAAAAGAGCCGCCATTGCGCCTACAGCCTTTAAGTCGCCTGCTGTTACAGGCTTTTCATCATAAGTGTAGCCGACGATTATTCTTGAAAGTCTTGCCTTTAAGTCATCAATAGAGCTTGAAAGGCAGAAAACAGCCATTATTTCGCTTGCAACAGTGATATCGTAGCCGTCCTCACGGGGAGTGCCGTTGACACGTCCTCCGACGCCGTCGACAACAAAGCGAAGCTGGCGGTCGTTCATATCAACGCAGCGCTTCCATGTTATTCTTCTCGGGTCAATGTTGAGGCTGTTGCCCTGATAGATGTGGTTGTCTATCATAGCTGCCAAAAGGTTATTTGCCGCTCCTATTGCGTGGAAGTCACCTGTGAAGTGAAGGTTTATGTCCTCCATCGGAACAACCTGAGCGTATCCGCCACCGGCAGCACCGCCCTTGATGCCAAAGACAGGTCCTAAGGATGGCTCTCTCAATGCAACAACAGGTTTTTTGCCTATCTTTCTCAAACCGTCTGCAAGACCTATAGTTGTTGTTGTCTTGCCTTCGCCGGCAGGAGTCGGGGTGATTGCTGTTACAAGAACAAGCTTGCCGTTTTCTTTGTTCACTTCATTGAGCAAAGAAAGGTCTACCTTTGCTTTATACTTTCCGTACTGTTCAAGATACTTATCGTCTATACCGGCTGTTTTTGCTATCTCGGTTATAGGCGACATCTCAATCGACTGCGCTATATCAATATCGGATTTATAGCTTGCCATAATTAACTATTCCTTTCCATTCCATGTAAATAGATAATCTAAACTAATTGTAAATCAAACGGATGCTTTAAAGCCTTATCCTTCGTATATCGGGAACTTCTCGCAGAGAGCTATAACCTCATTGGTGATTCTTTCCTTGTTGCCCTCGAAGTCCTTGATTATATCGCATATCCAGCCTGCAATGAGCTTCATTTCCTCTTCCTTGAAGCCTCTTGAGGTGACAGCAGGAGTTCCGACTCTTAAGCCGCTGGTGATAAACGGACTTTCGGGGTCGTTGGGTATAGCGTTTTTATTTGCGGTGATGTGAACCTCATCGAGTCTTCTTTCAAGCTCCTTACCTGTAACGCCTGTTCCCCTTAAATCAAGGAGCATCAGATGATTATCAGTTCCGCCTGAAACAAGGTTTATTCCACCTGCCATAAGCTCGCTTGCCAAAACCTGAGCGTTTTTAACTATCTGACGCTGATAATCCTTGAACTCGTCTGTCAAAGCTTCACCGAATGCTACTGCCTTGGCGGCGATGATGTGCATAAGCGGTCCGCCCTGAGTTCCCGGGAATATTGCCTTGTCGATAGCCTTGGCGTATTCCTCGCGGCAAAGGATAAGTCCGCCTCTCGGTCCGCGGAGGGTCTTATGAGTGGTAGTTGTAACAACGTCTGCATAGGGAACGGGGCTCGGATGAACGCCTGCGGCTACAAGACCTGCAATATGAGCCATGTCGACCATCAAGTATGCTCCGACCTTATCTGCAATCTCACGGAATCTCTTGAAGTCAATTACTCTCGGATAAGCCGAAGCACCGGCTAAAATGAGCTTGGGCTTGCACTCAAGAGCCAAACGCTCAACCTCGTCGTAGTCGATAGTCTGAGTGTCGTCCGATACACCGTAGGGTACTATTTTAAAGTACTTACCCGAAATGTTTACCGGTGAGCCGTGTGAAAGATGTCCGCCGTGGGCAAGGCTCATAGACAAAACTGTGTCTCCGGGCTGCAAAAGGGCAAAGAATACAGCTAAGTTTGCGTTTGCACCGCAGTGGGGCTGAACGTTTGCGTGCTCAGCTCCGAAAAGCTTTTTAGCACGCTCTCTTGCGATTTCCTCAACCTCGTCGACATAAACGCATCCGCCGTAGTAGCGCTTTGAAGGGTAGCCCTCGGCGTATTTATTGGTTAAAACGCCTCCGGCAGCCGTTAATACACCCTCGGACACAATGTTTTCAGATGCAATAAGCTCAATGTTGTGGCGCTGACGGTTAAGCTCACGCTCACACGAAGCAGCAACCTCCGGGTCGAAATTCTTAAGATTTTCAAAAAACATACTCTTACTCTCCTTTAATTTTTGATTATTTATGTACCATTTAGTATTTTATTTTTGCTTCGGCTGCGAAAGTCTCATTAAATATGCTATCGCCATTGCGCCGACAGTGTTGCCCAATATGACAGCGACGATAAACGCCAAATACTTCATGCTTATCATGCCTGCCGCCGAGAAATAAAACATATCTGCAATTGAATGCTCAAAGCCGCTCAGTATAAAAACAGGTATGCAGAAAAGTATTCCGAGAGGACTTTTAGCGTCCTTATAGATTTTTACCGCTACATACATGAGTATTCCGCACATTGCTCCCAGTATCATCGCTTTTACAAAGCCCTGCTCGAGCTTAGCCGTGCATGATATAACGGCGGACTCGGAAACTGCCGGCTTTACATATTTAATGAGCATTCCGAAAAGCGTTGCACCGAAGAAGTTGCCCAAAATTCCGATTCCGAGCTGAGCAAGCGAACCAAGGTCGAACTTTTCAGCTAAATAGCCGATTTTTCCGGTGTAAAGATACATTCCCAAATAGCATATGCTCAAAAGAGCAACAGAAAACATTACAGCACCGACATACTTATTGTCGCAGCTCAAGTATACAGCTCCTCCGATTCCAACCATAATGCCTGAGCAAATACCGCTGAAAAAGCATTTTGACAAATTCACAGCCACAAACCCCAATCTATTTTTTAGATACAAAAAACGGCAGACTACCCCAAGATATTCAGGATAGCTCTGCCCAGACGGTCGACAACTAAATAATTCCCGCTTCCTTTGTGTTTAATCACATACCGTCAGTTGCGAGAACTTGCTATATTCAGTATAACATTTCAGCGTTTGTGTGTCAACATATTTTTGATTTAAATAATCGTGCATTTTGAAGGTGTTTTTAATGCAAAAGTGCTATGGGATTCTGCAATAAAGCGAAATCGTTTCTCGCCTGTTATTTCCACGGTCTCACTTTTCCAATCCATCCCTGCTCAGACCAATACCTTACGTCAAGGTATTCCGGGTCATTTTTATGGAGCGTTATCACCATTCGGCAGACAAAGAACTTAGCTTTTGTAATCAGACCTGTGTGCGCCGGCTTTGTGTAGTCTATTCGCAAAAACCTTTGCGAGAGTCTTTTCACTTTTCTCGTCAGCTCTGACCGCTTCTTTTTGGATAGCCTTTCCCATATGATATCGCCCATGAGTGCGCCGCTGAACACTCCGATTTTTGATATTCCCCACCAAGATAAGCTGTGCTTGATATCACCGGCAGCAGATTTTGCCCCTGTGCCCAAACACTGCGTTATAACCACTGCCCGTTTTCCGAACATCTCGGGAGCAGGACGGTGAGGCATCCAGCGGTAAGCAAAATGGTCTAAAAGCGCTTTCATCGCGCCTGTAGTGTGAAACACATATGCAGGGGATGTCATTACAATTAAATCCGCTTCCAGAAGCGATTTTTCTATTCTTTTTATGTACTCGGCATCCTTGCAGGCACCCTCGCCTTTTACTATGCAGCTTACACAGCCGTTGCAGAAGTTAGGACAATCCTTCGGGAGATAATACTCAGTAATGCTCGCTTTACCCCTGAAATCGGATAAGAACACTTCTTTCAGCCGATAGGTTACACCGTGCTTTTCCGTTCCGTTTATGACCGTAATGTTCATTTTCGCACCTCTTTTAAGCGTTTAATCCGCTCGGCAGCATTTTCATACGTCGGTTCGCTCAATGCTTTATAATATATCACCGCATAGCAGCAATGTCAATAAACGCTTTAAATCGAGCCGCAAAGCGAATTATACAGCAAACCGGCTATTGATTTATGTAATTCATTATGGTAGAATGGCTTTGAATCGCATAGAAAGGACAATTAATTATGCTGTTTGGAAAACACATCAACAGATACTACATTAAATATGCTCCGAGACTGCTGTTAGGAATAGTTGCGCTGATTGTCGTCGACTATTTGCAGCTGATTGTACCGGAGCTTTACCAAATGACTGTTAACGGTATAAACAACTCCACGGTTCTCGGCTCAGACGGAGTGCTTTATCAGTTTAACATGGATTTTCTCCTTGATAAAATCTGCCTGCCGATGATAGGCATTATTGTCGGCATGGTTTTCGGAAGATTTCTTTGGAGAATCTGCTTCTTCGGCGCAGGAATCAAAGCCGAAACCGATTTAAGGAGCAGGATGTTTGACCACTGCAAGGAGCTATCGCAGGAATATTATCAGAAAAACAAGGTCGGAAACCTGATGTCGCTGTTTACAAACGACTTGGAAACCGTTCAGGACTGCTTCAGCTCAGGTGTTTTGATGTTCTGCGACGCCTTGTTTTTAGGTCTTTTAGCCCTTGTGAAAATGGTCAATATGAACCTTGTTTTAGCTCTTTTGTCGCTCATACCGCTCGTTTTACTTCTTTTAATAGGACTGACGATAGGAAAATACATGACTGTAAAGTGGGAGACACGCCAAGAGGCATTTTCAAAGCTTTCTGACTTTTCACAGGAAAGCTTCGGCGGCATTGCTGTTATAAAAGCATTTGTCAAAGAGGGCAAGGAGCTTGTGGCATTTAAAAAGCTGAATAAGGAAAACGAAACTGCAAACGTCGAATATACTAAGCTTTCAACAAAGCTCAATATTTTCGTAACGCTTTTAGTCGAGTCGGTTATATGCGTTATTTTAGGCTACGGCGGCTTCTTGGTTCACGAAAATGTGTTCAACGCAGGTCAGCTTGTCGAGTATATCGGCTACTTCACGGCTATAGTATGGCCCATTATGGCAGTTTCCGAGCTTATCAATATGCACTCTCAGGGCAAGGCGTCGCTCAACAGAATTTCCGAGCTTCTCGACGCTAAAATCGACGTTAAGGACGCAGATACCGTCACCGACATCGATGCAATCAGGGGCGACATCGAGTTTAAGCACCTCACATTTAAATACCCCGACGGCGAATTCAACGTTTTAAACGATGTTTCATTTAAAATCAACGCCGGAGAAAGCGTCGGAATAATCGGAAGAACAGGCTCGGGCAAAACAACCGTCGCCGATTTGATTTTAAGGACATATAACGTCCCCGACGGAACTGTTTTTATCGACGGAGCAGACATCAACAGTATACCGATTAAAACCGTAAGGAAGTATTCGGCATACGTCCCCCAGGATAATTTCCTGTTCAGCGACACTATAGAAAATAACATTTCCTTCGCCTCCGATTCTAAGGAGCAGGCAAAGGTAATAGAGGCGGCAAAAATGTCTTCGGTTCATGAAAACATCGAAGAATTTGCCCTCGGCTACAAAACCGTGCTGGGTGAGCGAGGAGTTACGGTTTCAGGCGGACAGAAGCAGCGCATATCTATAGCAAGAGCAATTATGAAGGATGCCTCCATCCTGATTTTAGACGATTCGGTTTCGGCAGTTGACGTTAAGACCGAAAAGGAGATACTTTCAAATCTCAAGGAGATGCGCCGCGGCAAAACGACTATACTTATAGCCCACCGTGTCACAACAATTGAAAACATGGACAAAATAATCTTTATAGATGACGGCAGAGTTTTAGCCGTCGGAAGTCACAACGAGCTTTATAACAGCTGCAAGGAATACAGACTCACCGTCGACCTGCAGCAGCTCGAATCAAAAGCAAATGAAAGCGGGGTAAATAATAATGCATGAGTTTTACCCTCTTCTGGCGGTCGGTGCAGTAATAGGAGTCTTTTCTCTGATATTCATCATCGCATACCTTGCCATAAAGGATAAAAAGGAAGCGATAGGCTTCGACAGGAACATGACAGACGGCGAGATATCACGAAGGCTTTTAAAATATGCCAAGCCCTATGCATGGCGGTTTGTATTCGTGATGTTTATCATGCTTATCTCTGTCGCATACGACATTATTGCGCCGATGCTTGTCGGAGAGATTGAAGGCTTTATCAAAAACGACTTTGAAATGAGTAGGCTCTATGCCTACATAGCCGTTTACGCCGGAATACTTATCATTTCAATGATATGCACATACATTCAGGCGATAGTTTTGCAGAAAACAGGTCAAAAAATACTTTCAAACATACGTCAGGATCTTTTTGCGCACATTGAAAGCCTTTCGCATGAGCAGCTGAACAATATCCCGGTCGGCAAGCTTGTAACAAGAGTTACAAACGACACCAACGCCATTTCAATGATGTTTACAAACATACTTGTAAACCTTCTTAAAAACATCTTTGTTATCTTAGGCGTTTTAACGGCAATGCTTGCGCTCAATTACGAGCTGACGCTTATGGTTTTGTGCTTTGTTCCGTTCATCCTGCTGTTTACCGTTATATTCAGAAAATTCTCAAGAAAAGCATACAGAAAGGTAAAGGACGCAACAACCGATATCAATACCTTCACCTCTGAAAACCTCTCGGGAATGAAAATAACCCAGATATTCAACCGTGAAGACGTTAAGATGGCAGAATTCGAGCTTAGAAACCAATCGCTGTGCAAGGCTAAGAAGGAGCAGATTTTTGTCTTCGGCGTATTCAGACCTATAGTTTATATGCTGTATATATCGTCGGTTTTGTGCCTTTTGTATCTTGGCGGACGAGGATATATTAAGGACACCGTATTCTTGGGTCAGACCATTAAGAGTGAAACGCTTGTAACGTTTTATATGTACATATCCAAGTTCTTTAACCCCATTCAGAGCCTTGCCGAGCAATTCAACTGGCTTCAGTCGGCGTTTGCCTCAGCTGAAAAGATATTCACGGTATTTGACATGGTGCCCACTGTTCAGGACCTGCCCGACGCCGTAGAGCTTGATACCTGCGAAGGAAATATTGAGTTTAAAAACGTCTGGTTTGCTTATAAAGATGGCGAGTGGGTGCTCAAGGACGTTTCCTTTACCGTCAAGGCCGGCGACACTGTCGCATTTGTCGGCTCTACAGGTTCGGGAAAAACTACGATACTGTCGCTTATCTGCCGAAACTACGACATCCAAAAGGGACAGATTCTTATCGACGGCATCGACATTAAGCACATCAAAAAATCAAGCCTGCGCCGCCATTTCGGTCAGATGCTTCAGGATGTATTTTTGTTCTCGGGAACGATACGCTCCAACATTGTGCTGCGTGAGGAAAGCTTCAGCGACGAGGAGATTATGTCTGTTGCGGAATATGTCAATGCAGATAAAATAATCAACAAGCTCGACAACGGACTTGACGAAGAGGTAAGGGAGCGCGGAAACAACTTCTCAGCCGGTCAGCGTCAGCTTATAAGCTTCGCAAGAACCATAATCCACAAGCCCGAAGTAATGATCTTAGACGAAGCAACCGCAAACATCGATACCGAGACAGAGGTTTTAATTCAAGATTCCTTGGAAAAGCTGATGAATATCGGAACACTGCTCATTGTTGCTCACAGGCTTTCGACTATCAGAAAAGCCGACAAGATAATATATCTTTCACACGGCGAGATAATAGAAAGCGGCACACACGAGGAGCTTCTTGAGAAAAAGGGCAAATACTATGACCTGTATATGATTCAGTTCGACCGTGAGCAGCTTAATTCCAATCTCAAATAAAATCATATTTGATTGACGAACCGAGAATCAAGTGATATAATAAGAAAACGGCAGCGTGTGACGATGCAAGCAGCGGCGCTGCCGTTTTTAAAGAACACATAACAAGGAAGGAGCTTTTGCCGAGCAAAAGCAAAGGTAATATTATAATATGTCAAACGATATACTCAGCGGCAGAAATGAGCAGGATATTGAACAATCATTTTCAGAAACAGAGGATACCGCACTCAAGCGTTTTCTCATGGGCAGCAGAATATACACTATGCTCGCCGCAGCGCTGATTGCCCTTTTAGTATTCATACCGACATTTGCGTCAATAGTAGGAATATATAAAAACGTAAACAGCGCTAAAAATTTCATAGATCTGTCGCAGGTGGCTTCGCAGCCTGATTTAAACGGTCAATATGTCAAAGGCTCTGCATATAAGTTCTTGGCAAAGCTCGGCTACATTGCAGAAACAGAAGCTGCTGCCACACACTATTACTACGCTATGTACCTTGATATAAACGAAGAGCAGGTAGCAGTTTTAGTCGAGGCAGACAAGCGAGGAGACACTGAAATCGGCGCAGTAATAGACGCCTACTTGGCATACGCTCAAAACCCCGACGCAGGCTACAGAGGCAACATCGTCGAGGTAGAGGGAAGATTTAAAAATATGTCAAGATCAGAGGAAGAGCTTTTCAATGCCGGCATATCCCAGCTCGGAATCAAGGGACGAACCTTGGGCTACACCTTGAAAATCGGAAAGTTTCCCACTGCCGGCGACACTGTTGCGTATTGGTTTATAGCCCTTCCCTTCGGAATTGCTACTGTTGTATGTCTTGTACTGTTTATATACGGGCTTCGCTTGGAGGATAAGCGTGCAAAGGCTAATATGAGTCCTTATCCTTATTTGAATAAGAAAAAGAAGTAACCCGGGATTTGATTTATACCGCATACCCTTTGATTTGAATATTAAATAATAGTCCGTGTGAAGCAACGATAATTAATACTGTTGCTCCGCACGGACTCTTTTATTATCTATGATATCCTGAAATGTGCGATTATCTCATTTGCTCTGGACTCTAAAATGTCCTGTTCATAGCTGAGCTGTACATTTGAGCCGTGATGAATCAGCAAGGGAATGCCCTTTCTGTTGCGCCTGTCGGACACAACTCCGATATGACCGGGGAATATGACGATATCTCCGCCCTGCCACTCATCCTTTTCGTTCAAATCAGTGGTCAGTTCAATCGCAGTCCTGCGAAAATATATCAGCAGGTTTCTTACTCTGCGAAAATCTATGTCCTTGTCGACAGCCTCGTTCTCGTAATCATCGGGATGGTCGAGCCTGTCTTGATAAACAAGCTCTCTGAGGTCATATCCTGAGCCTAATAGCCCCTGTGCGACGACGTCTGTACACACTCCGTACCCGTCGTCAGGGTACCCTCCTGCGTAATACTTGCTCTGGTAAATAGGCTTTGTCGCTATGTACGCCCTGACGTTATTTAATATGTCGGTCTGGTCGTCCACTCCGTCGCCGTCCTTATCCACCGAGCTTTTATAGGTTTCAATTCCGAAATACTCATTTGAATAGGTCTTTCCGAGCATCGGATTTATTCTGTAAATTAAAAATATAACGATCAGCAGCACCGGTAGTACAACAAACAAAATCCATCCTGCCGGCTTGAGTCGATATTTTCGCCTTTTATTCATTTTCTGTCCCCTTAAAACTACTTTGCAGATTTTGTCGACAATATAATCATATATGATGATTTAACTAAAGTCAACGAATCTTAGTTAGGTTTAATGAAGGCTTAATAAAGGCTTAAGGTTCTTAATCCTCGACGTCAAAGCTTTCTAAAAGCGACTGCTTTTGCTGCGGCTTTGAGTCTCCGTGACGGACGAATATCATTGTCAGACCGGAAAGAGCCGAGAACACTGCGGCATACGGGAAAAGTGCGCCGTAGCCCAGTCCGACTACCTTTTCGTCAATTAAAATGCCGGAGAGCATCGGCGTTACAATCTGCGCCGCCATTGTAAAGGAATAATAAAGCCCTGTGTAACGCCCGATATCCCCAGCCGAGCACATCTCAACAACCATCGGGAATGAATTTACATTTATAGCCGCCCAGCCTATGCCTACTACAGCAAAGAAAAGATACAAAATCGCACTTGCCTCGCCGATGAAAATCAGGGCGGTATAGCATACAGTCATCAAGATGATTCCGCCGATGATAGTTTTCTTTCTGCCGAGCCTTGACGATATTATTCCCAAGGGTATAAACGAAATTATTGCGGCAACGGTTGCAACCGTAAGATACAGTGACGACGAGCCTGCATCGATGTTAAATTTATATTCAAAATACCTTGAAAACGAGGTTGTAACGCCGTTGTATGCGCAATACCACAAAAAAGCAGATACAAGGATGAATATTAAGCTGCGCTTGACGTCCTTCGGAAGCTTTTCAGTGCCTTTTGTCTTAGGCTTATCGTCGGCCTCATCCTCATATGCTCCGCCCTCTGCAACCGCTCTTTTTTCGTTTACGGTAACGACCATTATAACAACACATATCAGCATAAACGCTGCAACGGTCATGAATATCGGAATAAAGCTCTTATATTCCTCGCCGCCGCTTGACGTCGGAACCTTTTTAACCATAAACATCATCGCAACGGTTGCAAAGATTCCTCCTATGTATCCGACGAGATTGATAACAGCGTTCCCCTTTGAGCGAAGGGGCTTCGGGGTAATATCAGGCATATATGCTACTGCCGGCGAACGGTATATGCTCATCGTGACAAGAAGGAGCATTAAAAGAACAAAAAAGCCCCAAAAGCTCTTAGTCTGCGTCATAAACGCCATTGCCGCCATGATTATAACCGCAGCAAGGGTGCCGAAAAGTATGTAAGGAGTTCGTTTTCCGAGTCTGGTATTAGTTTTATCCGACAGCGAGCCAAACAAAGGAAGCATAAAAATCGACAGGATGTTATCCAGTGACATTATGGCATTAGTTGAAAGAGTCGACACTCCAAAGTGATTCTCTAAAATTATAGGTATAACCTGGTCATAAAACTGCCAGAATGCGAGAATGGACGCAAACGCCAGACCGATCAAGACTGTTCTTTTTGTGTTCAATTTCATATGCATTTCCCCTTCAATTTATACTTCGTTCAGAGTATGCGGCTTCTTTTATTCATTGTATCATTGTCGCGGCAAATAAGTCAATACATTTAAAAAAAGTGTCCCATCGAACATACCGTCGATGAGACACTTTGTTTGTGTAATATAAGCTTATTCAGCAGTATTTTCGCCCTCTGGCTCGTTTTCGGGCTTCTTTTTCTTAGAAGAAACAGCGATTACAATAACAATCACAGCAACCAGCAGTACAGCTCCGGCGGCAATGGCAATGATTATCGGTGTGCTAAGACCTGCTGCCGGCTCATTCTTTGCCCCTACCTGCTTGACAAACGGGTTGACCTTCTTTTCAACTGCGGGTGCAACATATGTCGGGTCAGCGGCGGTGTCTAAGACATAGGTTGTGATGCTCTGAGCAGGGACGATGTTTTCATTATCTGAATATGTAACATTGTCCAGCCAGTACTTATATCTGAACTTATTTTCGTTTCCTATAGTCTGATAGGTCTGAGTGCTCAGTATTTCTTTTCCGCCCAGGTCAAAGTCAAGATAATCCTCTTCCTTGGTGTTGTTGACTGCAACTATTACTATTCTTGACGAATCGGGGGACTTAAATGCAACAACTGTCGACTTTGAGCCGTTTTCAACCTCTACTCTTTGGAAGCCGTTCTTTATAAACTTCGAGAAGTGCATCATGATATAGTGGTTGCCGACTCTCTTTATCTCGTCGTTTTCACCTGCTCCGCCGATTTCAATCAGGCAGTTGCCCATATCGGAAACCCAAACGCCGTTCCAATAAAGATATGCGTTTACATTTTCGTAGATGAACTCATTAGCCATCTTCTCAGCGTGATTTATGTATTCGTTGAAATACCACTCTGTCTGCCAGAGCTTATACTTTCCCGAAAATCTCTTTCCTACGTCGGAATAGCTCTGAGGAGTGTTTGCGCTTCCGTAGAGGTGGTGAGCAATAGTGTCAAATGTCTCGGGGGCGTTCTCCTCGAGCGGGTCGACATACTTGCCGATTACGTCAGCCCAGTCAGCCATTACCTCAGCGCCTGTTATATTCGGAGCATATTCGCCGAACGCCTCCTGAAATGCGTTGTAAACAGCTATATGCGCCTTCCAGTATGCGCAATGATACTCGTTTTCATCAGGACCGAAGTAGAATCCGGCTTCATCACGGGCATTGCCCTTTTCGTCGATGTGCAAGCCCTGAAGCTCTGTTTCATTTGAAATTGAGAAGTAATCAACCGGTATTCCTGCGTCGAAGAACAGCTTTATAGACTCAACGCAGAAGTCAGCAAGCTCGTCATACATATACTCGCCGTTTTCATCCTTTGCAAGAGTATAGTAAGTGTGACCCTCGTTGTCAAGCTCAGTGAAGGCGACGAAAGGCAGGCTTCTGTTGTACTGACCCCAGCTGGTAACTAATACTATAGGGTCTATTCCTCTTGCGATAGCTGCGTCATACATTCCCTTGTATGCAGGATATCCGTCAAGCGCAACCTGATACTCTCCGTCGCTGGTTACACGGTTTAAGTCGCGGAATCGAAGAATATTAAATTCACAGTCGTTGAAAATCCAGTCGTAGCCTGTTTCCTTGTTGTTATTGGTGTAAAGCCAGTCGCTGTACCATGTGTATGAAGCTCCGAAGCCGTCTATAGTCTGATGTGTTGTGTTAAGATCGATCTTGACATTTGCATCGGCAAATACGCTTAAGCACATACAGCTCAGTGCACAGCATACCGCTAAGACAACGGCAAATATTTTTGATATTTTTTTCATTTTGTACCTCCGATTAAGAGCATTTTCAATACAATTTTACAACGAAATCTGCACGTTGTCAATTGCATAACAAAAGGCAAAGATTGATATATACTATTATTTTATTAACGCAACGCCGCTGCCGCAAAATTCCGAAATGATTTAAGCAATAAACAAACCAACGAGCTTCCTAAGAAAATCGTTGGTTTTTTGGTGCCGGTGACCGGGGTCGAACCGGTACGGTATCTCTACCGCTGGATTTTGAGTCCAGTACGTCTGCCAATTCCATCACACCGGCACATATTAACTTTAGCTTTGTAAGTATATCAAATAATTTTGAATATGTCAATACCCAATTTATAAGTTTTTGATTATTCAGTGAAAAAAACGCCATCAGGGTCAAGTTCGCCGCCATCACATACGGCGGACTTGACCTAACACTTTATACCTTTTTCAGCGCAAAATCAATTTAATACCGACTTAAGCCTTGCCAAAACATCCCTGTAGCCGTCTAAGACATTGCCTAAATCACGTCTGAACCTGTCCTTATCCATCTTCTTATCAGTTTGGGCGTCCCAAAGGCGGCAGGAGTCAGGTGATATTTCATCGCAGAGGATAATTTCGCCGTCTGCCCTGCCGAACTCGAGCTTGAAGTCTATCAGGCGTATTCCTGCCTTTTTAAACAGCTCTGTCATAAGCTCGTCAATTCTTAGTGCCATCGACTTAAGCGTTTCGAGCTCCTCTTTAGTAGATATGCCAAGAGCAGTTATCTGAGAATCGTTTATCATCGGGTCGCCGAGCTCATCGCTCTTGTAGCTGAATTCAACGACTGTATTCTTAAGCGGTGTGCCCTCGGGGACACCGTATTTAGCCGAAAAGCCTCCTGCGGCGACATTTCTTACAACAACCTCAACCATAACAATTTCAGCCGACTTAGCTAAAACAGCAGTGTCGTCAATTACCTTAATGAGATGAGTTTTTACTCCGTTTTTTGCAAGGTAATCAAAAATAAGATTGGATATTTCGGCGTTGAGCCTGCCCTTGCCTGGTAAATCCTCCTTTTTCGCCCCGTTGCCAGCCGTGGCGGTGTCCTTGTATTTGATGATACAAGTGCCGTCCTCCTCGCCTGCGTAGACAATTTTTGATTTTCCCTCGTAAAGCATTTTCATGATGAGTACATCCTTTCGACATTAATTTTTATCTTCATTTTTATATTTTTCCGAAAGCTTAGCTTCAAATCTTGATTTAGATATATTTTCAGGTACAGCCGTTGGGTATTCACCGCTGAAGCACGCCTTGCAGCAGCTGCCGCCGGCAATAGTCTCGACGTCCTCTACCGGTAAAAATCCCAAGCTGTCAACGCCGATGATTTTTGCAATTTCCGAGACGGAATGCTTACAGGCTATGAGATTTTCTCTTGAGTCAATATCCGTTCCGTAATAGCACGGATTCAAAAACGGCGGCGACGAAATTCTCATATGCACCTCGGACGCCCCTGCCTCACGCAGCAGGCTGACAATCTTTTGACTCGTAGTTCCCCTGACTATCGAGTCGTCAATCAAAACAACTCTTTTGCCCTTCACCGCCTCAACAATTGGGCTGAGCTTAATTCTGACCTGGTCGCTGCGCTCATTCTGCGTGGGCTGGATGAATGTTCTGCCTATGTATTTATTTTTAATGAATCCGATACCGTACGGAATTTTTGATTTAAGTGAATACCCCAAAGCGGCGTCCAAACCGGAATCAGGAACTCCGACAACTATATCTGCGTCGACCGGATATTTTTCAGCGAGCAGCTCACCGGCCTTTTGCCTTGCAAAGTGAACCGACACTCCGTCAATACACGAATCGGGTCTGGCAAAGTAAATATATTCAAACGCACATATTGATTTGGGCTTTTTATTGCAGTGCTCCCTGTCGGAACGCATACCGTTTTTATCAATTGTGAGTATCTCGCCCGGCTCAATGTCGCGGACAAATTCAGCTCCCACCGCTGCAAGAGCTGCGCTCTCCGATGCAACAACAATGCTGTCATCCTTCATCCGTCCGAGGCACAAAGGGCGAAAGCCGTGTGGGTCCCTGACTGCTATGAGCTTTGTTGAGCTCATCATAACCAGCGAATACGCCCCTTCAAGCCGATACATTGCGTTCTTAACGGCAGTCTCTATTGACGGCGATTTCAGCCTTTCCTGCGTCACTATATAAGCGATTATTTCCGTATCGGAGGTCGAGTGAAAGATAGCTCCCGAAAGCTCAAGCTTGCTTCTCAATTGATATGAATTTGAGATGTTGCCGTTGTGAGCAAGGGCAAGCTTTCCCTTTTGATGGTTGACCTCTATCGGCTGGACATTTGCTCTGCTGTTAGTTCCTGTCGTTCCGTATCTGACGTGTCCCACCGCTATATTTCCGTTTGGAAACTTTGCAAGGACGTCTTTTGCAAACACCTCTCCGACAAGCCCTGTATCCTTATGAGATATAAACGCTCCGTCGTCATTGACAACTATTCCTGCGCTCTCCTGACCTCTGTGCTGCAAAGCATATAGCCCATAGTAAACCGTTTTGGCAATATCACTCGGCTCTTTTGCATATATTCCGAAAACGCCGCACTCCTCATGAAGCTTTTCGCTCATTTAAACCTCACCTCTTGATCAGTTTGCAACATACATCTGCTTATAGGGATTTTTAGTGTCAGGCACGACAACAGTGTAGCTGTCGTTTAAAAGCTTACTTTCATCTGCGCCGAAAAGTAAGCAGTATCTTTTAATAAGCGGCGTAATCTGTGCCATATCCTCATCCGAGGCTGTGCGCTTGTTTGTCTGAGACGGAAACTTTATCCCATCGGCGTTTCCCCTCAAAATAAGCTTGCCGCCGTGCATACCTGTACCGGGAAAGTTTCCGACTATGGGCTTACTGTCATCGTTAAGCCCAAGAACCAGTATTATTCCCCCCGCCTGATACTCGCCTAAAAAGCTGCCAGTTCTTCCGCCGACAACTATTGCAGGCTTTTTGTCCTTATATTCCTTCATATGAACGCCGACTCTGTAGCCGGAGTTGCCCTTTATGTATATAGCTCCGCCTCGCATGGCATATCCTACGGCGTCTCCGATGTCACCGTATACAGCTATTTCACCGTCGTTCATAGTGTCGCCGACAGCATCCTGAGCGTTGCCGTTTACCTTGATGTGCGCACCGTTTAAATACGCGCCTAAGGCGTTGCCGGGTATACCGTCTATTGATATATTCCTCTCGCCGAGCCCTGCGGCTATAAACCGCTGACCTATACATCCACTTATTGTCGCATCGCCGACGGATGCTGCGAGCTTTTCGTTTATCCTTTTATAGTCTAAACCGCTTGCATCGATTATCATATCAAAACCACCAATCTTTATAGCTATTCGCCGGCATGGGATATTCCCAATATGTCAAGCTCTTTTTGGGTCAAGCCTATTCCCCTGAGCATAAGGCGGTTTCCTCTTAAGGCTTCAATCGAGTTTATGCCCATGCCGCCCATAAGCTCTTTGATCTCATGCCTCCATGCAGTCAGGAGATTGACAAGCCGCCTTGCGCCCTCGTCAGGATTCAAACGCTTGACCAGCTCGGGGCGCTGAGTTGCAATTCCCCAGCTGCACTTGCCCGACTGACAGGTTCTGCAAAGGTGACAGCCCATAGCTAAAAGCGCCGCTGTTGCAATGTAGCAGGCGTCTGCACCGAGGGCAACGGCTTTAACAACGTCAGCAGACGAGCGTATGCTTCCGCCAACCACGATGGACACGTTGTCTCTTATTCCTTCGTCACGAAGCCTTGTATCAACTGCGGCAAGGGCTAACTCAATAGGTATGCCGACATTATCTCGTATTCTCGTGGGCGCTGCGCCCGTTCCGCCCCTGAAGCCGTCGATGGCAATAATATCAGCGCCGCTTCTTGCAATTCCGCTGGCAATCGCCGCAATGTTATGAACAGCGGCAACCTTGACGATTATCGGCTTTTTATAATGAGTGGCCTCCTTTAAAGAGTAAACCATCTGCCTTAAGTCCTCGATTGAATATATATCGTGATGAGGAGCAGGAGAAATAGCGTCCGAGCCTTCCGGGATCATTCTTGTCCTTGATACATCCCCGACGATTTTAGCCCCGGGAAGATGTCCGCCGATTCCGGGCTTTGCGCCCTGACCCATTTTAAGCTCTACCGCCGCACCTGCATTTAGATAATCCTCATGAACACCGAAGCGTCCTGACGCAACCTGAACTATTGTATTTTCACCGTAGCAGTAAAAATCCTCGTGAAGACCGCCCTCACCCGTGTTATAGTATATTCCAAGCTCCTTCGCCGCCCTTGCCAAGCTTTCATGTGCGTTGTAGCTTATAGAGCCGTAGCTCATGGCAGAAAACATAACCGGCATTGAAAGCTCAAGCTGAGCCTCAAGCTCTGTCTTTATCCTTCCGTCCTCGTCTCTTTCAATCGACGTCGGCTTCTTACCCAAGAAAACTCTCGTCTCCATCGGCTCTCTTAACGGGTCTATCGACGGATTTGTAACCTGAGATGCGTTTATAAGCATCTTGTCCCAATAAACGGGATATTCATTTGGGTTGCCCATCGAAGAAAGCAAAACGCCGCCTGTCGCCGACTGCTTGTATATTTCCTTGATAGTTTGGGCACTCCAGTTGGCGTTGTCCTTAAAACAGCAGTCGTTTTTGACGATTTTTAAAGCGTGTGTAGGGCAAAACGAAACACACCTCTGACAGTTTACACACTTTGACTCATCGGCAAGCATAGTCTTTAAATCAGCGTCAAAGCTATGTACCTCGCAGGCGCACTGGCTGACACATATTTTGCAGTTTATGCACCTTTTATAATCCCTCTCAACTAAAAATTCGGGATACAAATAATCTATAGACATCAATACCTGCCCTCCTTTACCTTGACAATAACCGGCTCTCCTCCGGCAGGATAGTAAATCCTTCCGGCGGCGGACTCCATCGCCCTTATCGCCGCTTCTTCGCTGGCGATATAAACCATGTCATCCTTCTCGGCGACAACCATTGACCTCAGCTTCAGCCTGTCGTTGAGAGCCATAAGTCCGCCGTTGAAGCCTAAAACTATTGAAAAAGGACCTGTTATCAAAAGACTCGGGAAAGTTTTTCTAAGATATGTAAGCTCTGCTTTGACTTTAGGTTCCTTGGAATCGATAGTACTCCAAAACGGAGCAGCTATGACGGAAGCCAGCTCGCCAAGAGTCAGTCCCTTGCGGCGAAGAAGGTAATCTGCAATATAGGTTATAACCTCGGTGTCTGTCTGCAAGCTGCATTTGTAGCCGTACATCTCAATGCAGCGGCGGTTGGCATCGTATGATGATATCTCACCGTTGTGAACTATTGTGTAGTCTAAAAGCCCGAATGGATGCGCACCGCCCCACCAGCCCGGGGTGTTTGTCGGGTAGCGTCCGTGAGCGGTCCACATATACCCTTGATATTCTTCCAAACGGTAAAACCTTCCGACGTCCTCAGGGTATCCGACAGCCTTAAAAGCCCCCATATTCTTTCCGCTTGAAAATACATATGCCCCGCTCAGGTTTGTATTTATGTCCATAACCGTTCTGACAACATATTCGTCCTCATCCAGCTGTAATCTTGACAAGACCGACTTAAACGGCGACACAAAGTATCTTCTTATAATGGGAACGTCCTTAATTTCTGGAATCTTTCTTATAGGAATAAATTCATCCCTGACGATTTCAAAGCTTTTGCTGAGCAGGCTCTCACATTCCGAGCGAGCGTTGTCGTTGTCGAAAAATATGTGAAACGCATACTGCTCCTTGTATTCAGGATAAATTCCGTATGCGGCAAAGCCGCCGCCCAAGCCGTTTGAACGGTCGTGCATACACGGCATACTCCTTATTATTCTCTCACCGCTGAATCTTTCACCGTCTCTTGAAACGGCTGCAGCAATGGCGCAGCCCGAGGGTATACGCACCTGTCCTTCAATTTTCATACTCAAAAGTCCATCCCCTTCTTCTGCGATATCAAGCCGCAGACAGTAATCTGCGATTTAATCGCAAAAATAAAAAAACAAAGGCGTTCGATTTACACTATGGTTTTACCATATGTAAATGAACGCCTTTGCTCATCGATTTTTAATTTTATCACAACAGCAAATTCTTGTCAACAGAAAAAATACTATGAATTTTGAAACTTCGATCGATAAGGTTTATGTATTTTGACTAACAAAGACTGTGAAAACAGTAAAAAATATGAATCAAACAGTCTCCACAGGTCAAAACCACCCGAAGTTTTTGCGCCGCAGCCCTCACATTTAGCAATTATTATCAAAAATAAATTTCCCACTTGACAAATCAAAAGCTAAGCGTATAATAAGTTGCATAAGGCAAAGGCGTCTTGGAGATTAAAGCTCTCCGAGCCGCCTTTTTTCATTTTAAAAACTAAAGAATAACTAAACGAGGCAATGGCGTCTTGATGATTTTACAGTCACAAGGTCATCAGCCTCGTTTTTTAATGAAGGAGAATCGCTATGAAAACTGTATCTGATTATTTCGGAAGCTTGGTATTTGACGACAGAGTGATGAAAGCAACCCTTTCGGCATCGGTCTACAAATCACTTAAAAAGACAATAGACGAAGGCGCAAGGCTTGATTCAACCGTTGCCAACGCCGTTGCAACCGCCATGAAGGACTGGGCTGTTGCAAACGGAGCAACACACTTCACACACTGGTTCCAGCCGCTCACAGGCATAACCGCTGAAAAGCACGACAGCTTTATATCTCCCTCCCCCGACGGCGGAGTTATCATGGACTTTTCCGGCAAAGAGCTTATCAAGGGCGAGCCGGACGCATCGAGCTTCCCTTCAGGCGGTCTTAGAGCCACCTTTGAAGCAAGAGGCTATACCGCTTGGGATCCGACCTCATATGCATTCATAAAGGACAAAACGCTGTGCATTCCAACTGCTTTTTGTTCCTACGGCGGCGAAGCGCTGGATAAGAAGACTCCCCTTCTGCGTTCAATGCAGGCACTAAACAAGCAGGCTCTGCGCATTTTAAGACTTTTCGGAAACGACGACGTCAAGTGCGTTCGCACCTCTGTCGGTCCCGAGCAGGAATA
>DKWG01000037.1 GCA_002491605.1 Ruminococcus sp. UBA7158
GTCATATCTATTGATAACGCAGAGGGGTCACTACAAATTGTGGATATTGGGCTTGTATTTCACAAAGGTTTGTGGTATAATGATTTGGAACCTTTGGTTCCAAATCTGAAAGAATCGCTCTCACGGCGAAGCCGTTCCGGATGCCGTCCTGGCATCATATTTCCTTTCGGACACCAACGCAATTCTTTCGGTTTTTGGGTATAATAGCTTCAAGGGCAGCATGACATTTTCCGCTGCCGAAGCGGTGTATCAAAATCGCAATTATTGACTGAGGTCAATGAAATACAAACATTTATCTAAGGAGAACCAAAAATGAACGCAGTAGATTTAGCAAGAGAAGTCGGAAAGGCAATTCAGGCTGATGAAAGATACCTTAAGTATCAGCAGGCAAGAGTTGCAAACGACAATGATGAGGAGCTTCAGAACCTCATCGGCGAGTTCAACATGAAGAGAATGCAGCTCAATCAGGAAATGTCCAAGACTGAGAAGGACAACGACAAGGTTTCCGAGTTGAACCAAGATGTCAGAGCTTTATACGGCAAAATCATGACAAACGAGAGAATGGCTGCATATAACGACGCAAAGGTTGAAATGGATCGTCTTTTAGACCAGATAAACACCGTTATCACAGCTTGTGCAAACGGAGATGACCCTGAAACCTGCGAGGCAGAGCATCACTGCTCAGGCAGCTGCTCAACCTGCGGCGGCTGTCACTAAATAGCGTCCTGAGGAATCGCTGATTATAGCAATGTGTCTACGATAGTGTTATATAATCAGCGATTTCTTATTGTGCTTCGAGCCGGTGTAGTTAATGAATCAGCTTAAATCATAAGCTTATGTGATGAAAAGGGAATGATAAAATCATGTCGATGCATTTAACAGATATTGATATATCCACACTTTCTAAAGGAATGAGACAGTATGCTGAAATAAAGCTTAAGCATATGGACAGCATTCTTTTCTTTAGGTTGGGCGACTTTTACGAGATGTTTTTTGACGATGCGATTGTGGTATCAAAAGAGCTTGAGTTGACACTTACTTCCAAGGACTGCGGTCTTGAGGAAAAAGCTCCGATGTGCGGCGTTCCTTTTCACGCTTGTGATGTATACATAAAAAAGCTCATTGATAAAGGCTACAATGTTGTCATATGCGAGCAGCTCGAGGACCCTGCAACGGCAAAGGGAATAGTTAAGCGCGACGTTGTCAGAATAATCACTCCCGGTACGCTTATAGACAATACTATGCTCGATGAAGCTAAGAATAACTGGCTGGCGTGTGTCTATCTTCAGGCAGGCACTGCGGCTTTATGCTTTGCGGATATGTCAACGGGTGAGGCGCATTTATATAAATCAACTGACAAGGACCTTTCCTCCTTCATCATCAACAAGCTGTCAAGATATTCACCTGCAGAGGTTTTGTGTCAAAAGAAATCTGACAATCTTGTTGACGTTGTTTTGTTCATTGAGGACAAGCTTTCAGCTTCGCTTACTAAGTTAGACGAGTCGAGATTCGACTACTCGCTGAACAAAGAAAAGGTTTTGAATCAGTTCACTAACGATTCATTTATTTGTCTCGGGCTGACGGAATCCGATGCCGAGGCGAAGGCTGCGGCGGCACTCTTTTCGTATATCGAGGAGACACAGTGCTCAAGTGTCGGCAGATTTTCATCTATTTCACTGCACACCGATGAGCAGATAATGGCTCTTGGATACACGGCAAGAAACAACCTTGAAATAACGCAGACTATGCGTTCAAAGGACAAAAAAGGCTCTTTGCTTTGGGTTTTGGATTCAACTAAGACCTCTATGGGCAAGAGAATGCTTAAATCCTGTATAGAACAGCCGCTTGTCAACCCTATAAGGATAATGCGCCGTCTTGACGCAGTTGAGGCTTTGTGCTCGGATCCTTACTTATTGGGTAGCCTTAGGGACGCTCTGAGCGGAGTTTATGACCTTGAGCGTCTTATGACAAAGGTCATGTACAAAACTGCTTCCGCTCACGACTTAAAGTCGCTTTCGTCAACGGCTGAAATGCTTCCCACGGTTAAGGATATTTTATCGTCGATAAATTCCGAGCTTATCAAAAGTTTGAACAAGGAAATATCCACACTTGATGAAATTGCAAACCTTATTGAGAATGCGATAAACGATGAGCTTCCGCAGACCATGAAGGACGGCGGAGTAATAAAACCGGGCTTCAACGCTGAGCTTGACAGGCTTCGTGACATTGAAAAAAACGGTCAGGAAATCATAGACGGAATTGTGGAAAAGGAGCGTCAGAAAACCGGAATAAAGGGCTTAAAAAAGGGCTACAACAGAGTTTTCGGTTATTATATCGAGGTAACACGTTCGTTTTACGATCTGGTGCCTGACTATTTCATCAGAAAGCAGACGCTTGCAAATGCCGAGAGATTTATAACCGAGGAGCTTAAGGACGCCGAGAACACGATTTTAGGCGCATCGGATAAGATTTTTGCTCTTGAGTCTGAAATCTTCGGCGAGGTAAGAGAGTTTGTTGCTTCTAAGCTCGCCGAGGTTCAAAGAACCGCTGTAGCAGTTGCATCTGTAGACGTTTTGGCTTCGTTTGCAAATGTCGCCGTAAAGAACAACTATGTTAAGCCTGATATCGCCATTGACGGAATTATAGACATCAGAAACGGCAGACACCCGGTTGTAGAGCTTATGCTCAAGGACGAGCTGTTTGTGCCGAACGACACATACCTTGACCTCACCGATAACCGAATGTCAATAATAACAGGACCGAATATGTCAGGTAAGTCGACATATATGCGTCAGGTTGCACTGATTACATTGATGGCGCAAATCGGTTCATTTGTTCCTGCTGACTACGCTAAAATATCTGTATGCGATCAGATATTTACAAGAGTCGGAGCTTCTGATGATTTGACAGCAGGTCAGTCTACATTTATGGTTGAGATGAGCGAAGTCGCAGATATTGTTAAGAACGCAACGAAAAACAGTCTTGTTATTTTAGACGAGGTCGGCAGAGGAACGTCCACCTTTGACGGAATAAGCATTGCAAGAAGTGTTTCGGAATATATAGCCAATCCCAAAAGAATCGGCTGTAAAACGCTTTTTGCAACTCACTATCATGAGCTGATTGAGCTTGAAAACGACTGCCCCGGAGTTAAAAACTACAGTGTCGCCGTTAAGAGGGGACACGACGGTATTAAATTCCTGCGAAAAATCGTAAGAGGCGGAGTCGACGAATCCTACGGCATAGAGGTTGCTAAGCTCGCAGGTCTTCCTGAGGCGATATTGAAGCGTTCAAGAGAGCTTTTGGCTCAGCTTGAATCAAAGCCAGAGCTTCCGAAGCAAAACGATGATTTCGGACAGGTTTCGTTCTCCGGCATTAATGAAAAGAACGTCGTTGATATGCTGAGAAAAACAAATATCGATGAGCTTTCCGACGGTGAGCTTAGAGAGTTTATTAAAGACATTATTAAATGTATATAGCTTTGAAAAAAGACAATTCGGGAGGGAAACCGTGCAAGACTTATTGATTCATCACGGATATATGCTATGAGTTCGATTCACGTTCTTGACAAATCCGTATACGAGCTTATTGCTGCGGGAGAGGTAATTGATCGTCCGTCATCTGCTATTAAGGAAATGGTCGAAAATTCTATCGATGCAGGAGCGACCAATATTGTAGTTGAGATTAAAAACGGCGGTAAGGTTTATATAAGGATAACTGACAACGGCTGCGGAATTTCAAGAGAGGATCTTCCGCTTGCCTTTGTTCGTCATGCAACAAGTAAGATTGAATCTAAGGACGATTTAAGCGAGATAATGACTCTCGGATTCAGAGGCGAAGCGCTGGCGTCGGTTTGCGCAGTTGCTAAGGTCGAAGTGATGTCTAAGGTTAAGGGCGAGCAATTGGGATGCCGATATGTAATTGAAGGAAGCGTTGAAACCGCTTTGGAGCCTGTCGGTTGTCCTGACGGAACGACAATAATCGTCAGGGATTTGTTTTATAATATCCCTGCACGCCAAAAGTTTATGAAAAAGGACGTCACCGAGGCGAATAACATCGCAGCGGTAATTCAAAAGCTTGCGCTGTCGCACCCGGAAATATCGTTCAAGTTTATAAGAGACAACAAGGTTGAGTTTGTAACGTCGGGTGACGGCAAGCTCTTATCCTGCATTTATACGCTCTTGGGCAGGGACTTTTATGAAAGCTGTATACCTGTTGATTATCAATATCAAAGCATAAAGGTTACGGGTTATATTACAAAGCCGCTGTCAGCAAAAATAAACAGAATGTCTCAAAACTTCTTCGTCAATTCAAGATATATCAAAACCTCAACCTGCGCTTTTGCCTTAGATGAAGCCTATAAGGACAGAATTATGGTCGGAAAATTTCCCGGCTGTGTTCTCAATATTACTGTTAATTCTGATTTTATAGACGTCAACTATCATCCGACAAAGCTTGAAGTTAAATTTGCAGACGAGTCGCTTATATACAGCGCCATCATCTTTGCCGTTAAAAATGCGCTGATGATTTCTGACAGTCCCGAGGAAATTAAATCTGACAATTTAAAGTCCTTCAGATTCAGCAAGGAAGATATAAAATACATACCTACAACTTTATACTCTGCCGACAGGGATAAGGATTCCGAGCAGCTGACTCTGAACAGTTCGCTGAGCGATTCGTTAAAGGATGATACAGCCGATGAAATTAAGATACCTAAGAAAAGAGTCATTGTCACTCTACAGGAAAGTGTTCAGGATTGCTTAAGAGATTATGTTCCTACAAATGTAGACGTAGAATCGTCTAAGGACAAATCTAATAATCAAAGCAGCGGCTTTAAGTATTTAAACCAAAAATCATTTGAAAAGAAGCTTTCGGCTGACGAGCCTGATGATGTTGTTCCTGAAATAACTGTCATCGGCGAGGTGTTTAAAACATATATTATTGCCCAATGCGGCTTGGATATCATACTCATTGATAAGCACGCAGCACACGAGCGTCTGATATACGAAAGGATCAGAAATCAGATTCAGGACATGGATATGCAGTATTTAGTAAGTCCTGCACATCTGACACTGTCGTATGAAGCATACGATGTACTTTTGAATAATCCGCAGGCAGTTAAGCATTTAGGACTTGAAATTAAGTTTTTATATGAGCCCGTTGTATCCGTAACTGCCGTGCCTTTAATTGCCGATAATATTTCTCCTGAGGATATAGTTTTTCGTTTAGCTGACTGCTTGCTTCAGGGAAAGAAAAATGAGGGCATGGAGTTGTTTGACGACCTGTATCATTCTATTGCCTGCAAGGCTGCAATCAAAGCCAACAGCGATACCGACAAAATAGAGCTGCAGCGCCTTTGCGACCTCGTCACAGCAGACGATTTGAGATACTGTCCTCACGGACGTCCGATACTCGTAAAGCTGACAAAACGTGAAATTGAGAAGATGTTCAGAAGAATCGTCTGAAAATAAAACTTGAAAGGATTCTTAGCTGTATGCAAAAGCTGCCTGTTATTGTTGTATGCGGACCTACCGCTTCCGGAAAGACTGCGCTGGCAGTATCATTAGCAGAGATATTCGGTTGCGAGGTTATCTCCTGCGACTCGATGCAGATTTATAAGCATATGCGTATAGCCACTGCTAAACCGGCCGAGGAGGAAATGCGCGGCATAAGACATCATCTTATCGATTTCTTAGAGCCGAATCAGGAGTTTTCGGTTGCAGACTATGTTCGTTTGGCAAGTGAATGTATATCCGACATATCAAGCAGGGGAAAGATACCGTTGATTTGCGGCGGAACAGGTCTTTATGTATCATCGCTTATTGATAATATAGGCTTTGACGACACCTGCTCATCCACCGAAGTAAGAAACGAGCTGTCGAAGCTTGCAGATGAAAAGGGTGGTGAATACCTTTTAAAGCTTTTGAACGAATTCGACCCGGAAACAGCTCAGCGTCTGCATCCGAACAATATTCCGAGAATTATCAGAGCCATTGAAGTCTATAAAGTATCGGGGACGACAATGAGCGAGGCTATAAAGCGCAGCAAGCGTGAAAGTCCGTATGAGCCGTGCATGATAGGAATAACCTGTTCAGACAGACAAAAGCTCTATGACAGGATAAACCTAAGAGTTGATAAGATGCTCGATATGGGTTTGCTTGCTGAGACTGAATCTGTTTTATCGGATTCTGATTTAAAGACGTCATTTCAAGCCATCGGCTATAAAGAGCTTGCACCTTATTTTAACGGTGAGAAATCACTTGATGAGTGTATAGAAAAGTTAAAACGTGAGACAAGAAGATATGCCAAGCGCCAGCTCACATGGTTTAGACGTGACGACAGAATCCACTGGATTTACTCGGATTTGTACAGTGAATACAGCGAAATTGTAAATGAAGCGGCAAGAATTATCAGGCAATCGGGAATTTTGAAAGGGGAATGAGACTTGAATTTAAGAAGATTAAGAGATGCGCTTTTATACCTTGTAATATTTGGCTGTATCTTGGCAATTATTATCTCTCAGATATCGCTGTCTGTTTCCCGAGAGAGTAAAACCGAGGATGCCGTTATGTTCACTACAAGGCAGAGCATAAGCTTTACAGGTGTGATGATTCGTGATGAAAAGCTTGTATACTCTACAGATTTAGATAAGGGTGTGCTGAGCTATTCGGTCGACGACGGTTCAAGGCTTTCAAAGCAGTCTTCAATTGCAAAGATATATGATTCATATAACCAAATATATTTTCGCTACAGAATAGCGAAGCTTGAAGACGAAATAGACGTCTTGGAAAAGGCTCAGGACAGGGGCACTACCGATTATGCTCAGCCGGAGTTTATATCTTCACAGATAAGCGAACAGTATAAATCAATTCTCTCAAATATTAAGAATAAAAACCTCGACAATCTTAATTCACAGAAGCTGAATCTTTTAAAGCTTATGTGCATTTTGAACGTCACCTCAAATGTCGAGAGCGATTATCAGCAAAAGATAGATAGCTTAACGCAGGAGCTGATGACACTTGAAACAAGCCTCGTAAGCCCCGTTTCGGTTGCAAACGCAACGGAATCAGGATACTTTACATCTGTTGTGGACGGCTATGAATCGGAGCTGAGCATTGACGGCATACCTGATATGACAGCGGATGACATAAGGGCTATAACAGCGTCTCCGATAAAGAGCGATGCAGAGGTTTCAAATGTCATAGGCAAGGTTTTTTCTGATTACACATGGAAGTTCGTCGGAGTCATTGACACTCCCGACAGATATTTTGTAAATCAGAGATTTGACCTCATACTCGCATCACTGGGAAAGACATACCGTGCATATGTTGAGTCGATAACTCCCACCGGAAACGGCAATGAAGCAATAGTAGTGCTAAGCTGCGATACTATGGACGCAACAGCCGCAGCCGCAAGAGTTGCGGACGCTGAGATTTTGTTCGGCGAATACTCGGGCATAAGAGTTCCGAGAAGCGCCATCAGATTTAAGGACTCAATAAAAGGCGTTTACGTTATGGAAGGCGAGAAGATGCTGTTTAAGCAGCTGGACGTAATTTATGAGGGCGATGATTATGTTTTGTCTGCCGTAAACAATGCCGACGGCTACTTAGAGCTTTATGACAGAGTGCTTTTAGATCCTGTTCCGACAGTCGGAAACATCACAAATGACGCTTCTGACAGGAAAAACGGAGATAATGTGCCGCCTGTAACAAATGTCAGCGAATAAACAGGCTCATTTTAAGCTTTTTTTGATTAATTATCTTGACAATAGCAGAGAAATATATGATAATATATTAGTATGTATACACTTAATTTGAATCGTTATTTTCGAAAGTATAAATAAAGGGAATGACCCCTAATTAAAAACGGAGGTAATTATGAGCGTATTGGATTCAATTAAAAACTTTTTTATTGGCAGCGATGAGGAAGATGATTACAGATCCATTATCGACGAAGAGGAAACTGAGACAGTTGACGTAGCTCAGGAGAGAAGAAACAGAGAGGTAAAGATCAATACAACAGCAACCGTTCAGATTGTTCTCTCAAGACCCACAGATTTTTCAGAAGTAAAAAATATAGGAGACGATCTGAATCACCAGAAGACAGTTCTTTTGAATCTTGAGCAGGTTAAGGCTGATGATGCTAAGAGAATTATGGACTTCCTTTCAGGCGTTGCATACGCTAATGACGCAACGATTAAAATGACAGCTCAGAAAACATTTGTAATCATGCCTAAGAACGTAGGCTTCAGCGGCGTTGATTTGATGAGCGAGCTTGAAAGCAGCGGATTCAGCTTTTAATGAGTGATTTAAAAATCATAAATTCAGCTACCGAAGATGAAAAGATACTTATTCGTCACGTTTTAGATTTGGCGTCTCAAAGCTTTTCGTCGGGAAGACAAAGAAGCAGTTGCTTTTTAGATGAAAGGCAGTGCGCACTGTGTGAGCACGCATTGCGCTCAAGCGGATTCAATGACTATGAGCTTACGGGCGGCTATGAAAATGCCGTCAGAAGGGTCATTGTTTTCTCAGGGTACGGGGCTAAAAGCGTATTTACTCCGGTGGTTTTTAATTACCGGGACAAGGATAAGCTGACTCACCGTGACTTTTTGGGCGCTTTGATGTCGCTTAATATAAAGCGTGAAATGCTCGGCGATATTTTGGTTAACGAAAAAAGAGCTGTTGTATTCGTCATGAATACAGTTTTGCCGCTTGTTAAAGACATGACGAAGGTCTCAAGATGCGGCGTTACTATAAGCTATGATTTTTCAGCGGATGATATTCCTGAACAGGAGTTCGAGGTGATTAAGGCGACAGTTTCGTCGCTGAGACTGGATTCCTGCCTCAGTGCTGCGATAAGGCAGTCGCGTGAGAAAACTCAGGAGCTTATCCGCTCAAAAGGCGTAGTACTCAATCACGTTGAAACATATAATCCAAGCTCACGGGTCGAAGCCGGTGATGTCTTTTCGGTCAGGGGCTTGGGAAAGTTTGTTATCGGTGAATTGGGCGGTTTATCAAAGAAGGACAGAATTTTTATTACTATAAATAAATACAAGTAAAAAGGGAGGAAAACGGCATGAACCCAAAGGATATTGCTGCAAAAAGATTTGAAAAGTCAGCATTGGGATATAAGCCCGAAGAGGTTGACGAGTTTTTAAAGAGCGTAGCCATAGAGCTTGCCAATGCTATAAAGGATAAGGAAGAAAGCGAAGCTAAGATTATTAAGCTTGTTGAAAAAATCAACGAGTATCGTCAGGATGAGGATTCCATAAGAGACGCTTTGCTTATTGCTCAGAAGCAGGGAAAGCGAATTGTCACCGACGCTAAGGAAGAAGCCGATAAGATCGTTGCCGAGGCACAGACAAAGCGTGACTCATTGCTTGCTGAGATTGCAAACGACTGCGAGGCGTTAAAGCGCAGCGAGGTTGAAAAGATTGCCACAGCCATTAAGGACGAAAACGATAAGCTTAATGCAGTCGTTGCTGCTTCTAAGACACAGATTGAGCTTCAGGGCGATAAGCTTGCAAAGCTGAAGGCTGAGGTAACCGACTTCAAGAGAAAGCTTCTCGGTATGCTCGAGGAACAGGTTAGATTCGCAGCATCTTTGCCGGAAATTTCCGATGAGGAGATTGCAAAAATAGTAAGCGGTCAGGTTAAGCCTGCACCTAACGCCGTCAAGGCTGATGCACCTGCTGCTAAGCCGGAGGCTGACGAAGCTAAGTCCGCTTCATCGTTACCTGCAAATAAACCTGCTAAGCCCGCACAGGAGAAAGTACGTCCTAATTTCGGCTTCGGCGACTCCAACTATAAGAAGCAGGATTTTGCATTTGATGATTTAAAGTTTGGTCAGAACAAAAAGTAATACACAAAAAGCGAAATTGTTATTTATTCTTTATATAAGTCATTCAGAAAGGCATGGTCAATTAGTTTATGGACTACAACAAAACCCTTAATCTGCCTGAAACAGATTACCCGATGCGAGGAAATCTTCCGACAAAAGAGCCGGGTATGGTTGAAGGCTGGGACGACAAAAAGCTTTACGAAAAAATACTGAAAAAGAACGAGGGAAGACCCACATACACCCTCCACGACGGTCCTCCGTATGCAAACGGCGATATACATTTGGGAACTGCTTTGAATAAGGTTTTGAAGGATATCATCGTCAAGCAAAAGAACATGAGCGGATATCTTTCTAACTATGTTCCCGGCTGGGATACTCACGGACTTCCTATAGAGCTTAAGGCGATGAAGTCGATCGGCGTCAAGGACGGCGCAATTCCTCCTTTGGAGCTGAGAAAGCACTGCCGTGAGTTTGCTCTTTCTTATGTTGAAAGCCAAAAGCAGCAGTTCAAGCGCTTGGGCGTTTTGGGCGACTTTGATAACCCCTACCTCACCTTAAAGCCTGAATTTGAAGCTCGCCAGATTAAGGTATTCGGCGAGATGATAAAGCGCGGATACATTTACAAGGGCTTAAAGCCTGTTTACTGGTGCCCTGAATGCCAGACTGCGTTGGCAGAAGCTGAGATTGAGTATCAGGACGACCCGTGCTACTCTGTATACGTTAAGTTCAACGTTGTCGACGATAAGGGATTGTTTACAGCATTGGGTCTTGACCTTGCAAAGACATATTTTGTTATTTGGACAACAACAACCTGGACACTCCCGGGCAACCTTGCAATTTGTCTCGGTCCTGACTATGAATACACAGTCGTAAAGGCTAACGGCGAAAACTATGTTATGGCAAGAGAGCTTATCGAGCCTACACTTGCTGCTGCCGGAATCACCGAATACGAAACTGTCGGATCATTTACGGGCAAGGAGCTTGAATACTGCAAGGCTCAGCACCCGTTTATGGGAAGAACCTCACTTGTTATTGTCGGCGACCATGTCACTCTTGACAGCGGTACAGGCTGCGTTCATACAGCTCCGGGCTACGGTGTTGACGACTTTGAGGTTTGCAAGAAGTACGACGAAATCGGCATAGTTGTCGGAGTTGACGGCAACGGCGTTATGACCAAGGATTCGGGTGAATTCGAGGGCTTAAAGACAGACGACGCCAACAAGGCAATTGCGAAGAAGCTCACCGAAACAGGTCATTTGTTTGCTACAAACAAGATTTTGCACCAGTATCCGCACTGCTGGAGATGCAAGTCACCGATACTCTTCAGAGCTACAGAGCAGTGGTTTTGCTCTGTTAAAGACTTCAAGGATGAAACCGTCAAGGCGATTGAGAGCGTCGAGTGGATTCCCGGATGGGGCGAAGACAGAATAAAGGGAATGGTTCAGGACCGTTCCGACTGGTGTATTTCACGTCAGAAGTCATGGGGCGTTCCGATACCGATCGTATACTGCAAGGACTGCCACAAGCCTATCGTCAATGATGAAACTATAAATGCTATTTCTGATTTGTTTGCCCGTGAGGGTTCTGACGCTTGGTGGAAGTATGACGCAAGCGAGATAATTCCGTCTGACGTTAAGTGCGAGTGCGGATGCCATGAGTTTGTTAAGGAAACAGATATCATGGACGTTTGGTTCGATTCAGGCGTAACTCATACTGCGGTTTTGGATCAAAGAGAGGGTCTTTCTTCTCCTGCTGATTTGTATTTAGAGGGTGCAGACCAGTACAGAGGCTGGTTCCAGTCATCGATTTTGACATCTGTTGTTATCAACGGCAGGGCACCTTATAAGGCAGTTTGCACCCACGGCTGGGTTGTTGACGGCGAAGGAAAGACTATGCACAAATCCTTAGGAAACGGAATTGAGCCTAAGGAGATATACGACAAAAACGGTGCAGACATCTTAAGGCTTTGGGTAGCATCAAGCGATTATCATTCAGATATCAGAATATCCAAGGATATTTTAGCTCAGCTCTCAGAAGCATATAAAAAGATAAGAAACACAGCAAGATACATCCTGGGCAACCTGTCAAATCAGGGCGGATTCAATTTCGACACCGATAGGGTTGACTTGAACGAGCTTACTGAGCTTGACAAGTGGGCTGTTATGAAGCTTGATAACCTCATCGACAAGGTAAACGAGGCTTACAACGCATTTGACTTCCACATTGTATTCCACGCTATTCACAACTTCTGCGTTGTAGATATGTCAAACTTCTATCTTGATATCATTAAGGACAGACTTTACTGCGAGGCTCCCGATTCAAAGCTTCGTCGCTCAGCTCAGACTGTCATGTATATGATTCTGTCCGCAATTTCAAGGTTGGTTGCACCTATCCTTTCATTTACAGCGGATGAAATCTGGTCATATATGAATCACTCCAAGGATGAAAATCCGGAAAGCGTATTCTTAAATGATATGCCTACTAAGTCCGGTCTTAGCTTCGACGATGAGTTTATTTCCAAGTGGGAATTCATCTACAGCTTGAGAATCGATGCAAAGAAGGCACTTGAGCTTAAGAGAGCGGATAAGGTAATCGGCTCGTCATTAGAAGCAGATCTTGTTATAACAGCAGGTGACAGCTTCGACAAGTTGAATGCCGTTAAGGATATCCTGCCTGCCGTTTTCATTGTTTCAAGAGTGGAGATCGCTCGTGACGGCGACGCTGAGTTTACCGGTGAAACAACGGGACTCGGATTCACTGTTAAGAGAGCGTCCGGTGAAAAGTGTGAGCGCTGCTGGGCTTACTCTGATACTGTAGGTCATTCACATGAGCATCCGACACTTTGTGAGAGATGTGCTGCAACCGTTAAGTAAACTATTCTTTGTTCGTTTGCCGCAGTTTTGCGGCAAACGGGCTTTGTTGATTAAAAGGATTGGTAAAATTTGCTCGTAATTTCCTTTGTTATAATTGCAGTTCTTACTGCCTGCGACCAGATAATCAAGCTTGCCGTCATACAGAACTTCGATGAGTGCGTGAGCGTATTGAAAAGATACTATACATTTTCAATCGGCGATTTTGATGTGTTCAGCCTCACTCATATAAGAAACGACGGCGCAGGCTGGAGCATTTTGGGCGGTCAAACTGTGTTCTTAGTTGCGTTTACAACTGTTGTTATGCTGGGCATAATCGTCTACATGATAATAAAGCGCAAATCTATATGCAAAATTGAATATATATGCCTGTCGCTTATTGTTGCAGGCGGCATAGGAAACCTTATTGACAGAATAAGAATGCTCATTGACACTGAATTCAGCGGAGTAGTTGATTATATCGTGTTTGATTTTATAAAGTTCCCTGTGTTCAATTTTGCAGACATCTGTGTTGTTCTGGGCGGAATAGGAATATGTGTTTACTATATTGTCGATGAGATAAGGAATGCAAAGCTCAAAAAGGAGCAGGCAAAGCTTTCAAGTGATGAATAGGTTTGAATTGATAACCGAATCCGACGATGTCGGTGTAAGAATAGACAAGTGGCTCACTGAGCAAACACAGATAGATTTAACACGTTCGGCGGCGGCCAAGCTGATAGAGTCGGGAAACGTTTCAGTGCTCGGCAGAACCGTTCAAAAGAGCTATAAGCTTTCTTTGGGAGATATCATTACAGTCGACGTTCCCGATCCTGTTGACCTGAAGATTGAGCCGCAGGACATCCCTTTAGATATTATCTATGAAGACGACGATTTGCTGGTCGTCAACAAGCCACAGGGAATGGTTGTTCATCCTGCACCGGGTAATTATACATCTACCTTGGTAAATGCGCTTATGTATCACTGTAAGGACTCGCTTTCCGGAATCAACGGCGTCATTCGCCCCGGAATCGTCCATAGAATCGATAAGAACACAAGCGGTCTTTTAATGGTTGCAAAGACGGACAAGGCTCATTTGGGACTTGCTGAGCAGATAAAGGCACATAGCTTTACACGAGAATACGAGGCTATATGCGTCGGCAGATTTAAAGATATATCGGGAACTATTGACGCTCCTATCGGACGTGATAAGGCAGACAGAAAGAAAATGTGTGTAACTACGGTCAATTCTAAAAATGCAGTTACTCATTATAGAGTTCTTGAGGAGCTTCCGAGGTATACTCATGTGAGCTTTTCGCTTGAAACAGGGCGCACACATCAGATAAGAGTGCATTCAGCTTATATCGGGCATCCGATTTTAGGGGATGATGTTTACGGCAAACCGTATAATGGCTGTAAAGGTCAATGCCTTCACGCTAAAAAGATCGGTTTTATTCACCCTATAACTCATGAGTACATGGAATTCAGCGCAGAGCCTCCCGAGTATTTCATTAAGCTTTTAAAAAAACTAAGCACTGTGTAAAAGGTATCATATGGATTTTAAGAATACAATTTTCGTCACAGATATGGATGGAACTTTGCTTAATAAGAGCAAGGACATCACCGAAAAGAATATTTCAGCAATTAATGAATACAGAGCCAACGGCGGTGTATTCGGAATAGCGACGGGACGTCCTATTCACACCACCAAGCGCTACCTTGACGTTTTGGATGTAGACCTTCCGCTTATTTTATATAACGGCTGCATTGTCTATGACCATAAGTCTGAAAAAATAATCCATGCTACATATCTTCCTGAGTGCGCAAGGGACATTTTAAAGGATATTTTTTCAAGGTATCCGGGAATTGCCCCTGAGATATTTACATTTGAAGGACAATATTATCTCAATCTCAACGACGCCGAGAGGTGGCATCATGAGATATTGAGAATCAGCTATACAAAGAAAAACTCCGGCGATGAAGTGACTGAACCGTGGTGTAAGCTTTTGTTTGCAGACAGCGTTGACGTCATTGACGAGCTTTGTGAGTATGTTAAGAAGTTCGACGGTATGGGAGTAAGGTTTGTCAGATCATGCCCGTATTTCCTTGAGCTTTTACCTGAAAACGTTTCCAAGGGGTCGGCGCTTGTTGAAATGTTTAAATTACTTAATATTGACAACGTTAAAGTGATATCAGCCGGCGACTATGACAACGATATTGAGATGCTTACGGCATCTGATATAAGCTTTTGCCCGGCAAATTCCGAGCAGCCTGTAAAGGACTGCTGCGATTACGTCTTGAAGGCATCCTGCGACGAAGATGCTATAGCGGAAGCGATAAAAATACTGGCTACAATATAATTTTGGAGGTACAACTATGGATGAATTACTTAAAAAGCAGTTGAGTATTTCTGCTTGCAAGGTAAGAATGGGCATAATCGAGGGCGTTTACAACGCAAAGAGCGGTCACCCGGGTGGCTCTCTTTCAATTGCTGACTTGCTTACCTATCTTTATTTTGCTAAAATGAACGTTTATCCCGATAATCCCAAGCTCCCGGAAAGAGATAGATTTGTTCTTTCAAAGGGACATACAGCTCCGGCTCTTTATTCGACACTTGCCAACAGAGGCTTCTTCGACGTTGAAGAGCTTAAGGGTCTTCGACACATCGGGTCTATGCTTCAGGGACACCCTGATATGAAGCATATCCCAGGTGTTGATATGTCCTCAGGTTCATTGGGACAGGGAATATCAGCCGCTGCCGGTATGGCGCTTTCTGCTAAACTCACTAACGAGACTTACAAGGTCTACGCTGTTTTGGGCGACGGCGAAATTGAAGAGGGTCAGGTTTGGGAAGCTGCTATGTTTGCCGCTCACAACAAGCTTGACAACTTGATTGCTGTAGTTGACAACAACGGTCTTCAGATTGACGGCAAGATTTCAGACGTTTGCTCACCCTACCCGATAACCGACAAGTTTGCAGCATTCGGCTGGCACGTTATCACTATGGACGCTCACGACTTCGACAGCATTGAGGCTGCATTCAACGAAGCTGAAACTGTTGTAAATCAGCCTGTTGCAATAGTTATGACAAGCGTTAAGGGCAAGGGCGTTTCGTTCATGGAGAATCAGGTTTCCTGGCACGGTGCAGCTCCTAATGCAGAGCAGTATGAGCAGGCAATGAGCGAGCTTAAGGCAAGACTTGCTGAGCTTGAGAATGAGTAATTCTTAATTTAGGAGGAATTGATAATGGCAGATATGATTAAAAAAGCCACCAGAGAAAGCTACGGCGAAGCCTTAGCAGAGCTTGGCGATAAGTATGAAAACCTTTACGTTTTGGACGCTGACCTTGCTGCCGCCACCAAAACAGGTATATTTAAAAAGAAGTTCCCTGAAAGACATATCGACTGCGGTATAGCAGAAGCAAACATGATGGGCGTTGCTGCCGGTCTTGCTGCAACAGGAAAGATTCCTTTTGCTTCTTCATTTGCTATGTTTGCAGCCGGAAGAGCTTTTGAAATTGTCAGAAACTCTATAGGCTATCCGCACTTAAACGTTAAGATAGGCGCAACTCACGCCGGCATTTCAGTAGGCGAGGATGGCGCAACACACCAGTGCAACGAGGACATCGCTTTGATGCGCACAATCCCCGGAATGACAATTATCAACCCTGCTGACGATGTTGAGGCAAGAGCCGCAGTTGAAGCTGCTATTAACTATAACGGTCCTGTTTATATGCGCTTCGGCAGACTTGCAACCCCTGTTTTCAATGACAAGGAAACATATAAGTTTGAACTTGGCAAGGGCATAGAGGTTGTAAGCGGTACTGACGTTGCCATCATTGCAACAGGACTTATGGTTTATGAAGCAATGACAGCTGCCGAGGCTTTGAAGGCAGACGGCATAAGCGCAAGAGTTATAAATATTCACACAATCAAGCCTCTTGACGAAGAAATCGTTATCAAGGCTGCTAAGGAGACAGGACTTATTGTCACTGCTGAGGAGCACAGCGTTATCGGCGGACTCGGTTCAGCTGTATGCGATGTTTTGGCTGCTAACTGCCCGACTAAGGTTGTTAAGATCGGTGTAAACGACGTATTCGGTTATTCAGGTCCTGCAACTGCACTTCTTAAGGAATTCGGTCTTTCTTCCGAAAATATTGTAAAGACCGTTAAGGAAGCTTTAGGCAAATAATATTTGTTTTTAATATTCACTTTCCGACCCCATAAGCATAGTATGTATAAGATGTTATGTCGCTGACTTATGGGGCTCGGGAGGGGATATTTTGCGTAGAAGAAGCAATACTAAGACAAAAAGGAATTATTCGGTGCTGTTTTTGGCTACGGCGTGTATAGCTGCCGTGATCTTAATCAACGTCACTTTAAGACCGATTATAATGTCAATGGCAGTTCAGTACGGCTCTGCCTCATTGGCAGAGTCAATTAACGACGCTGTAACAGATACCTTTGATAACAATGAGTTTGGCTACTCTGACTTTGTCAGTCTCAGCTACAACAATTCAGGTTTTGTCACAGCAGTAACCTATAATTCAGCAAAGATTAATCAATTAAAGCTTGCGCTCAGTGAGAATTTGCTTTCAAGGCTTGACCGATTAAAGGCGAGTAAGATTAAAATTCCGATCGGAAGCGCATCGGGGGACATAAATTTAAGCGGAAGAGGACCTTATCTAAAAATAAGGATTGCTCAATCGTCCCTGCCGGATATTCAGCTTATCTCATCAACAGAATCACTGGGTATAAATACTGTTAAGCATGAAATATTAGTGCGCATAACAATTAACTCCACAGCATACCTTCCGCCTAAAAAGCAGGAATTTTCTTATACTCAGGATTTTGTAATAGCACAGACAATAATTGTCGGCGACATCCCAAAGGGATTTACCGGCATCGGATAGATTAATATATGTACAGATTTTTGTATTAAAGGAATGTTTATAATGATGGATGATAAAGCGGCATCGAAACGTATTAACGAGCTTTGCGATATAATCAACTATCACTCAAGAAAATACTATATTGAAGATAATCCCGAAATTGACGATTATGAGTTTGATATGCTCATGAACGAGCTAAAGACATTGGAGCAGGAGCATCCTGAAATGATAAAGCCGTCGTCACCGACACAGAGAGTCGGCGGAGCGCCTGTTTCATCGTTTTCAAAGGTTACTCATACAGTTCAGATGGGCAGCTTGCAGGATGTCTTCTCGTTTGCTCAGGTTGAAGAGTTCGTCAACAGAATTAAATCCGAGGTCGAAAATCCACGGTTTACTGTTGAGCCTAAGATAGACGGTCTTTCTGTTTCCTTGGAATACCGAAACGGCGAGCTTGCCGTTGGTTCTACAAGAGGGGACGGATTTGTCGGCGAGGATGTCACATCAAATATAAAGACAATTCGGTCTATTCCGCTTTCGCTGAGCGAGAAGCCGGAGCTGTTAGAGGTCAGAGGTGAGGTTTACATGCCTCGCTCGGTATTTTTGGAGCTTTCAAACGAAATGGAGCTTAACTCTGAGCAGCCGTTTAAAAACCCCAGAAACGCCGCTGCTGGTTCACTGCGTCAAAAAGACCCTAAAATCGCTGCTAAGCGAAAGCTTGATATATTCATTTTTAACGTTCAAAGGTCGTTAGGATTTTCATTTAAATCGCATAAGCAATCTCTTGATATGCTCAGCGACTTAGGTTTTAAGGTTATACCGGAGTACAAGTGCGTTGAGAGCTATGAAGAAATTAAAGCAATAATTGAAAGCATCGGTCAAAGGCGATACAGCCTGCCGTATGATATAGACGGTGTTGTAATTAAGCTGGACGATCTGTCGCTCAGAGAACAGGTTGGCTATACTTCTAAAGTCCCAAAGTGGGCTGTTGCATACAAATTCCCGCCGGAAGAAAAAACAACAAAGCTTATTGACATTGAGGTTAACGTCGGCAGAACGGGCGCTATAACACCAGTTGCGGTATTTGAACCTGTTTTACTGGCAGGGACAAGCGTATCAAGGGCAACGCTTCACAATCAGGACTTTATAGACGAGAGAAATATTTCAATTGGCGATGTTATAACAGTCAGAAAAGCAGGGGACATCATCCCTGAGGTTTTAAACGTCGCAGAAAAGCTTGGCACACAGAGCTTCAAGCTGCCCGAGTATTGTCCGGTGTGCGGAGCTAAGGCTGTGCGTGAGGACGGCGAAAGCGCACTTAGGTGTCCGAACATCGAATGCGAGGCTCAGGTTCTGCGCTCGCTTATCTACTTTGCGTCAAAGCCGGCAATGAATATAGAGGGCTTAGGACCTGCGGTTGCGTCTGCATTGTTTGACAGCGGAATGGTTAAAAGCATTCCGGACATATACAAGCTTACCGAGGATGATTTATTAAAGCTTGAGGGATTTAAGGAAAAATCGGCTCAGAATCTGATTTTGGCTATTGAGCGCTCTAAGCACAACACATTGGACAGGCTTTTGTGTGGCTTGGGAATTAAAAATGTCGGGTCTGCTTCGTGCAAGCTTTTGTGCGAAAGATTTAAGAGTATTGACGGTATTTTGTCAGCATCGGCTGACGATATCGTTGCTATAGACGGCTTCGGTGAGCTTACGGCTGAGATAATTGTCAAAACCCTCAGTGAGCCTCATATGCTTAAGACCATTGAAGAACTAAAGCAGTATGGAGTTAACACAGAGTATCAATCACTTGCTAAGTCTGAAAAGCTGCTGGGCAAAACATTTGTCATAACCGGAACGCTGCCGTCGTATTCAAGAGATGATGCAAAAAAGATAATCGAAGAAAACGGCGGTACAGTCAAGTCATCTGTTTCTAAGAAGACAGATTATGTTTTGGCAGGCGAGGAAGCAGGCTCAAAGCTTACTAAGGCTCAGGATTTAGGAATTTCGATAATTGATGAAGAAACACTTATTAAAATGATAAGCTGACGGAAAGGAACTGTGATAATATGAATGTTGATATAAAACACGTTGCAAAGCTTGCACGTCTTAAAATTGACGACTCAGAGCTTTCAAGATACGAAAGCGAGATGTCAGACATAATCGGTATGGTCGAGTCTATGCCCGATATAGACGATGAGTGGTTAGTTGACGAGAACAATGCAATGGAACTGCGCAAGGACGAGCTTTCAGATGATAAGCTGTCAAGAGAACAGATTTTGAAGAATGCACCTAAGGTTGTCGCCGGATGCGTTGTCGTTCCTAAAACTGTTGATTAAGGGGGATATCTAAATTGAAGCTCTACGAATATAAGGCATATGAACAGTCTGAAATGCTCAAAAAGGGTGAAATATCTGCCCGTGAGCTGACTGAGTCATATTTTGAAAGAATAGACGAAGTTGAGTCTAAGGTTGACGCCTATATAACCTTGAACCGTGAAAATGCACTTTTGTCTGCTGACGATGTTGACAAAAAAAGAGCCTCCGGGGAAGCACTTGACAAGCTTGCAGGCATTCCCATAGGCATTAAGGACAATATATCTACCGACGGAATAAAAACTACCTGTGCGTCTAAAATGCTCGAAAATTACGAGCCTGTTTTTAATGCAACAGTTGTTAATAAGCTGAAATCAAAGGGTGCAGTTATAACAGGAAAGCTCAACATGGACGAGTTTGCAATGGGCTCGTCAACTGAAAATTCTTACTTTAAAAAGACAAAGAACCCCTTCGACTTGGATTGCGTACCCGGCGGTTCATCCGGCGGGTCGGCAGCTGCTGTAGCTGCCTGCGAAGCGTCTTTAGCATTAGGCTCAGATACGGGCGGCTCGATAAGACAGCCTGCTTCACTGTGCGGCGTTGTCGGCTTAAAGCCTACATATGGCAGCGTTTCAAGGTACGGTCTTGTAGCATTTGCTTCATCACTTGACCAGATCGGTCCTTTCGGACGCTGTGTAAAGGATGTTGCCCTATTGCAGGACGCAATAGCAGGTCACGATAAGATGGACGCAACAAGCGTTAAGATGGATCATGCTTCGACGTTTGACTCATTGACAGGAGACGTGAGCGGTCTTAGAATCGGAATACCGAAAGAGTATTTCGGCAGCGGCGTCAATGACGACGTCAAGGCGAGCGTTATGCAAAGCGTTGAGGAGCTTGTAAAGAAAGGCGCTGTGATTAAGGAAATTTCATTGCCGTCAACTGATTATGCGTTGTCTGCGTACTATATCATCGCTTGTGCCGAGGCATCGTCGAACTTAGCAAGATTCGACGGCGTTAAGTACGGCTATCGCTGCGATAAGCCCAAAAGTCTTATAGATATGTATGAGCGCACAAGGAGCGAGGGCTTTGGCAGAGAGGTTAAGAGAAGAATAATTCTAGGCACATTCGTTTTAAGCTCCGGATACTACGACGCTTATTATAAAAAAGCAAAGCTTTTGCAGCTTAGAATTAAGGATGAATTCAACCGTGCGTTTGAGGGTGTAGACGTTATCGCCACTCCTACATCGCCTTTTGAAGCGTTTAAGATAGGCGAAAAGGTCGGAGATCCGTTGAGTATGTATTCAGCTGATATATGCACAGTTACAGTTAATATAGCAGGACTTCCGGCTGTAAGCGTGCCGTGCGGCTATTCTAAGAACGGCTTACCTTACGGTATGCAGCTTATAGGCAGACATTTTGACGAAAAGACAATACTGAACGCCGCTTACGCTCATGAAATGTGCTTCGGCGTATTCAAAGCTCCAAAGCTTTAATGTAGGAGGTGTTTTGCATGATAAAGGGATATGAGGTTGTAATCGGCTTGGAGGTTCACGCCGAGTTAAATACAAAGACAAAAATTTATTGCAGCTGCAAAAACTCCTTCGGCTTGGAGGTAAACACACAGGTTTGTCCGATATGCTTAGGTATGCCGGGAACTCTGCCGACACTCAACGAAAGTGTAGTTGACTACGCTATAAAAATGGGTCACGCTTTGAACTGCGGCATAAACAGAATCTGCAAGCAGGACAGAAAGAATTATTTCTACCCGGACCTTCCGAAGTCATATCAGATATCACAGGCTGATATTCCTCTTTGCCACGACGGATATCTTGACGTTTTGGTCAACGGAGATACAAAGAGGATAGGAATAGAGAGAATTCATATAGAAGAGGACGCAGGAAAGCTATTGCATTCCGACAAGTTCGACGGCTCTTTAGTCGACTTCAATCGCTGCGGCGTTCCGCTGATAGAAATTGTCTCAAGACCTGATATGAGAAGCTCAGAGGAAGCTAAGGCTTACCTTGAGACTATCAAGTCAATACTTAAATATATCGATATTTCAGACTGCAAAATGCAGGAGGGTTCAATCAGGTGCGACGTCAACGTATCCGTTCATAAGCCCGGTGAGCCTTTCGGAACAAGATGTGAGATGAAAAACGTCAACAGCTTCTCTGCCGCCGTCAGGGGAATAGACTATGAGGCGAACAGGCAGATTGAGCTTTTGGAGTCCGGCGGAACTGTTGTTCAGGAGACACGCCGCTGGGACGACGCAAAGGGCGAAAGCATCTCAATGCGTTCCAAAGAGGACGCTCAAGATTACAGATACTTCCCCGAGCCTGACCTTTTAACTATCGTCGTTCCGGAAGAAAAGGTTAAAATGCTCAAGGATACATTGCCTGAGCTTCCAAACGCAAAGATTATGCGCTATGTCAGTGATTATTCACTTTCGCAAACTGACGCTGCGATGATTGTTGATGTTCCCGAAAAGTCAAAGTTCTTTGATGACTGTATTTCTGCCGGATGCACTGCCCCTAAGCTGTTATCTAACTGGATATTGGGCGAGATTTCTAAGTTTATGAATGAAGGCGTTTCAATCGAGCAGACAAGTCTTACGGCTTCAATGCTTGCTAAGCTCGTAAACTATATAAGCTCAGGAAAAATCTCAACAGCCGCAGGAAAGACTGTTTTTGACGCTATAATAAACGAAAATGCCGACGATATAGACAAGGTTATAGAGGAAAAGTCTTTAGCTCAGATTTCTGATATTTCAATGCTCGAGGAATTGGCAAAAGAGGTCTTGGCTGCAAACGAAAAATCTGTACAGGACTATAAAAACGGCAAAACAAACGCATTGGGCTACTTAGTCGGTCAGTGCATGAAGGCATCAAAGGGTAAGGCAAACCCCGGCGCTATGAAGGAAATTGTTCTCAAGTATTTAGCTTAAAACGAATTTTGTAATAATAAAAAACTATCTGTCCGCACAAAGCTTTGATTTAAAGCCTTGTGCGGATCTTTTTATTCGTCTTTGGGTATGTATATGTAAAAGAAATTAGAATCATCCCGAGCGTGCATAACAGTGGTATAACACTGTTTGATTCTGATAGTACATATTTTACGTTTGTTACATCAGCGGTAATGTCGATTTTAAATGCAAGGCACATAGCGAGTGCATATGCGGCAGTCAGAAAAAGCTGTAAGGGTCTTGATTTGTAGAAGCTTTTAAGGCTGAAGGCACTGCCGACAATGCTTATAATCTGCATATGTACGCATATTCCGCCGAATGCCATCAGCAAGCATATCAGAAGGAATTGATACAGCCCGTTACATTGAATTTCGGTTACATTTGATATCTCTAAAAAAGCTGATATCGCAGGAATACGCTCTGTAAACGGCATCAGCTTTTCAATAACAGCAATTACAGACGAAAAGAATACAATAGATGCTCCTATTGATATCATTGAGTATGACGCCGACCGAACACATTCAACTATCAAGCCCGTGGTAACAGCAGTGTACTCGTGCCGCTGTTTTGAGTTATACTTATTCTTGCAGCAATAAATGATATACATAGTCAGGTTAGCGGCAAAAACAGACATGAATATAATCAAGCTAAGAGAAAGACTCTTTGTCACCAAAGAATTTACTATTCCGAATACAAATGCAGGTCCTGAAGCAAATGAAAAGCATACGGCCTTTTCAGCAGTTTCTTTGCTTATTTCGCCACTCTTTACCATATCGCAAAGCAGCTTTGCCCCTATCGGGTATCCGCCTATATTTCCGAGAAGAAAAGCGGTAAGAAGCTTTGAATCTATTCCTTTTACGATTACAATTCGCTCTATTATACCGCTCTTTATGATTACTCCGCACAGCACGCAGACCGAAAATAGCGACGGAATAATTGTAAAGGCAGACGACTTTATAGCCAAAACCGTCTTGCTTTTGACGTCGTCTATACAGATAATGACTAAGACCAGCGTCGCAACAGTCAAAATCCCTGTAATTGAATTCAGTACCTTGGATTTTTTAAATATCTTCATCATAGTTTTTAAAAAAAGCTCCTTTAATTTTTCCTTGATAATTCTATGCCGAAAATCAGGACAGTATAATTAATAGAGAATGATATAACGTCAAAAATTTGACCTTTTAAAGAAAGGGATGGTCGTAATTGTGAAATTTCTACCGAATAAGCTCGAGCAAAAGCTGAAAAAATATACATTTGCCGAGTCATATGTGACAATATGCGGCAAGGATGAGGTTATGATTGAAAACGTCAGCAACGTTTATGAGTGCAACGAAATCATGGCAAGAGTGAGAGCTGCCGGAAATGACATTGTTATTTGGGGAGAGAACCTAAAGCTGCAGGGATACACAAGCAGTACGGTTACTGTCTTTGGGAAAATAAGCTCGATCGAGCTGTCAAGCGGAGGAATAAACTGATAATGAATATATTCAGAATTTTGGGCACTGTTGAAGCAAAAATTGACGGCTTCGACTCAGGACTTATCATAAATAAGCTCAGAAAAGAATGTAAGGTTCTTATGCTTTACGTCAAAAACGACTCTGTATACATTCAAGTTCCGTACACAAACAGACGACTCTTAGAAAAATTATGCTCAGAGCATGGCTTTTCGCTTGAGATAATCAAGGAAAAAGGGTTATACTATAAATTGTTTAGATATCGCAAGCGTTTTGGGTTAATAGTCGGAGCTGTTATATGTACTGCCGCTATGATTTATCTGTCTAACTGTGTTTTGAAGGTAAGAGTAGTCGGCGCAGACGGCGGTGAGGTTGAAGAAAAGATCAAGCTTTTGCTCGCTGAGGACGGCATAAGAGCAGGCGGTTATATACCGAGCATTAATTTTTTAGATGCAAATGCAAAGCTGATGGAGATGTGCGATGAGGTTGCTTGGGCGTCGATAGGTCACAGCGGCTCTGTGGTTACTGTCAACGTCAGTCTTTTAACTGAGCGTGTGCCTACTGATTTGGGGCGAATCCCGTGCAACTTAGTGGCTTCTCGAGACGGACAGATAGTCAGCGTAAATGTTTTGGAGGGTGAGCTGTGCGTTTTGCTTGGGGATACGGTTAAAAAGGGCGACATACTCGTCAACGGCATCATCGAACGCAGAAACGGTCTTGCCTATTATTATCATTCCATGGCGACAATAACTGCCGTTTACGACGAAACTGTAGAGTTTGAGCAGGCGTTATATGACAGAGCTGTTGTTGACGGCGAAACGGTGTATTCAAAGAACCTTTGCTTTTTCGACTATGAAATCCCAAAGCCATGGTTTAAGACGCCTGACGGCAGCTGTAAGATTAAAACCTATAGCTCTCCGGTCAGTTTTTTCGGAATAGAGCTGCCTGTCAGTGTAAAGACCACTGAATATACCGAACAGATATCTAAGCTTAAAATCTATACTTACGATGAAGCAGAAAAAATACTGAGACAAAAGCTCAAAATCTATGAGGACAATCTTTTAGGCGACAGCGAAATTCTAAACTGCGATGTGGAGCTTGAGATGTCCGATGATGTTTTAAAGCTGAAGGCGGTATATTCGCTGAAGGGAAACATAGCTAAGGAAAGCCCGATATATGTCGATTCAAAGAACAGACTAAACAGCATTTCATATTAATTACCATGCGAAAAAAGCTATTCGTTCGGAGGATGATTTATGTCATATCGCTTTTCAAAGATTTCTTCGGCTTTTTTATTTGTTCTCAGGAAAAATATGTTGAAAATCATTAAAGAATCTGATATAATTTTAACGTAAAGATATTCATTTGATATTTATTTTGGTGCACGATGTTTTGAGTGCAGCTTTTGCCATAGAATTAAACTAAAGCATTCGGCTTTGAAAGGAATGGTTAAAATGGCGGAGAAATCGCTGGTTGTTACAAATATGAATCACATATTGAACCTGTTCGGCAATTATGATGAAAATATAAAACTTCTTCAGGATGAACTGAATGTCAGAGTTGTTACACGCGGAAGCGATATTAAATTAATCGGGGCTGACGCTGATGTCGAAAAAGCCTATTCATGTATATCGTCGCTTCTGAGAATAGCCGAAAAGGGAGACGACATTACCTTACAGCAGGTGAGATATGTTCTTTCCATGGCAGGCGAGTCGGCTCAAGAGGAAATTGCCAATCTTTCCGACGGCGGCATATGCGTAACGTCCGGCGGAAAAATCATAAAGCCCAAGACTCTCGGTCAGAAAAAATATATCGACTCTATAGCTGAAAACACCATTACCTTCGGAGTAGGTCCTGCCGGAACAGGTAAAACGTTTTTAGCGGTTGCAATGGCTGTAAGAGCGTTCAGAGCGCATGAGATCAATAAAATTATTTTAACGCGTCCGGCTGTAGAGGCAGGAGAAAAGCTCGGCTTTCTCCCCGGAGACTTACAAACTAAGGTTGACCCTTACTTGAGACCTCTTTATGATGCTTTGTTTGAAATGCTCGGAGCGGAGTCCTTTGCAAAGTATCAGGAGCGTGGCTCTATAGAAGTTGCACCGTTGGCATATATGCGAGGTCGAACCTTGGACGAAGCATTTGTCATATTGGATGAAGCTCAAAATACTTCACCGGAGCAGATGAAGATGTTTTTGACCCGCTTGGGCTTCAATTCAAAAATGGTTATAACCGGAGATGTAACTCAAATTGACCTTCCGGACCCGAGAAAATCCGGACTAATTGAAGCGGTCAAGGTTTTAAAGAATGTTAAGGATATAGGCATAAATCATTTCAGCGAAAAGGACGTTGTCAGACACAGGCTGGTTCAGGACATAGTCAAAGCATACGAGCAATACAACACCGAAAGGATGAGAAAGCATCATGAGAAGGCTTAGAGTATCATATTTTAACGAGCAGGAATTAGTAGAGATTACGCCTGAGCTTAAAAGGCTTTTGAAGTCATGTATAAAGTACGCAATGATAGCAGGCGGTTTTGATGAGGATTCCGAGGTAAGCGTTTCCTTTGTCACAAACGACCGTATCCGTGAAATCAACAGCGATTTCAGAAATATAGACGCTCCGACGGATGTTTTATCATTCCCACTTGCTGACAACTGCGAGTTCGACATAAACCCGGACAGCGGTTTGTATACCTTGGGCGATATCATTATTTCAACAGAGCGTGCCTCAGAGCAGGCCACAGAAATCGGTCACACAGTTCAGCGTGAAATGGCTTTTTTGGTCATACACTCTACGCTGCACATAATTGGCTACGACCATCATGATGAAGACGGTGAGGACACTAAGCTCATGCGTCAAAAGGAAAGGGAAGTTATAGCTAAGCTCGGTATATAAACGTGAAAGCTTAAAAGAATGGAATTGATTATGACAAAAAATGTTTTCGTTACAATAGTCGGAAGACCTAATGCAGGTAAATCCTCGCTTATAAACGCACTTGTCGGTGAAAAGGTCGCTGCTGTAAGTTCAAAGCCGCAGACTACAAGAACTAAAATCACAGGCGTCTTAACAAAGGGCGACATTCAGTATGTTTTTATTGACACACCCGGAATGCACAAGTCGAGGGACAAGCTATCCGACCATATGTTAAAGGCTATCGACAATTCGGTAAGCTCTATTGATGTGGCGCTTTTAGTTGTCGATGCGACAAAAAAGCCCTCCGAAGCTGAAAGGACACTGATTTCATCTTTAAAAGCGGCAAAAGCACCTGTTATTCTGCTTATTAATAAGATTGATTTGTTTGAGAACAAGGAGGAGCTTATACCGATCATTTCCGAGTATTCGGATTTATATGATTTTGAGTCTGTCATTCCGATCAGCGCTATGAATAAAGACGGTATTGATATTATATTAAGCAGCATTGACGGACATACAACCGAAGGCCCTCATTATTTTCCTGACGATAAATTCACCGATCAGCCTGAAAGGGTTATTGTTGCGGAGATTATCCGTGAGAAGCTCTTGGAGATGTTAAGTGATGAGGTGCCGCATGGCATTGCCGTCGACATAGAGCAGCTCGGTGAGCATGATAACAAGTACGGCGAGGGTATAATGGACGTTTCTGCAGTGATTTACTGCGAGCGTGAGTCGCATAAGGGCATTGTTATCGGTAAGGGCGGAGCAATGCTGAAGCAAGTCGGCAAGCTTGCCAGAGAAGACCTTGAGAGATTCTTTATGATTAAAACCAATCTCCGGCTTTGGGTAAAGGTAAAAGAGGGCTGGAGAAACAGAGAGGGCTTAATAAAGAATTTCGGTCTGTCAAACGACTGATTTTTCCACTAATAATTACTTCTGATATGTCAACGCTAATAAGGCAAATCAAAAAAGCGGCAATATCAAAAAGGAGTAATTTTATCTATGGACGAGCTATGGCAAAAGTTTTATGCAAGCGGAAAAGTCGAGGATTACTTAGAGTTTATAAAAAAGCAAGGCGGAAATCAGGATGGTGACAGTAAACGGCTTAGTGATAAGGGAACGGACAGCGAAGGAAAACGATAAATATCTTACCATTTTGACCGACACCTTGGGACTGATTGAAGTTTCGGCAAAGGGAGTTAAAAAGGCTAATTCAAAAAACGCATCGGTCGCCCAAATGTTTTGCTATGCAAAATACTGCCTGTCTGAGGGGAAATCAGGGTATATTCTGAATTGTGCTGAGCCGATAAGAATATTTTATCAAATACGGCTTGATATAACGGCGTTTGCGCTTGCAAGCTATTTTTGCGAGCTGCTTTTATATGTATGTGCAAAGGAACAGCCAAATAAAGAAGCGCTGCGGTTGATACTGAATACTCTGCATTTTTTGTCCGACGGAAAAAGAGACATGAAAATGCTGAAGGCTATATTCGAGCTTAGATTAATGTCGGAAATAGGACTTGTTCCTAATCTAATAGGCTGCTGCAAATGCTATAAATACACAGACCATCAGATGCAGTTTGACTTAGGCGAGGGGAGAATTTACTGTGAGGACTGCTGCGGTTCAAAGGATTTGCGAAACTGTGAAGTAGTAGACGGAGCTTTGCTTCACTCACTCAGATTTATCGCTTTATCCGATATGTCTAAAATTTTTAACTTTACACTTAATAATGACCATCTGATTCAGCTGTCGAACATCACCGAGCGATATGTAGAAATTCAGCTCGACAAGCACTTCAAAACGCTTGATTTTTATAAGTCCCTGATATAAACTCGTTTAACAAAGAAAGAAACGGTAAAAATAATGAAAGAGCAATACTTAACACTTGAATTACATAAAATACTTGATATGCTTTCCGAAGAGTGTTCAAACGACGCTTCACGAAGGCTGGCGCTTGAAATAGTGCCGTCAAATGACTTGACAACAGTCAAAGAAGAAGTAAAAAAGACGTTTGACGCTTTTAACGCCTCGGTTCGTTTCGGAACACCGAGCTTTATAAAGTTCCCGGACGTCGCAACAATAGCAAGACGTGCGCAAAACGGCTCTGAGTTGTCTCTTCGTGAGTTTTTAGACGTCTCAAGAATGCTGTCTCAGACAGAATCACTTCTGGCATGGCGCAGACAGTTGGGGGACGAACACATAAGCATCGATTATTTATTTGAATGTCTTTTTGATAACAAATGGCTCAACAATAAGATTTTGAACGCTGTTATAAGTGAAGAAGAGATTTCAGATAACGCAAGTACTGAGCTTGCTTCAATAAGAAGAAAGCTTTTGCTTGCAGGCTCAATAATCAGAGATACCTTGGATAAAATGATAAAGTCGTCCGAGACTCGTGACTGCTTGCAGGAAGGGCTTGTCACTATGAGGGACGGCAGATATGTACTTCCTGTCAAGTCGGAGCATAAGTCAGGAATTCCCGGTTTGGTTCATGACACATCCGCCAGCGGTCAGACATATTTTATAGAGCCTATGGCTGTCGTTGAAGCAAATAACGAGATTAGAATATTAAAATGTAAGGAACAGGATGAGATTCAAAGAATCATTCGTGAGCTGTCTGCTGACTGTGCATCGTTTGCCGAGCAGCTGATATCCGATTATGAAGCAAGCGTCAAGCTTAATTTGTATTTTGCAAAATCGAATCTGGGAGCGAAGATGGCGGCAACAATGCCTGAAATTTCAGACGATGGGGAAGTGGTGCTTAAAAAAGCAAGGCATCCTTTAATTGATAAGGACAAGGTAGTACCTATAGACTTTTCAATCGGTATAGATTATGACGCACTCATTATCACAGGTCCGAATACGGGCGGCAAAACCGTCATTTTAAAAACAGTCGGACTGCTTACACTTATGACAATGTGCGGTCTGCTCATTCCGGTTTCCGATGGCAGTAAAATTACCGTTTTCGATGAAATTCTCGTAGATATAGGCGACAAGCAGTCAATAGAAGAGAGTCTTTCAACATTTTCTTCTCACATGACAAATATCGCCGGTATTTTGAACGATGTAAACTACCGCTCACTTGTATTGATAGACGAGCTCGGCTCAGGAACAGACCCTGTCGAGGGCGCAGCCTTAGCAGTTTCGATAATTGAAAGAATAAAAATGACAGGCGCAAGGCTTGTCACTACAACGCATTATCAGGAACTGAAAATGTTCGCCTTAGAGACTGACGGCGTTGAAAATGCCTCGTGTGAATTTGACATAAAAACGCTTCAGCCGACATACCGACTTATAATCGGTTCGCCCGGAAAGTCTAACGCTTTCGCTATTTCAAAACGCTTAGGAATTGACGACAAGATTATTCAGCGTGCAAAATCGATGCTTTCTGAGGAATCACAGCGTTTTGAAAACGTTTTATCGAGCCTTGAAGCTGCAAGACAGAGTTATGAGGAGAATTCGAGGCTGGCTGAAAAGTACAAGCACGAATCCGAGTCACTTCGTGCGAGGTTAATTGATGAACGTGAGAAGCTGAGCGCTGAAAAGGATAAGGAACTTAACAGAGCTAAGAAAGAAGCGAGAGAGATAATCGAGCGCATAAGCAGACAGTCTCAGCGTCTTATGGACGAGCTTGAAGACCTGAAAAAGTCAAAAGACAAAGAGGACTTTTCTAAGCTTGTCGCAGAGCAAAAGCAAAAGTATAAATCAGGTATAAACAGCTTATACAGCGAATCATCAAAGCTCGGCGAATATGAATCGGATGAATATGTCCTCCCGAGACCGCTGAAAAAAGGCGATGATGTTCTGATAAAGGACGGTAATAAGTCAGGAATTGTAATTTCTGTTCCTGACGAATCAGGTAACTGTATGGTTCAAATTGGAGTTATGAAAGCTAAGGTTCATATTTCCAAAATACGGTTAGTTGAGAAAAACGTCACATTCAACTCGAAAAAAATAAAGCCAAACGGAAATGTCAGCACAAGCGGTGTAGAAAGCAGAGCCACAAGAAAATCATCTATTGAACTCGACATTAGAGGCTACACAGTCGATGAAGGCTTATATGAGCTTGATTCATTTATCGATAATGCGATAATGAGCGGCAATTACGTTGCGACAATTATACACGGCAAAGGAACCGGTGCGCTCAAAACAGCTGTGAGAAACCATTTAAAAAAGCATCCGTCAGTTAAGTCTGTGCGTAAAGGCTTATATGGCGAAGGAGAAGACGGCGTTACTGTTATTGAGCTGAAATGACGTTGATGTATGATAGATTGCTTTGAAACAGCAGATTTCTTGAGTTTATATGAAGTAGGGGCTGTTTGAAGCAACTTATAAAAGTCACAAAATTGCGAATAGATTGGCTATATGCCTTCACCGTTATAAACTCAATTCCATATTATATACAAAAAGAAAATATGGAGGAGTTTATATGAATAAAAAAACATACTTTTTGGGGTGTCCTACACCTGATGGATTCTCAACTCACTTAAGAGACGATATTAATTCCGGTGAGTTTATTACTTATATCATTAAAGGGGGACCCGGAACAGGGAAGTCGTCTTTGATGAAAAAAATAGCAGAGGAGTTATCGGAAATTGACGAGCCTGAGCTATACTATTGTTCATCAGACCCTGACTCGCTTGACGCTGTGGTGTTCAGGAAAATAAAGGCTATAATCGTTGACGGAACATCGCCTCATGTATTTGAACCGGATTATCCGGGTGTACGAGAGGTCATAGTTGACCTCGGAACCTGCTGGAATGTAGACTCATTGAAGTCTGACAGAGAAAATATTATCTCGGCATCGGATAGGAATAAAAAATACCATGCGCTTGTTAAGAGATACCTAAGAGCAATAATCTCCCTCAACGACGATATTATGTCTATAGGCGACGCAAATATCAATAAAAACAAGCTGGATGCGTACTGTACAAGGCTTGCATCAAGGCTGTTTCCCAAGAAGAAAAACTGCACCGGAAAAATAAGCTTTAAGCAGATAACAAGCATAACTCCAAAGGGAGTTTTAACACATACTGATTTGTTTGAAGGGATGACAGTTTTCAAAATTGAAGACGAGAACTTCGCTGTAACAGATCGCTTATTAAAGCGCCTTGCTCAGACAGCCGTATCGTACGGGTACGACGTCACTGTGAGCAAAAATGTATTCCTTTCGGGAAGTGCATATGAACACATTATCATCCCGGAACTGAATACAGCGTTCGTTTCATGCGATATTGAATACACAGCTAAGATTAACGCAATGAGATTTTATGATCGCTTGGCTGTCAGAGAAAAGCGAAAGAGGGTTGCATTCAATCGAGGAGTGGCAAAGGACTTAACAAATGAAGCTGTTATCGCTCTTCAAACCGCTAAGGACATTCACGACGAGCTGGAAAGCTACTACATCAAGGCGATGGACTTTGACGCTGTCGATAAGATGAAGGATAAGCTGAAAAGCTTGATTTTAAAGATCAGCTTCTGATTTTTTACCCGCATTAGCGCTATATTTCGTCTGAGAACTTAAAAAAACCGGTACGAAGTCTATCCGAGACAGTGATTTCGTACCGGTTTATTTTGGCTCTATGTCAATAG
>DKWG01000035.1 GCA_002491605.1 Ruminococcus sp. UBA7158
GGAGGCTATGAGCTTATCGTTGTCACGCTGGTGAAGTCCTATGCTCGGCTCATCGAGTATATAAAGAACTCCGACAAGCGACGAGCCTATCTGAGTTGCAAGGCGGATTCTCTGGCTCTCGCCGCCGGAAAGAGTTGACGCCGCCCTTGAAAGTGACAGATAATCAAGTCCCACGTTAAGCAAAAAGCCGAGTCTTGACTTAATCTCTTTTAATATCTGTGCGCCGATGAGCTTTTCACGCTCGGTAAGCTCAAGCTTATTGACAAAGTCATAAGCATCGCCTATTGAAAGCCGGCAAAGCTCGGCTATGTTCATTCCGCCGATGGTTACACTTAAAATCTCCTTTTTAAGCCTATCTCCATGGCAGGTTTTACACTTTACAGCGCTCATGTATTCTTCAATTTTAGCCTTTACGGCGTCGCTGTCCGATGAACGGTATCTGCGCTCCAGATTGTTTATAACTCCCTCAAAGGGCGTTATCCAGTATCCGCCGCCGAACTCCTTGGGACGCTTGAATTCAAGCTTCTGACCCTGTGTGCCGTATAAAAAAATGTCTATAGCATCCTTGGGTAGGTCTTTAACTGGTGTGTCAAGAGAGATATTGTACTTTTTGGACAGCTCATTGTAATAAATCATTGTGAAGGAATTATCATCAAGAGTGTTCCAGCCGTCTGCCCTTATTGCGCCTTCTCTTATCGTTAAATCATCGTTGGGGATAATCTTCTTGGGGTCAACCTGCAAAAAAACTCCTAAGCCTGTGCAGTCGGGGCAAGCGCCATACGGATTGTTAAAGGAAAACATTCTGGGCGAAAGCTCCTCAATCGAAACGCCGTGCTCGGGGCAGGCGTAGTTCTGAGAGAACAAAAGCTCCTCACCGCCTATAACGTCCACACCGACAAGTCCGCCTGAAAGGGACAACACTATCTCAACGCTGTCGGTAAGTCTTGTGTTGATATCAGGCTTTATCACCAAACGGTCTACAATAATCTCAATGGTGTGCTTTTTGTTCTTCTCCATCGTGATTTTTTCCGAGAGGTCATAGGTTATTCCGTCCACCCTGACTCTGACATATCCTGACTTTCTCGCCTGCTCAAGCTCCTTTTGATACTCACCCTTTCGGCCTCTGACGATGGGAGCTAAAAGCTGAATCTTCGTTCCCTCAGGCAGCTCCATAATCTTGTCGACTATCTGGTCGACCGACTGCCTTTTGATTTCACGTCCGCAGACGGGACAGTGCGGTATTCCTATTCTTGCGTATAAAAGTCTTAAGTAGTCATATATCTCGGTTACCGTTCCGACTGTCGAACGCGGGTTATTGGAAGTTGTCTTCTGGTCTATGGATATTGCAGGCGAAAGACCTTCTATGCTGTCGACGTCGGGCTTGTCCATCTGTCCCAAAAACATTCTTGCATACGATGAAAGGCTTTCAATATACCTTCTCTGACCGTCTGCAAATATAGTATCAAACGCCAAGGACGATTTGCCCGAGCCTGAAAGCCCTGTGAACACAATCATTTTATCTCTCGGCAGGGTGACGTCGACATTTTTAAGGTTGTGTTCCCTTGCGCCCTTTATCACAATCTCGTTGTTCATAAATATATCAATTTTCCTTTCTGAGCTGAGCTATCTTGTCTCTTAAGTATGCAGCTTGTTCGAAGTTAAGCTGACGTGCGGCTTCCTTCATCTGTTTTGTCATCTTGTCGATAAGCTCCAAGCGTTCTCTGGTGGTATACTGCTTTGCAGGCTTTGAAACGTCCTTCTTTGACGAAATCTCGATAATGTCCCTGACACCCTTAATAATTGTCTTGGGAACGATGCCGTGCTCCTTATTATATTTGTCCTGAATGCCGCGCCTTCTTTCGGTCTCCGAAATAGCTCGTTCCATCGACCCTGTAACGCTGTCGGCGTACATTATAACCTTGCCGTTTGCGTTTCTTGCGGCACGTCCTATTGTCTGGATAAGCGAGCTTTCGCTTCGCAAAAAGCCTTCCTTGTCGGCGTCTAAAATAGCGACTAAGGACACCTCGGGCAGGTCAAGACCCTCTCTTAGAAGGTTAATTCCGACTAAAACATCAAATTCGCCCAAGCGAAGATCACGGATAATTTCCATTCGCTCCATTGTATCAATAGAATGGTGCATATATCTGACCTTTATTCCCAAGCCTTTAAGGTAAGACGTCAAATCCTCGGCCATCTTGACTGTAAGTGTTGTGACAAGTACTCTTTCCGACTTTTGCGACCTTTCGTTTATCTCCATAACAAGGTCGTCTATCTGCCCCTGAGTCGGCTTGACCTCTATTATCGGGTCTAAAAGACCTGTCGGACGGATAATCTGCTCAACGGTTGCACCCGATTCCTGCTTTTCAAACGGACCTGGAGTTGCGGAGACGAACACGGCTTGGTTGCACTTTGCATAAAACTCGTCAAACTTCAACGGGCGGTTGTCCAAAGCAGACGGCAGTCTGAAGCCGTATTCAATAAGGGTTTCCTTTCTTGCTCTGTCTCCTGCAAACATTCCTCTTACCTGCGGCAGGGCGACGTGCGACTCGTCAACTATGAGCAAGAAATCATCCGGGAAGAAGTCTAAAAGTGTATAAGGAACCGCCCCGGGCTCTCGTCTTGCCAAAACTCTTGAATAGTTTTCAACACCGCTGCAAAAGCCTATTTCCTCAAGCATCTCAATATCGTATTTAACTCGTTCTTCTATCCTCTGTGCTTCAATCAGCTTGTCTCTTTCCTTAAAATACTCAACACGCTCACGCATTTCCTTTTCAATATCCTCAACGGCATCGTGAAGCCTGTCACGTCCTGTTATATAGTGGGAAGCAGGAAAGATTGTGGCATGGGCAAGAGTGCTTATCGCCTCGCCTGTCACAACGTTTATCTCTGTTATCCTGTCTATCTCGTCTCCGAAGAACTCAACTCTTATTGCCGTTTCATTGTGGCTGACGGGGAAAATCTCGACAACATCTCCCCTGACCCTGAATCGGTTTCTTTGAAAATCTATGTCGTTTCTCTCATACTGAATCATAACAAGCTCGCTTATGAGCTGTTCACGGGACTTTTGCATACCTTTTCTGATCGAAACTATCATGCTTCTGTACTCCTCAGGGTCGCCGAGGGAGTATATACAGGAAACGCTGGCAACGATAATAACGTCACGTCTTTCGCTCAAAGCGGACGTTGCGGAGTGGCGCAGACGGTCAATTTCTTCATTCACCGCCGCATCCTTTTCTATATAAACGTCTTTAGAAGGAATATATGCTTCGGGCTGATAATAGTCGTAGTATGAGACAAAAAATTCAACCGCACTGTCGGGGAAAAACTCTCTGAACTCTGAGCATATCTGCGCAGCAAGCGTTTTATTAGGCTCTAAAATGAGTGTCGGTCGGTTTACTCTTGCTATGACGTTTGCCATAGTAAATGTCTTTCCCGAACCGGTAACGCCTAAAAGCGTTTGATTCTTGATACCGGAATTTATACCCTCGACTAACTTGTCGATAGCTTCCGGCTGGTCACCTGTTGGTTTGAATTCACTTTTAAGCTCGAATTTATTCATATAAACCTCCGGCAAAGTGTTGGAACAAACGTTCCTTGATATGATACCACTATTAATTTAATATGTCAAGCTATTATGCGAAATATGAGCACATTTTTTTGAGTCCTGCGGCGACAAAAAGCTGCACAGAATCAAATCAGTTCCGTGCAGCTACTAATATATATTAATTACATATCCAGCTTGAGGTCGCCGGGCTTAATAAGCTTCAGCTTTCTCATTCCCTCGCATATTCCAAGGCATATAACGGCAGGAAGAATAAAGTGCATAAACGCCATTTCTATGAGCGCAGCAGCGGCAGAAACTCCGTCTGCGGTCATAGCCTGATAGCCCATAAACTGACCTACAAGACCGGCAGTTCCCATTCCCGAGCCGGTTGCATTGTTTACCATCTTGAGTACGCAGGTTGAAACCGGACCTAAGATTGCGCTTGTCAATATCGGAGGAATCCAAACAAGCGGATTCTTAATTATATTCGACATCTGGAGCATCGATGTTCCTATTCCCTGGGAAATAAGTCCGCTCCATTTGTTCTCTCTGAAGCTCATAACGGCAAAGCCGACCATCTGAGCGCAGCAGCCGATCGCCGCAGCACCTGCCGCAATTCCCGAGAGTCCGAGCGAAATACCTATCGCCGCCGAGCTTATCGGAAGTGTAAGCGCTATTCCCATCAAAACAGAAACGATTATGCCCATTAAGAACGGCTGAGATTCAACGCCGTAGTTGATAAGCGAACCGATCCACTTCATAAACTGTGAAATCGGAGGGCTTAATAGAATTCCAACGACGCTTCCTGTCAATATGGTAACAATCGGTGTTACTATTATGTCAACCTTTGTTTTTGAGCTTACAAGCCTTCCAAGCTCTATGCCGACATATGCCGCAATAAATGCACCAAGAGGCTCACCGGGTCCTCCTAATGTCAGTGAACCTTTAGTGAAGGTATCTAAGGTGATCTTTCCTGCAAAAGCACCGACCAAGCCGCAAACAGCAGCCGATATCGTCACGAGCGGCGGACATTTATACTTTGCAGCAACTCCGACGCCGATTCCTGCGCCTGTCAAAGCCTTGCAGAAGCCTGCAATAAGTATAAGATAGCTGCCGACAGTTGTTCCGATAAGTCCGCCTATCTGCTCGATAATCGTTCCGATTATCAAGGTAGCGAACAGACCCAGAGCCATGCCTGACAAGCCATCGATGAAAACGTGATTTAGGTATGATGTTAGCTTTTTCACAATTAACATTCCTTTCATTCATAAAGCATTTACGTTTAGAATACAAAAGAAAATGCTTAAATTTTTTTAATTATATGCTCGTATATTCCTTGTGTCAAGCTTGATATGCTTATTTCTACCTTTTGATGAATATAGACGTTCAAGGTGAAAAAAAAATTATGATTTCTAACATAATGATAAATTGCTTATTGACATATTGGCAAAAGTGTGTTATTTTATTTTAAGAATCATTCTTATTTTATTGTAAAGTTCTAACACATTAATAATCAAAGGTTTTGCCTTAAAGGAAAGGAACAGACATATAATGACCAAGCAGAGGGCTATAATCAAAGAAATAATTTCACTCTCAGATGGTCACCTTACAGCCGAAGAAATTTATAACATTGCAAAATCTAGGATGCCATCAATTGCACTCGGCACTGTATACAGAAACTTAGGGAAGCTTTGCGAAGAAAATGAAATAAAGCTCGTCAGCAAGCGCGGCTTTCCGGACTGCTATGATAAGTCTACACTGCCCCACGGTCATCTTATATGTGACTGCTGCGGTAAAACATCAGACTTTCCTATCACCGATATAGGCCGCGAGCTTGAATCGGAATTAAAAACTAATCTTATATCGTACGACATAAATGCGCACTACATATGTGATGAGTGTAAAAATAAAATGCGGTGATTATTGGCGTTTTTGTTGCGATGCAATTGTAAACGCCATAACATAAAAAATGAATTATAAAAGGAGAACTAACTATGGAACTCAAAGGCTCAAAGACAGAAAAAAATCTTATGACCGCTTTTGCAGGCGAGTCTCAGGCAAGAAATAAGTACACATACTTTGCTTCAGTTGCAAAGAAGGAAGGCTACGAGCAGATCGCTGAAATCTTTTTAAAGACAGCTGACAACGAGAAAGAGCACGCTAAGATGTGGTTCAAGCACTTAGGCGAGCTTGGAACTACCGCTCAGAACTTAGCAGCTGCTGCTGCCGGCGAAAACTACGAGTGGACTGACATGTATGACACCTTTGCAAAGGAAGCTCAGGAAGAAGGCTTCACTCAGATTGCTTACCAATTCAGAGCTGTTGCAGCTATCGAAAAGGCTCATGAGGAAAGATACCGTGCGCTTATTTCAAATGTTGAAATGCAGAAGGTATTTGAGAAGAGCGAAGAGACTATGTGGGAATGCCGCAACTGCGGACACCTTGTTATCGGCAAGAAGGCTCCTGCTGTATGCCCCGTTTGCGCTCATCCCGGCAGCTACTTTGAGGTTAGAAAAGAAAACTACTAATTAGATAATGTAATTTGACCGTCCCGACAGGAAATTTTCTGTCGGGACGATTTTTGTTTCAGTTAATATGTATTTTCATATTATCTGCGATACAGTCTCGAAAGCGGCTTGTAGATAGCGTAGCATATAACAGCTTCAAGAAGTCCCTTTAAGAATGTGAACGGCAGGTTGAATATTATCAGGCAATTGAGAAGAGTATTATCAGTCGGCGTTGAAGCAACGGTCGGCAGAATTGTTTTATACATTTCGATTATAGCGTCAAGAGGCATATTATAGATAACTACATACGCAGGGTATACGAAGAAATAATTAAGCGGTATGCAGACTGCGCTCATTGCAAAAGCACCGACTAAGCATCCGACAATTGCTCCGGTTCGTGTGTGCTTATATTTATAGACCATTCCGGCTGTAAACGTGAACACAGCACCGAGCAAGAAGTTGCAAAGCTCCCCTACAGCCATTGATGTTCCGAACGGCAAATGAATAATGTTTTTAACAAGCTCAATCACAACGCCGTATACAGGACCGAGTGCAAAGGTTCCCAAAAGCGCAGGAATATCCGATACATCAAGCTTGATAAACGACGGTATAATCGGAATTGCAAATTCAAGAAGCTGCAGCACAAACGCAACTGCCGAGAGCATTGCGCAAGCTGCAAGGTCTTTAGTTTTTAGCTTTCTCTTTGATTCATTGTTTGCTGACATATATATCCGTTCCTTTCTCAAAATAAGAAAAAAATAAAGCCCGAAGATATTCCTCGGGCTAAACAGCATAATAAAGACTATATCTTCTTCCATCCAGACTATACTGTCGGTATCGGAATTTCACCGATTCATGCTAAGGAAACGCCGATATCAATATCGGAATTGCCGTCGCTAGCAGACTATAACTGCCGGTAGGGACTTGCACCCTGCCCTGAAGACAAAAGTATTAAATTTTAATTTTCAGACGATTATTCCTCGTCGTCAGACTCTTCGTCCAAATCAAACTCCAAAAGCTCTCCGCAATTGGGGCAGTTGATTGAGCCCTCAAGCACCATGTCGTATGTTAACTCTATGGTATCGGAGCAGGACGGGCAAATAACCTCATAAACGTCGTCGTCATCGCAATCGCAGTCGCAGCAATCGTCACAGTCACAGCAATCGTCGCAATCGCAATCGCAGTCACACTCATCATCGTCGTCGCACAAGGCGGTTTCGATGTCGTGAAGATCTTCGTCTAAAACATTGCAAAAATCAACGATATCATCAACGTCGGCGTCGATAGTGTCAACGGTTGATGCCATTTCATTCAAAAGGTCGCCCATTGCAAGAAGAATCTTACCGGTATCGGTTGAATCGTCAATCTTAAGACCGTCCATTAAACCCTTGAGGTAAGAAGCCTTTTCAGATAAAGTCATAAATACTGACCATCCTTTCATAAATCAGCGCAAAAGTAAAACTCAAGCGCAAATCGTTATCAATAATCGAAATATTTTCATTTCGCAAATTCGAAAATGAAAATATTGAACAGGTCAAAGACCCGGCTTATAAATGCGCAAACCTGACAAAAGACTTTATAGGTCTTTTGTCGTGATTTCAAGCACAAAGGGCTTAAAATCTTAGGCTCTTGACATATACTCGCCTGTACGAGTGTCGATTCTGATTGTCTCGCCTTCGTTGATGAAGAGCGGAACCTTAATCTCAGCGCCTGTTTCAAGTGTTGCAGGCTTTGTAGTGTTGGTAGCTGTGTTTCCTGCAAAACCGGGATCGGTCTGAGTTACAACCAAGTCTACAAAGAACGGAGGCTCTACTCCGAATACCTTGCCCTTGTAGGAAAGAATTGTGCAAATCATGTTTTCCTTTACGAACTTGAAGTTGTCGCCCAAGTCAGCAGGGCTGACGGGAATCTGCTCATAGGTTTCAGAATCCATGAAGTAGTAAAGCTCGCCGTCTGTATAGGAATACTCCATATCCCTTCTCTCAATGAAGGCTGTCGGGAACTTAGCTGTAGGGTTGTAGGATTTTTCAACTACAGAGCCTGTAATAACGTTTTTAGTCTTAGTTCTTACAAAAGCGGCTCCCTTACCGGGCTTAACGTGCTGGAACTCGATTACCTGCATAACGTTGCCGTCTTCTTCAAATGTTACACCGTTTCTGAAATCACCTGCTGAAATCATAAATGTGTCCTCCGTTTCTTTAGACGCTGTTAAAAACAAAAGCGCCGAATAATTAACTTTGTCAGTTTTGCTGCAAAACAAATTGCAACTGTTTACAGTCTATTTTAACCTATCTACGATAATAATGCAATAGGTTATGAATAAATATTTTTACTTTGTGCAAACTGTCACGAATATTACAGTATAATAAGCGACTTTTCGGCGAGTGTCATGTTATAGCAGCCGGTATCCTTTACTACAACGAAGTCCTCGATTCTGACGCCGAACTCATCAGGAAGATAAATGCCCGGCTCAACGGTCACTATCATATTTTCCTTGAGAATGTGCTTGCTGAGATATGAAGCGTTCGGTGCCTCGTGAATCTCCATTCCGACGCCGTGTCCGAGTGAGTGACCGAATTCCTTGCCGTAGCCGGCATCAGCTATTATGTCTCTTGCTACCTTGTCAAGCTCAGCTCCTGATACGCCGGATTTGACCTTATCAATTGCTGCAAGCTGAGAGTTCAAAACAATATTATATATTTGCTCCATCTTTTCAGTGGGATTTCCGACGCAGACTGTTCTTGTCATGTCGCTGTGATATCCGTCGTACATTGCTCCGTAGTCCATCAAAACGAAGTTTCCGTTTTCAACCACTGTATCACCCGGTACGCCGTGAGGACGGGATGTGTTGGCGCCTGTCAGCGCAATGGTGTCAAACGAAAGAGCCTCTGCACCGTGCTGAAGCATAAAGTAATCGAGATGCAAGCCGATTTCACGCTCGGTTACACCCGGCTTAATAAAGTTTAAAATGTCTTCGAATGCAGCTTCTGCAATTCTCTGCGCCTTGATAATCTTTTCAATCTCGGATTCGTCCTTGACGATTCTAAGCTCTGTTACAGCGTCACTGAGAGCGGATGATGAGACAATCTCAGCCCCATTAATCCTTTCCTTGTACATATTGAGCTCAGCAACGGTCAGTGTTGCGCTTTCTATCGCAAGTGTCTTTGCTCCGTGCTTCTCGATAAGCTCGTTGATTTGGTCAAAGAGCTTTTCCTGCATGATAACCTCGGCGTCCTTAACGGTGTTTCTTGCAACCTCTATGTAACGGAAGTCGATTATCAGATATGCTTTGTCTTTAAACACCAATATCACGCCGGCAGACGACTTCATGCCTGTAAAGTATCTTCTGTTGACGTCTGCGGTTATAAGTGCGCAGTCAATGCCGTCGGGCATTGCATTAAACAGTCTTTCAAATTTGCTCATTTTAAAACCCCCTGATGATTATAGATATGAATAATATGAATTTCTCATAGCCAAAGCGTCAAAGCTTTGTGTTCCTGCGCTTTCGCAGATAAATGTCGGAGTAAGTCCTTTTTTCGCAACAAGCTCCATGAGCGGTTCGAAGTCAGGTCCGAACACAGTGTCTTCAAAGGTCAAATGCTTAAGCTCTCCGCCCTTGGGTGTGTATTCAATCTTTGAAAAATGCGCATGAAAAGACTTCAGCCTTTCACTTCCCAAGGTGTTTTCGACCTTTAAAAGAATGTCCTCAAAAGCCTCCCTTGAGTTCACGCCGCCGAGAGTTCTTGCGTTGAGATGCCCGAAATCTATGCAGGGAATGAAGCTTTCGTCAACTAAGCAAAGCTGCAAAACCTCATCTAAGTTGCCGAGCTGATTAATCTTCCCCATTGTCTCAGGACAAAAGCGTATATCCTGATATCCTTGCGACACAGCTGCTTCCCTTGCTCTTTTTATAGTATCCTTTGCAAGACTCAAGGCTTCTTCCCTTGAAATCTTGGCACACGAGCCTGAATGAATTACAATTCTCTTTGCGCCGATTTTCACGGCGGCAGCGCAGGACTGCAAAATATAATCAATGCTTTTATCTCTTTTTTCTTCTTCAACACTTGAAAGCGATATAAAATAAGGAGAATGAAGAGATAAGATAATTCCGTTTTCTTCGGCGCACTTTTTTAGTGCCGCTCCCGAAGCGTCTGTTACCCTTACGCCCTGACCGCATTGGTACTCGAAAGCGTCCAGTCCGAGCTCTTTAAGGTATTTAGGCATATCTGAGCTTGAACGGTACTTCTTCAAAAAATCCTCCGAGCTTCCGGCAGGACCGAACAAAGCGTTCACCATAAACTCCCCCCCGTTCCTATTTTTGTATACGTTTTCTGCTTGGAATCAGCGGCTTTTCAAGGGTTCTCTTCACTCTAAACCAAAAGCCCGTTTCATAAACTATCGGATAAGTGAAAATAGACCTTATTCCTGTAAGATTACAGCCCAAAACATCGGTAAAAATCTGGTCGCCGACAGACGCTGTTTCCGACTTTTTAAAGCCGAGCTTTGCAACAGCCTGCTTATAGCCTTTGGTGAGCGGCTTGCCGCCGTCACAAACAAAGTCGAGCTTCAATGCGTCCGCAAACGGCTTGACACGCTCATAGTGATTATTTGAAAGAATAATCATCGGGAACTCATTGCGCTGCATTTCACTCAGCCACTCACCTATCTCCTTTTTCGGGATAGGGTTGTTATGGGTTGTGAGCGTGTTGTCGAGATCCAGGATGAGGGCACGGATATTTTCTTTTTTTAAAAAGTCCGTTGAAATATCCGCTATGGAATTAAAAACATATTTCGGTCTGAAAAGCATTGCCGTCTCCTTGCGTAGGATTGTTTACAATATGATAGTGTCTCTGCAAAAAAACAAAAGCGAACAGCCAATACTGCCCGCTTTTCTTTTATTCTGCACTATAAATTAGTACTTGCGCTTACGAGCAGCTTCAGACTTCTTTTTACGCTTTACCGAAGGCTTTTCGTAATGCTCTCTTTTGCGTACTTCAGCAATAACGCCGTCTCTTGCGCATGATCTCTTAAAGCGCTTAAGAGCGGTATCTAAAGATTCATTTTTGCCAACACGAACTTCTGCCATTTACTGTTCCCTCCCTTTGCCACATGAGCAGAGGATTTTACATCATCACATAATGTAACTAAATAGCATTATAAACCAAATGCACAAAAATGTCAATAGCAAAATCGAAAAAATCGTATTTTTTAATATTATTAATAACTGCATAAGGTTAATGTAACACTGTATCGATTACTTTGCGACAATGTTTACAAGCTTTCCCTTGACGTAAATTTCCTTAATAATTGTTTTGCCCTCAAGCTCAGCGGCAACCTTATCGTTGCTCTTAGCTAAAGCAAGAACCTCACTCTCAGATGCACCGACGTCAACGGTAAATCTGCACTTAATCTTTCCGCACACCTGAACTGCTATTTCAACAACGTCGTCCTTTGTAGCCTCTTCATCATATTCAGGCCATTTTTCAAAGGCGATAGTATCGTTATGACCCATAATCTGCCACAATTCCTCACCGATATGAGGGCATATGCAGGAGAGCATTTTTATAAGTCCCTCGGCGTATTCGGCAGGACAGCTCTTTTCCTTATAAACTGCGTTGACGAAAATCATCATCTGGCTTATTGCCGTGTTGAAACCGAGCTGTTCAAAATCGCTTGTGACCTTTTTAACCGTCTGATTATATATCTTCTTCAACGATTGCTTAGCGTTGTCGTTTATATTGGACGGTTCAGCGAAGAAGTTCCATACTCTTTGCAGGAATCTTCTTGCACCCTCCAAGCCATCGTTGCTCCAAGGCTTTGAAACCTCCAAAGGACCCATGAACATTTCATAAAGTCTGAGTGAATCAGCACCGTAGTTCTTAACAACGTCGCTTGGATTTACGACAAATTCAGGGTAACGCTTGCCCATCTTTATGCCGTTTGAGCCTAATATCATTCCCTGATGAACCAGCTTTTTAAACGGCTCTTCAACGGGTGAAATTCCCTTTGAGTAAAGATATCTGTTCCAGATTCTTGAATACATAAGGTGTCCGACAGCGTGCTCGGGACCGCCTATGTACAGGTCGACAGGCAGCCAGTGCTTTAAAAGCTCAGGGTCGGCTAAGCACTTGTCGTTCTTGGGATCGATATATCGCATATAGTACCAGCTTGAGCCTGCGCTTCCGGGCATTGTGGATGTTTCACGAAGTCCCTTTATGCCGTTATGGTCGTAGTGCTTCCACTCCTCGGCGTTTTCAAGCGGTGCTTTGCCGTTTTTGCCCTTGTAGTCGTCAAGCTCGGGCAGGATAAGCGGAAGCTCTTCGTCGGCTAAAACGTGAATGCTGCCGTCCTCAAGGTAAACAACAGGAACAGGCTCGCCCCAGTATCTCTGACGAGCAAATATCCACTCACGGAAGTGATAGTTGACTGTTCTTCTTGCAACGCCTGTCTTTTCAAGCTTAGCTGTTATCGCTTCCTTAGCTTCTTCTACCGTTAAGCCTGTAAACTCCTCGGAGTTCATGAGCTTAGCGCCCTTGCCGAGGTAATCTCCCTTTTCAAATGCGTGCTCGCTGACGTCTGCTCCGTCAATAACCTGAATCATGGGGATATTGTGCGCAATTGCATACTCAAAGTCACGCTGGTCATGCGAAGGAACAGCCATGACTGCGCCTGTGCCGTAGCTCGCCAGAACGAAGTCACCGATAAACAGCGGAACCTCCCTGCCGTTTACGGGGTTTATGCAATAAAGACCCTTGAGCTGACAGCCCGACTTAGTTTTATTTAGCTCGGTTCTGTCCATGTCGTTTTTCTTTAATGTCTCGGCAATGTATGCTTCAACCTCTTCTTTATTCTCAACTCTCGGCATGAGAGACTTGACAATCTCACCGTCGGGAGCTAAAACCATAAAGGTTATGCCGTATATAGTTTCAATACAGGTAGTATAAATTGAAAACTTTCCGCCGCCTACTATATCAAAATCGACCTCGACGCCGGTAGACTTGCCTATCCAGTTTCTTTGCATATCCTTTGTGGACTCAGGCCAGTCTATTTTTTCAAGTCCCTCAAGAAGCTGTTCTGCGAATGCAGGCTGGTCGATAACCCATTGCTTCATGTTCTTGCGGATGACGGGATATCCGCCTCTTTCCGACTTGCCGTCTATTACTTCATCGTTTGAAAGAACTGTTCCCAGCTCCTCACACCAGTTGACCGGCATATCGACGAGCTTTGCATATCCGTCAAGATAAAGGTTTTTAAATATCCACTGTGTCCACTTATAAAATGAAGGATCGCTTGTGGCAATCTGCTTGCTCCAGTCATAGTCAAGACCCAATTCCTTAAGCTGCTTGCCGAAGGTTTTTATGTTCTGCTCGGTAAAGCCGTTGGGATGATTGCCGGTAGATACTGCATACTGCTCTGCGGGAAGACCGAATGAATCGTATCCCATCGGGTGCAAAACATTATAGCCCTGCATTCTCTTCATTCTGGACATGATATCAGTTGCGGTATAGCCCTCAGGATGACCGGCATGAAGTCCTACGCCGGACGGATACGGGAACATATCCAAAACGTAATACTTAGGCTTTGAGAAGTCCCAAACATCTGTTTTGAAGGTTTGATTATCCTCCCAATACTTCTGCCACTTTTTTTCAACTTCCGAGTGATTATATTTCATGTTATGACAATTCCTTTCACCGCAGAATTGAGCTGTGAGGCTCCGAACAGCAGCGAAAAATAACAATCACGCTGCGCAAAATTATGCGGATAAAATTATTTTTTCAGTTTATCACAGAAGTGAAGCTATGTCAACCTCTTCGCCGTCACTCCATAGCTTTTCGAGCGAATATTGTGTTCTTGTGTCCTTGTAAAAAACGTGTACGATTATATCGCCGTAGTCCATAGCTATCCAGCTTGCGCCGTCTACACCCTCTGTGTGATCGGGATTAATTCCCTTTTCGCCAAGCTTGAAGTCAACCTCGTCGACAAGTCCCCTTGTATGAGTGGTGGACGTACCATTTGCTATGACAAAATAGTCCGCAATTATTGTGAGATCGCCGATTTTGATAACCTTGATGTCTTCAGCCTTCTTTGAGTCCAAAGCCTTGACTATCTCTCTGAGCTTTTCCTGTTGTGTCATTAATATTCCTTCTTTCATTTTATATCTGCTATTTTTGTCTTTAAGCCTTTGTATTCTTCCTGAGATTCTTCAAATTCAGGGACGCCGAGCTTGTCACGGGAAACTGTTACGTCCTTGACTCTGAAATGCTTATCCAAAATTTCAGCCAGTGATTGAGAATCTACGGCATAGATGCTATGTCCTTCATGCTCTGTAACCCACCCCGGGCAAAGCCATAGATTCATGCTGTCAAGACTGATTTTGTTGGACAGATTTGCAAGCTCAATTATTTCCGTGACCTGCATATCGGTTGACATCTGATTGACTATAACGCTCAATAAATCGCTCACCCAAACTACAGCGCCCTTTTCATTGAGCTTTTTAAGCAGCGAAGCCATTAGCTGACGATAGACTTTAATTCGCTCGATGCTTGAGCTTACATAAGCCTCGCCGTCACCGGCGATAATTTTTGCCATGCTGCCCATCATAGTGCGCTTACCCTTTGCAATGCTTGTCTCCCCTATTGTAATCGGATGCTCGACATTTATCTTCAGTCCTCCCAGCAGGGTAACGCAATCGGAAAAGGCGTCGAGGTCGAAAACCACCTCCGAATCAACGGAAAGGCAAACCATTCTCGAGACGATATTTTTATATACCGGGGTTTCAAATGCCTCGTTGAGAGTTCCTTTGAATCCGTCGCACTCAACTAACGTATCCGGCGAAAGCTCAAGTATATCAAGAGTGTGCTTGTCCTCGTCAAATGTCATGATATGCGTTCGGCAAAGACCGCTGTCGCCTTTTATAGATAAAAGTACATTCTTTTTCGAGGAAACAGAGTCAAAGGCATAGCCCATTGAAGCATAGCGAACGTAGTCGGGCGTTCTGTCCTTTAAATCCGACAGCTTTTTTGCATACGATTCAGCCGAGCTTAGAATCATATAAGTTGCCGTCCCCGAAAAAATCACCAACATAGCTATCATCAAGGATAGCTTTTTATCGCATTTCTTAAGGACTGCTTTTCCGCCGAAGAATTTCTTACACGCCTTATCAAGCCGATTTTTTAAGCTTTTAAAAAAATCAAATATCATTTGCTGACCGTCAAGGGCGCTGAAATCCTTTATCTCCTAAATGTGCGTTTTAACCTGCAATGCCTGTTATACTTTCTTACAATCCGATGAACTCGTTATAGCAGTCAAGCGTGATATGAGGGATGGGGCGGCATTTTTTTACCGAATCCTTAACGGTAAATATCATTGCCTGCTTCATGCCAAGATTTATATCCGCATGAGTACACCTGCGTATCTCGTCGACGTCTTTATAATCTCTTTCCATAGAGATTAGGTCTGCCATGTATACAATCTTTTCTAAAACGGTCATGCCGCCCTTTGCAACTGTGTGATATCTGACAGCCGAAAGCACCTGCTCGTTTGTAACCCGGAAAGCCTCGTTTAAATATACCGCCGCTGCAATGGCATGATATGTCTTAGGCGCTTTCAGTTCAACATCGGTGACAGGGAGCTTACTCCTTTTAACAAGCTCAAGCTGCTCTTCTATCGGAATCTCCTTGCATATATCGTGGACAAGTCCGGCAAAGTAAGCATCCGATCTGTCGCTGTCGTTTAAAACAGCAAGGCGCAGCGCCTCATCTGCAACATTCATCGAATGTATAAATCTCTTCTCGGACAAATCAGCCCTGAGATAGTCTACATACTTATTATACTTCGTTTTGTCAAAATTATATAGCTTATTTTTAATAATATATTCCTCAACGGAGCTTAAAAGCATTCCGAACGATTTGCCGTATGCAATTATATCCGCACGGATTCTTGTTGACGATATCTCAACCGGGTCGCAGCTGAGTAAGTAGCATTTTGCGCCTATAGCCCTGATATCGTCTACATATTTTGATATTACCTCGCTGTCTTCATCAGAACGGCTGAGGCACACAAGCTCGCAGAGCTCGGTTATCCTTTTAGGCTGATACCAGCTTAAAAAAGTCTTTGTCATATCGCTTCCCATGACAAAATAAAGCTCATCCGAAGGATACACCTCTCTCAGATGCTCCATTGTCGCCACAGTGTAGCTCCTGCCCTCGCTTTTTAGCTCGTAATCATCGACAGAAACACCGCTGAATTCAGCTGCCGCAAGTCGGCACATTTCAAGCCTATGCTCATCACTTGCCAAATCGTGTGCGCTTTTATGCGGAGGTATGTGAGTCGGCATAAGGATGAGCTTGTCGGGCTTAAGCTCTTTCAAAACGCACTTGATAACATTTATATGTCCTATGTGTATGGGATTAAACGTTCCCCCGAAAACAGCTATTCTCATAGCTTTAAGTCGATGACGGGCTTTTCCGGGTTGCGCTTATACAGCACAGCCTTGGAGCCGATAGTTATAACTACTTCGGCGTCAATCTTTGACGCAATCTCTTCGGCAGCTTCACGGGCGGTATACATAGAATTGTCAAGGCACTTTATTTTTACAATCTCATGTACCTTGAGATAATCGTCAACCTGCTTAACCTGAGCGTCGTTAACGCCGCCCTTTCCAACCTGAAACGTGGGGTCAATATTAGCTGCAATGCTCTTTAAATATGCACGTTGTTTTGATGTCAGCATATAATTTCTTTCCTTTACTGTACTTCTTTATTTTTACTCAGTATGTACGCCTCAAGCTCTCTTAAAGCGTTTCCTCTGTGGCTTACGGCATTTTTCTCATCAGGCGAGAACTGAGCCAGCGAGCGGTCGCCTACCATGAATATAGGGTCGTAGCCGAAGCCGTTTTCCCCTACTCTTTCATAGCCTATTCTGCCTTCAATCCTGCCCTCGAATTGCTTGACCTCGCCCTGCTCGTCTATATAAGTAATCACTGCGACAAACCTGGCTGTTCTTTTTTCATCCTCGACGCCGTTGAGTCTGTCTATAACCAAATAGCACCTTCCGATGTCGTCGACTTCCTCTCCGCCGTACCTGGCTGAGTAAACTCCCGGCTCGCCGTCTAAGGCGTCTACGCACAAGCCGGAATCGTCAGCAATTACCGCCTTATGGGTTATATCATAGATGGCTTTTGCCTTTATGAGAGAGTTTTCCGCAAACGTCGTGCCGTTTTCGTCTGCTTCAAGGTGTATTCCGGCTTCGCTCTGCGATATAACGCTGTAGCCCAGCGGACACATAACCTCTCTTACCTCCCGAAGCTTATCTTTGTTATTTGACGCTAAAATCAAGTCCATATATAACACTCCTTACTGCTCATCAAACAAAGCGTCGACAAAATCTTTGGCGATAAACGGCTGAATATCCTCAATCTTTTCGCCTACTGTAACCAGCTTTACGGGAACCTTCAGCTCATTTGAAATCGGGATAACGATTCCGCCCTTAGCCGTGCTGTCGAGCTTGGTCAGAATTATACCTGTGATATCGGCAGCCTCATTAAACTCTCTTGCCTGATTGACAGCATTCTGACCGGTTGTAGCGTCAAGGGCAATCAACACCTCAAGTGCGCAGCCCTCCGCCTTTGAATGAACTATCTTAGATATCTTTGCAAGCTCGTTCATGAGGTTCTTCTTTGTGTGAAGCCTTCCGGCTGTATCGACAATTACAACGTCGGCATTTCTTGCCTTGGCGGCGTCCATAGCGTCAAATACCACAGCAGCCGGGTCTGAGCCTTCGCCGTGCTTGATTATATCAGCACCCGACCTTTCGCACCAAACCTCAAGCTGGTCTATAGCGGCTGCTCTGAACGTGTCGGCAGCAGCCACAAGCACCTTTTTGCCCTGATTTATCAGCTGATATGAAAGCTTGCCGATTGTCGTGGTCTTTCCTGCTCCGTTTACGCCGATAACGAGTATTACCGACGGTGTTGTCGACAGGTCAAGCTGTGAATCCTCGCCGAGCATTTCGGCAATTATATCCTTCAGTGCCTGCTTAACCTCGGCAGTATCCTTAATCTTATCCTGCTTGACCTTTTCCTTCAAGCTTGTAACGATGTCCTCAGCGGTTTTTGCCCCTATATCGGAAAGAATAAGCGTTTCCTCAAGCTCGTCATAGAAATCATCGTCAATTTTTGAACCTGAAAGAAGCGAATTAATGCTTCCCATCAGACTCGATTTTGTCTTGGACAGACCTTGCTTTAATTTGTCAAAAAAGCCCATATAAACACTCCTATTATATTAAAATCAATTTTCATCAGCAAACGAAACGTCTGAAACATCCATCTTCAGCAGCTTTGAAACTCCCTTTTCCTGCATTGTAACGCCGTATAAAACGTCAGCCTCTTCCATTGTTCCCCGTCTGTGAGTTATCAAAATAAACTGGGTTGTATCGGTGAAGTTTCTCAGATACTGAGCGTATCTTGTGACGTTAACATCGTCAAGCGCCGCTTCAATCTCGTCCAATATGCAAAACGGCGACGGACGAAGCTTGAGTATTGCAAAATATATAGCTATTGCAACAAACGACTGCTCGCCGCCCGACAGCAGTGAAAGATTTTTTATAACCTTGCCGGGAGGAGCGACGTTTATTTCAATTCCGGATTCCAAAACGTTTTCGGGGTCAGTGAGCACAAGCTCGCCTCGTCCACCGCCGAAAAGCTCAACAAAGATAGTTTTAAAGCTTTCGTTTATTTTGTTGAAGCTCTCGACAAACATCTCTCTCATGCTCTTCGTGAGATCTGATATCAGCTTTTCAAGCTCCTGCTTTGACTTCAAAACGTCTGCAAGCTGGCTTGACATGGTTTCGTATCGCTTTGACACTTCCTCGTATTCATCTATAGCGTCGGTATTGACAGAGCCTAAAGAGCGTATCTTGTTTTTAAGCTCTGTAAGGCGCTTGTTCGCTTCACGGATATCCTCGCACGGCATTGCCGCTTCATAAGCTTCTGCAATCGACAGCGAATACGATTCCCAAAGCTGACTTATGATGCTGTCGTTATCTCGCCTTAACGTATCCAAGCGTTCGGAAAGCCTTGAGGTCTCGGCTGAAACAGCCTCCTTGCGGTCGGACTTAGCTTTATTCTTTGCTCTGATGGAGTTTTCCTCCTGCTCGTATTCAAGGCTTTTATCAAGCTCCTCCCTGATTCTTTGATTCATCAAGGCAATACTTGATTTTGCACTCTCCTGTTCGCTTACACGCTCAGAAATGTTTTCCTGTTCAGCGCTTATTTTGTCCTTCAGCTCCTGAATTTTAAGTAAATACTCACGACCTGCGGATTTTGAGCTTTCAATGCCGTCCTTCAAGCGCTGAATGCTGCTCTCGGCAGCTTCGATGTCTTTGCTGAGCTCAACTAATCGAAGCTTTTTCTCGGACATCTCATTCGACAAAGCTTCACGTCTTTCCTTGGCTTCTGAGTTCTTTGCATCGGCGTCGCTCAGCTTCTGCTCTAATGACAATATGTCCGCAGTAAGCTCTGAAAGTCTTTCCTCACTGTCGTGAACTGTCCTTTCGGCAGACGCAGCCTTAATATTGTTTTGCTCTATCGCCGCTTCAAGCTCAGACTTTCTTTCATCATACTGCCCGATAATCAGCTCCAAGCGCTTTACCTCGCCGTTAAACCTGATTTTATCGCTCTCAAGCTGCGAAATAATCTCCTTTTCACCGTCGACGTCAAAGCCGAGCTTTTGAGTTTCGGCTGTAAGTGTGTCAAGCTTATTGCCGAGCGTTTGATTTTTAGCCTGCAAGCGTTTTATTTCCTCTTCGACTGACATAATCTCGTTTTTCCTCGAAAGCATTCCTCCGCTTTTCGACGAGCTTCCGCCCGTAAACGAACCGCCCGAGTTTATTACCTGACCGTCAAGAGTGATTATTCTGAACTTGTATCCGTACTTTTTTGCGATATTCGCTGCCAAATCTATGTTTTCCGCTATAACTATTCTTCCCAGCATGGACTGAATAATGCTTTCGTATTCCGAATCGTATGAAACAAGCTCGCAAGCCAGCGCAACATAGCCCTCCTGCATATCGAGTCCCTTTTCATACAGCTTGCTTCCTCTGATTGACGATATGGGCAGGAAGGTAGCCCTTCCGCCGTTTCGTTCCTTTAAAAACTTGATTCCGGATTTTGCACTTGACTCGTTGTCAACGACTATATTTTGCAGTCCTGCGCCGAGGGCTGTTTCAATAGCAAGGCTGTATTCCGAGTCGACGCTCACAAGCTGTGCAACAGTGCCCCTTATGCCGCTGAGCCGTCCGGACTTGCCGGCAGAAATAACACTTTTAACGCTTCCGGCAAATCCCTCCATACTGTTTTCAAGGTCTATAAGCATCTGCCGTTTTGAAGCAAGACTTCTTATCTCAAGCTCACAGCTGTTAAAGTCCGAGCTGACAGTTTTAAGCTGCTCTGACTTTCTTGAGTAAAGCATATTATATCCGGCAAGCTTATTTGTGTGCTCGGCAATGCCGGAATCAACGCCGACGATGCTTTTTTTAATCTCCTCAAGCTCGCTCTGCGCACTGCCTGTCTGTGTGAAAATGTCGTTTATAAGTGATTTAGCCTGTGACAAGGCTCCTGCTGCTTCATCGGCTGAGAGCTTGGCGCTGCTTATGGAAAAGCTAAGCTCAGAACGCTCTATATACGCTTTATTGAGCTTGTCCTGAGAAGCCTGAAGTCCCTTTGAATACTCATCAGCCTCGGAATTCATCCTTGTAAGCGATTCCTCCAAGTACAAGGCTTCATCGGCTGTTTTTTTATGCTCGGATTTAATTCTTTCTATGTCGTCGGCAACCGACTTAATCTTTTTTTCGACCTCGCTTTCATCGTTGGAAAGCTCGGCTGTTTTGCGCTCTGCTTCTGCAATTTCGTCCTCATAGTGCATGATATTATTTTTGCAGACAGCTATGTAGGAAGCGGCGTCGGCATTTTTTTCATTAAGGGAGGATATCCTTGATCTGTACTCATCGCACAAAGCTGTACACTGACGTCTTTTGAGCGTCAGCTGCTCGATTTCCTCTTCTGCCGATGCCATCTCGTTTGTTAAATGCTCATATTCGCCGTTTGACAGCAAAAGCTCGTTGTCGAGCTGCGAAATGATACCTTTAAGCTCTGTTAGGCGGTTCGTCCAGACGGAAAGCTCAAGGCTTCTGCGCTCGTTTGCCAACACAAGATACTTTTTAGCCTTTTCCGACTGAATACGAAGCGGCTCGACACGTCCTTCAAGCTCCGAAAGTATGTCTTTAAGTCTGAGTATATTGTCCTCGGCACTTGCAAGCCGTCTTTCAGATTCGGCTTTTTTATACCTGAACTTAGATATTCCGGCTGCTTCTTCAAAAATTTCACGTCTTTCATTCGACTTTGAGCCGACAATATCCGCAACCCTGCCCTGACCGATTATTGAATAGCCGTCTCTGCCGAGACCTGTGTCCATAAACAGCTCCAAGACGTCTTTAAGCCTGACCTGCGAGCCGTTGATCAGATACTCACTGTCACCGTTGCGATAGAGCTTTCTTGTAACGCTCACATTGTCGCAGTCAACGCTTAGGGTTCTGTCGTCATTTGCTATATTGAGTGTTACCGAAGCAAAGCTCACCGGCTTTCTTTTTTCGGTTCCGCCGAAGATAACGTCCTCCATCTTGCCGCCGCGGAGCGTTTTTGACGACTGCTCGCCCAAAACCCAGCGCACGGCGTCGCCGATATTCGATTTTCCGCTTCCGTTCGGACCGACAACAGCCGTCAGACCTTTTCCGAACTCAAGTGATATCTTGTCCGGAAATGATTTAAAGCCGTGCAGCTCCAGAGATTTTAAATACACGTTATTTTATCATTCCAATCTATTTTAAACAGGATCTGTCGGTGATATACCTATTAGGCATTTTCTCAAACAAGCTTTATATCATCCGACTGAGTTGCGTCCTGAACTATCCTGATATCTATACCTTTAGACCTAAAGTATTCGATATTTTTTCTTCTTTGACCGATGACCTTTGACGCACAGGACGGCTTGACCGAAAAGGTGTACTCCGACCTATCGGTCATCATGCTAAGCATAAGCCGCCTATACCGCTCGCTTTCGCAAAGCTCTCTGAACGCCGGGTGATATATGCCGCCGAGCATTGAGCCTTCAACGTCCTGCGACGAATGAAGCCCCAGCTTTATGACCCTTATGCCCTTTTCCTCAAACATATCCAAAAGCTCGGCGCACAGTTCCACTGCTTCTTCAATGTCATAGGTTTTATACTCTTTGCTGACATAAAGCTCGCCGAGTCGGGTATTTTGCAAAACTACTGTCGGGTATATTCTCACCTCATCGGGACACAAATCAATCAGCCTTTTCGCCGTTTCTATATCCTTTTCTTTGGTTGACTTATATAAGCCGACCATCATCTGAAGTCCCAGCGCAAAGCCAAAGGATTTAATCATGCCCGAGGCTTTCACCACATCATAAGCTGTGTGACCCCGCTCGTTTGCCAAAAGCACATCATCATCCATCGACTGTGCGCCAAGCTCAATCGATGTAACGCCGTAGCTTTTAAGCGTCATTAAAATCTCCTCGGTTATGCAGTCCGGTCTTGTTGAAAGACGTATACCCTTAAAGCCCATATCAACATACGGCTTTGCCGCTTCCAAAAGCTCTGTGCTGTATGCTTTAGGAACGGCAGTGAAGCTTCCGCCGAAAAATGCTATTTCGGTATCTGAAAGTATTGCTCCGCTTTTAATAGCTGTCTCGCACGCTGATACTACATCGCTTGCGTGAGGAATGTGTGTGCTTCCGGTTATCGTGTTTTGATTGCAGAAGGAGCACTTATGCGGACAGCCGATATGCGGCACAAATACAGAGACATTTGCATGATTACTCATTTTCTGCGCTGTCCTTTTTGATAGCTCCCATTAGTATTAATGCCTGCTTTGCGGCGAGCTGCTCAGCACGTTTTTTCGAGCTTGCAGTTCCCTTGCCTATTACGTTCGAGTTGAGCATTACGCAAACCGTAAAGGTTCTGTTATGCGCAGGACCCGACTCACTGACTAAGCTGTATTCAACGTTTTCCTCAGGGTTTTTCTGAACTATCTCCTGCAAAATCGTCTTATAATCGTCGTAGGCTTCTGCGACTGCACGGCTGACGTCCTTTGGTATAAAGCGCATAATGTGCTTTCTTGCCGCCTCAAGACCGCCGTCTAAATATATCGCCGCAATAACCGCCTCAAAGGCATCGGAAACTATCGACGGGCGATACTTTCCGCCGTTCGCTGTTTCACCCTTGCCCAAAAGTATATAATCGCTTAAATTTATTTCCTTGGCAAACTCCGCAAGCGACTTCTCACAGACAAGAGTAGCTCTTGTCTTGCTCAGCTCGCCTTCGGGGTAATCGGTATATCTCTCAAAGAGATAGTCCGAAACAACGATTGAAAGCACTGAGTCGCCTAAAAATTCAAGTCTTTCATTTGATCTGTACATATGATGAGACTCGTTTGCATATGACGAATGCGTCAGCGCTTCGAACAACAGCTCCTTGTCCTTGAAGCTGTAATTCAGCTTTTCTTCAAATTCCTTTAATCTGTCCATTAATTCTCGCCCTCTTTTGCCGTTTGATCCGGCAGCTTCAATTCCTGAAGAGCATTTGATATCTCCTCTGTAACATTTGTATCAAGATAAATCTTTGCCTGACGGATGGCATTGTAAAATGCGTTGCCATTTGACGAGCCGTGAGCCTTGATAACAGGCTTTGACGCTCCTAAAAGCGGTGCTCCTCCGTATTCGGTGTAGTCCATCTTCTTTTTGAAGGCATTCAGCTTTTTAAGCAGGAACAAAGCTCCGATTTTTGAGCCGATTCCTGCGCCGATCATGCCCTTGAGACTGTAGGAAAAGAACTTGCCCATTCCCTCTATTGACTTTAAAACCAAATTTCCGCTGAAGCCGTCGGCAACAGCTACATCCGCTCCGCCCAAGGGTATATCTCTTGCTTCTATGTTGCCGATAAAGTTTACCGGGGCTGCTGTGAGCAGATTATATGTCTCGACCTCCAAAGCCCTGCCTTTAGTCGGCTCTGCGCCGATGTTTACCAAAGCAACTCTTGGGTTTTCAACACCCATAAGCTTATTCATATATGCCGAGCCCATCACGGCAAACTGCGAAAGCATTTCAGGGCGGCACTCAGAGTTTGCACCGACGTCTAAAAGCATACACGGTGCGTCCTTTGTAGGAATGACCATTGCCAAGGCGCAGCGCTTTATTCCTTTTAGGCGTTTTACTATAAAGGTAGCGCCGACTGTCAGTGCTCCTGTCGAGCCGCCCGAGACAAAGCCGTCGCCCTCGCCGTCACGCAGAAGCCTCATGCCGACAGCCATTGAGCTGTTTTTATACTCCTTGAGTATTTTATTGGGCTCACATGAAACCTCCATGACGTCCGGAGCATGATAAATGCACATTTTTGAAAGATCAAGCCCGTTTTCATCGGCGCACTTTTTAATCCTAACCTCATCGCCTACAAGCGTAATATCTACGCCAAGCTCTTTATTAGCTCTTATCGCTCCCTTAAGTACTTCAAGCGGAGCATTGTCCCCACCGAATGCGTCAACAACTATTCTCATGTCAGCACCAACTCTCTTATTTTATATTTAAGCTTTGATATCGTTAATTTCAATTGCCTTTTCAAGGCTGAGAAGTCCTCTTTGGGCAAGGACAGCATACTTTTCCTGCTTGCCTCTTATTTTCTGCGGAAGCGGCGGCAAAATTCCCATATTAGAGCCCATCGGCTGGAATCCCGATGCAGAGCCAAGCTCAATGTACTCCGAAAGCGCACCCAGCATGGTATCATTAGGGAGTGTTATTTCCTCAAGCCCAAGTATTCTTCTCGCCAAAGACATTCCTGCATATATTCCGCTTGCAGCCGACTCTACATACCCTTCAACGCCCGTCATCTGACCTGCAAAGTAGATTCTGTTATCACTTTTCAGGCAAAAATGTCTGTCGAGCAGTCCGGGCGAATTCAAGTATGTATTTCTGTGCATAACCCCGTAGCGGACGAACTCAGCGTCCTTAAGACCTGTTATCATTGAGAACACACGCTTTTGCTCGCCGAACTTTAAATTTGTCTGAAAACCGACGAGGTTATATAAAGTCCCTGCATTATTTTCTTTTCTGAGCTGAACGCAGGCATAGGGACGCTTACCCGTTCTCGGGTCAGTCAGTCCCACCGGTTTTAAGGGTCCGAAGCGCATTGTGTCTTCGCCCCTTTTTGCCAAAACCTCTATCGGCATACAGCCCTCATAAACCTTGAACTCCTTCATGCTCTGAGAGTCAAAGTCATGAAGAGGTGCAGATTCAGCGTTTATCAGCTCATTATAAAAGCTTAGATACTCTTCTTTATTCATGGGACAGTTGAGATAGTCTGCGTCTCCCCTGCCGTATCTCGACGCTTCAAACACCAGCGACATATCAAGGCTTTCAGCCATGACTATCGGAGCTGCTGCATCGTGAAAGTATAAGTAATTCTCCCCGACAAGCTTCATAATGCTCTTAGAAAGCGCATCGCTTGTCAAAGGACCTGTTGCAATTATAACGTATCCATCCGGTATATCGGTGACCTCTTCGGAAATCAGCCTTATATTTTCATGTGATTTTATCTTTTCGGTGACATAATCGGAAAATTCCTCACGGCACACTGCCAATGCTCCGCCGGCAGGGACTCTTGATGCGCTTGCCGCCTGCATTGTCAAAGACCCCAAGCGGCGCATTTCCTCTTTTAACAATCCGGCAGCCGACTCAACCCTGTCTGCTTTTAATGAGTTTGAACAAACAAGCTCGCAAAGCCCCGGGTATTTGTGTGCAGGAGTGTATTTAACGGGCTTCATCTCGTACAGCTCAACCGAAATACCCCTCTCGGCGAGCTGCCAAGCCGCTTCACAGCCTGCAAGCCCTGCTCCTATAACCTTAACAACCATTTTTTTGACCGTTCCTTCAGTTCAAAATCAAGTGCCCATCGTCTCATTCAAAAGGCATAAATAGCTTTACCGACGCTGTCAGCCCAAATCCTTTTCATAGCCGCAGTCCTTTTTATAACAGATGAGCTTGCCTTTAGCTCCGCCCTTTTTAAACAGAGTTGATGAGCAATTCGGACAGATTTCAGCTGTCGGAGTGTCCCACGTCATAAATCCGCAGGTTGGATTATCCTCACAGCCGAAATACTTTTTGCCCTTTTGCGTTTTCTTCTGCAAGACCTTTTTTCCGCAATACGGACACTTTCCCGGTGTCTCGGTTACTATCTTCTTAGTATTTGTGCATTCCGGGAAGCCTGTGCAGGCCAAAAACTTACCGTATTTGCCGAGCTTTATAACCATCGGTTTACCGCATATTTCGCAGACCTGATCGGTTGCCTCATCGGGAATCTTTACCCTTTTGCCCTCAAGGTTTTGCTCGGCATCCTTAAGCGCCTTATCAAAGCCTTTATAAAAGCTGTCCATGGTATCTCGCCATTCAACCTGACCAAGCTCTATTTTATCAAGAGAGGTCTCCATCTCAGCTGTAAACTTTACGTCGACGATGTCCTTGAAATGCTCCTTCATAAGCTGAGTCGTTACCTCTCCCAAAGATGTCGGCTTGAGCTGCCTTGCGTCTCGCTCGACGTATGAACGCTGCAAAATTGTCGTTATAGTCGCAGCGTAGGTTGAAGGTCTTGCTATTCCGTATTCCTTAAAAGCCTTGATAAGTGTAGCTTCGGTGTATCTTGCCGGCGGCTGAGTGAAATGCTGAACGCCGTCTAATGACGCAACCTTCAAAGCATCTCCCTTAGCAAGTGACGGAAGTATACTGGACTGCTCGGAATCCTCCTTGGACTCCTCGTATAAAGCTGTAAAGCCGTCAAACTTTACGCTGAAGCCCGACGCCTTAAACACACAGCCTTCAGCCGCTATAGCGGCGTTAGTTGTGTTTAAAACGCAGTCAGCCATCTGACTCGCTAAAAATCTCGACCATATAAGCCTGTAAAGCTTGAACTGGTCAGTTGTGAGTGAGGCTTTAGCCTTTTCAGGCGTTAAGTCTATCATAGTCGGACGTATTGCCTCGTGCGCATCCTGAATATTGTCCTTTGACTTATATACTCTGGGCTTTGCCGGGAGATACTCCTCACCGTATGTCTTACTGATAAATTCGGAAGCCGCATTTTTAGCTTCATCCGAAATCCTCAAGGAGTCGGTACGCATATAGGTTATAAGACCCACCGCGCCTATCCCTTCAATGTCTATTCCTTCATACAGCTCCTGAGCGATACTCATTGTGCGGCGTGAGTTAAAATTAAGTCTTTGAGACGCATCCTGCAAAAGTGTCGATGTTGAAAACGGCGCCGCAGGAGCTTTAGACCTCTGACCGTTTCTGACCGATGACACCACAAAATCTGCGCCGTCAAGCCGCTGCAAAATTGCGTCGGCATCAGCCTTGGTTTTCAACTCGGCTTTTTTATCGTCAACAGTTGCAAGCTTGGCTAAAAATGCCTTTTTTGAAGCGGACGCCAAAAGCTTTGCATCGATTGACCAAGACTCAACAGGGACAAAGCTTTTAATTTCTTCCTCCCTGTCGACAATCATTCTCACTGCTACAGACTGTACACGTCCGGCGGACAGTCCCCTTCTCACCTTTTTCCAAAGAAAAGGTGAGAGCTTATAGCCGACAATTCTGTCTAAAATTCGTCTTGCCTGCTGAGCGTTTACGGTGTTCATGTCTATACACCTCGGAGCGGCAATTCCTGCTTCAACTCCGGTTTTAGTTATCTCATTAAAGGTAATTCTGTTTTTATCGTTCAAATCAAGACCTAAAATAGTAGCTAAATGCCATGAAATAGCTTCTCCTTCACGGTCAGGGTCGGTTGCGAAGTAAACGTGGTCAGAGCTTTTTGCAAGCTTTTTTATGTCCTTAATTATGTTCTCCTTGCCCTTTATATCGACATATGTCGGCTCAAAGCCGTGCTCTATATCCACTCCGAGCTTGGATTTCGGCAAATCACGAACGTGTCCGACGCAGGCAACTACATTGTAGCCCTTGCCGAGCGTTCTTTTAACGGTATGAATTTTTGATGGTGACTCAACAATGATTAAATCTGACATTACTTATTATCCTCAGAAAATGTATTTGCTTTATTTTGAAATAGTATATCTGTTTCCCGAAAGCGATTGAATTAATCCCTCAAGCTCCATTTCGGACAAAATTACATCCAGCTCTTGTTCGCATGGAAACTCAGCCGCTATTTCGTCGAAAACAACTACTACGTTTTTTTCTATATACTCAATTATGTGCCGTTTATTTTCGGGCAGATCTATTATATCCTGCTTAACGGTATTAGCCTTATCAATGCGTCTGATTGATTTTTTCTCCGAAGTCTTCGCAGGCTTTAACGGCTTCGATTCATCAGGCTCAGCAAAAAGACCGTGCTCGCTTTTCGGACCGTATATATCCGAGCTGAAATTAAGCCTGTGGGCATATACGCTGTAATACTCATTTAATATGTCTCTTGCGTCAAAGACAGGTATTGCGCCGTCACGCAAAAGAGGTATGACTCCTGAGTATGCCGAATTATAAAGCTCATGCGGCGGCACGCAGAATAAATCCTTTCCCTGTGCAACTGCAAAGGACGCCGTACTCAAAGCTCCGCTTCCTTCTCCTGCCTGAAGTATCACTGTTCCTAAGCTTATACCGGATATAACTCTGTTTCTTGCTCTGAAGGAGGCTGCCGACAATCCGTCGTCAGGGAAAAACTCACTGATAACTGCTCCGCTTTCGCATAGCACGGCTCTGTTCCTTGCGCTGTCCTTCGGATAGTCGCGGTTCAGTCCGCACGGCAAACACGCTATTGCCCTGCCTCCCGAGCTGTGACAGGTCATTAACGCCAATGTGTCAAGTCCGTCAGCAAAGCCGCTTGTTATCATTACTCCTGCGTTCGAAAGCTCCTTGGTTATTTTTGTTGACACGCTTACGGAATATTCGCTCGGTCGCCTTGTTCCCACAGCGGCGATGACAACGCTGTCGTCAATTCCGTCGATATTTCCTCTGACGAACAGCACCGAAGGAGGATTATATATCTCGTGCAGACGCTTGGGATAATGCTCATCGTCGAAGCAGTATATACTTATGCCGTTTTTAATGCAATATTCAATAAGCTTTTCCGCCATGCCAAGTGACGCAGACTGAACATTTCTGATATCCTGCGGCAAAACGTATCTGAAATCTCCCGATAATACACACTCATATGCGTGCTTAACAGAAGCATAGTGCGAAACAAAATTCCATTTTCTTGCGTTTGCCGGTCCGTATGCTATCGTGAGCCAAACCCAGTATTTTAAATCAGGGTACACAATATCCTCCACAGTGTCGTGATGACTATCAAGCTCACCGCTTTGTCATCTCCCAAAGGAAGATGCCTGCCGCCATTGCGGCATTGAGTGAGTCGATATTGCCGTTCATCTTTATTGTTATTCTTTCATCGCAAAGGGCGGCTTCAGCCTCGCTGAGTCCTTTTCCCTCGTTTCCTATGACCAATGCGCAGCTCTTTGGAAATTCGTGACCCTTTAAGTCAACCGCAAGCTTATCTATAACGCTTGCATATGTTTTAACACGGCATTCCCTCAGCTTGTCTATAACGCTTGGGTATGAATAATCACAGCACCAAGGTACTCTAAAGAGCGACCCCATAGTGGAGCGCACCGTCTTGGGATTATATATGTCGCAGCAGCCGCATAAGAACACGCCGTCTACCCCGACAGCGTCGGCAGTTCTTAAAATCGTTCCGACGTTTCCGGGGTCCTGAAGGTTATTAAGCACAAGGTATTTACCGCCATTATTTATTTTATCAAAAGACAAAATTTTGTCAAGAGCAAAGGCGCAGCAAAAAATCTCCTGCGACCCTTTAGTATCGCTGAGTCTTTGAGCTAAATCCCGTGTTATAATGTATGCCCTGTCGCCGCAAGCACTGACAAGCCGCTCAACGGTGTCAGGGTATCTTAAAACAGAGTCCTCTGTGTAAAAAGCAAAATCTATATTTACGCCTTCGTTTATGGCGTCAGAAATAATCCTTGCTCCCTCTAAAACAAACCTGTTATCAGCGGCTCGCTGCTTTTTTTGTTCTCTGAGCTTTATATATTGCTTGATAAGCGGATTATCCCTGCTTGATATGTTTATACTCATAAAATAAACCTCAATAGTAAATAAAACACGCCCGATTAAGAGCGTGTTTTATTAAGCTGATATCAGTGAAGAGCAGCCTTAGCCTTTTCTACGATTGCAGTGAAGCCTGCAGGATCGTTGATAGCGATTTCAGAAAGCATCTTTCTGTTGAGTGTGATTCCAGCTTTTTTAAGTCCGTTCATGAAGGTTGAATAGTTCATACCGTTCATCTTAGCAGCAGCGGAAATTCTTGCAATCCAAAGCTGACGGAACTCACGCTTCTTCTGCTTTCTTCCGATATAGGCATAGTTGCCTGACTTCATAACGGCTTCTTTAGCCATCTTAAAATGCTTGCTCTTTGCGCCCCAGTAGCCCTTTGCGAGCTTAAGAGTTTTATTTCTTCTCTTTCGAGTCATCATTGCGCCCTTAACACGAGCCATAATTTATTACCTCCGATATTTGATTCTTTAAAGTCCTTACAACCCGTGATATTATTTGTAAGGGATAGTCTTCTTGAGTGCTTCTACATTTGCAGAAGAAGCATAAGCTGTTCCTCTTGCAATTCTCTTAGCCTTGTGATCCTTGGAAACAAGACGGTGTCTTTTATTAGCGTGCTGGAACTTGACCTTTCCGGTGCCGGTGAGGTTAAAGCGCTTCTTTGTACCGGAGTGAGTCTTTACCTTGATTTTTGCCATTGAGTTTATCCTCCTTAATTTATTGTTCGATTATTACTTATTCGGCTTGGGTGAAACGAATAAAACGATGTTTCTTCCCTCAACCTTGCTGGGCTTGTCAAATACGCCGTATTCAGCTATCGCT